>CAJQNJ010000218.1 GCA_905479685.1 uncultured Acidimicrobiales bacterium
GCATCCAGCGTCACCACCACCGTTGGACGAACCTCGTCGATCAACGAACCGATCACCGCCGTCACTTCGGCGACCGGCGCAGCGCACAGGCTTCCGGGAGCAGGTTCGCCGTCCATACCCGAGTCGACCCAGTCGAACAACTCGACGCGTTCGACCCCAACGAGTTCGGCCGCCTCGCGCAACTCCGCCTCTCGAACCTCTGCCATGTCGGCGCCATCAAGGCCCCGCCCTGGAGTAGGCGAACCGGCCTCGCCCCTCGTCGCGCACGCAACCACCGTCGACACTCCTGACGAAGTTGCATGAGCCAACAGCGACCCACAACCGAATGTCTCGTCATCGGGGTGGGCGACCACCACCAGCAATCGATCCGTCGACTCACTCATGAAATCCCCCTCTAGCTGAACCTGTTTGCTGCCATTGGCAGTCTTATCTTGTTCGGTTATCAGACGCTGCCCAAACTCGAGCCCGAGTCCCTCGAGGTCCTGGCGATTTCGTTCTGGGCGGAGCGTGGGTGGCGTCGATCAGCCCACGCCGTTGACGCGGAGGAACTCGAACGTTCGTTGTTGCGCGAGAGTCGCGGATTCGGGGTGATACGACCCCCTTGCGTCGCAGCTGAATCCATGACCAGCATCGTCGTAGATGTGAATCGGCATATCGGGATACATCTCTGCCACCTCGCCGATGCCGTCGAGCGGAATCATGTCATCGAGCGCGCCGAAATGCAGCATGACGGCGGCGTTGGGGGTCCGGTCCTTGAACTGATTGACCATGCCGCCGTAGTAGCCGACGGCAGCGGCAATCGGCAGTTCGCTCGACGCGAGCCAGGCGATGCTGCCTCCGTAGCAGAACCCGACGACGGCGACCGGACCGGTGTCCGACACATGATCGACTGCGGCCGCTACATCGAGCATGGTGTCCTCCAAGCTCATGTCACCGACGATGCCTCGACCCTTGGCCTTCCCGTCCGCGTCGTAGTTCAGTTCGACGTTGCGTTCGACACGGTCGAACACAGCGGGTGCAATCGCGCGATACCCGGCCTCCGCGTACCTGTCGACCACCGACCGGATATGTGGGTTGACACCGAAGATCTCCTGGATGATGACGACCGAGGCCACCGCACCATCGGGATGGACCTCGTAGGAATCCAATGTGTGGCCGTCGTTAGTCGTCAGTACGGGCATGACCGCTCCTGTTGGATCGTGGACATACGAACCTACTTCACGCGATCGGGGGAACGCCGTGGACACCGACCTCAGGCGAGGTCGGAGCACTCGATATTGCCCGGTATTGGCCAGGGTCGATGCCGGCTGCCGGGCTCGGAGACAGCGTTCAGACGGGCGTGATGTCGGTTGGTTTCCAGGTCTGATCGAAGTACCCGTCGGTAGGCCCATACAGGCGAAGGATCGTGAACCAGCCTTTACCGGGGATCGTGCGAATCCAGTTCGACGTTCCGCTCGAGGGTGGCTCCGGTCCGAAGGCGACGGTGACCGAACCGTCGTCGTTCGTGTCGATTTCGGCGAAGCTGTTGAGGCTGGGTGCTGCTTGGCCATTGGCAAGCATCGCGCGCGTCCATACGTCGTAGACCACGACGGACCAGAAGTTGGCGATTGGGATCCCGGGAGGCAGATGCAGTTCATAGCTCCGAGCGCCGTCGAGCCACGCATCGTTCGAGTCGTGATACGTCCACATGTACGCGGACCCTTTACCCGGTGGCGGGGTCACCATGGCAATCGACGAGCCGGTCGCAAACCACCCCATGAGGCTGAGACCCGACAGCATGGTGTGACCGTCCTGCTCGTAGTAGGGGTAGCCGGTGTTTCCGATTTCGATCCACTTCCGGTCGTCGTAGCGTTGGAGCGGGAGTCGGGTCCGGTAGCTGGTGGCGAGGGCCATTGCCGAGCCGACCTTGGCGGCTTCGGACAAGATGCGTGTCATCCGCTCGTCGGGATTGAATGGCTGTCCGTGCGAAATGCCGATCGATGCCAGCATTCCCGCTGTCTCGGCATCGATGGCCCCGGGATGTTCCTCGGCCACGAGCGCGGCGAGGTCTTCGAAGAAGCGAACATCGACCGGATGAATGGTGTCGAGGTCCTTGCCAGAGGCGTTCACGAACTCGGTTTCACGAGGTTCGGCCATCTCAGCCAGTGGGTAGATGCGGGTCTGACGCTGCAGCGCGACCGCCTCGGCCGATGAGCCATCCGGAGTGCGCATGCCTCGGAGCACGAACCACACCCCATATGTCTGCGACGGGCAGACATGGAAGCCATACGGCGGGAGTTCCCCGTCGTAGCCGGGCGGAACGAACAAGAACCGGCCGCCGCGGCCCTGGTCGGGTCCAGCAGGGCCGACGTTCGCGACTTCCCGCATCCACATGTCGTTGACCACACCCAACATTCCAGGCGCCACCTCGACAACCGTCGGGCCGTCGGTCTTCAGGTCGAGGTAGGTGATGCCGTACACAGTTTCCGAATTCGCCGTCAGCAGCAGGGACCGGGCGTCGAACTGGTCTTCCCACACGGCAACTTGACTCGACGATGTGATACCGAGGTCGCGACGCAGGCCCTCACGGAACGAGTACATCGATGACGCTGTGATGTTGCGCATGAACGACTGGCAACCCCGTTGAAAATCGAGTTGATCGAACAGCTTGTCGACGGTCGCATCAGTCGGATACTCGTTCTCGAAGTACAAGTCCCCCACGAAGTCTGATGCCACAACCGCTGGAGGTGTTGGCGGTGCTGTTGTTCGAACAACGTCGGTCGGTCCGGTCGTTTCAAAGGTCATGAGAAATCCTCGTTCATCGGGCGCGCGCCGCTTGACGACATCTCCAACCTACAACGCACAGGTTTCAGCTGTGTTGGCCAATTGTGGACAGAGCTGCGCTTCGGCCGGGATCCAGCCCTTGTTCTTCGCGTCGACAAGGCTCGTTCGCGGGAGGCGTCCCAGCCGTCATCACGAACTCCCAAGACCTCTTCTTTGCCAACGACACCATTACTTCGGCGCAGCGCATTGACGCTTCCGTGCAGTATGACCACGAATAGCTCTCTCAGAGCAGTCGACAAAGGCGACGTGCGTCGTAGATGGCTGCAGCAATACTGCGGCTGGCCACAGCATCTCCGACGCGGTACAGCGCATAGCCGTTCGCCGCAGCGGGCTGTGCAGTCCCGCTCGTCAGCGCAGCGATGTCGATGACACCACGGTTACTCGATGCGTCAAGCAAACCGGTGTAGAGCTCGTCGTTGGGTTCGACACCATGCTCGAATACAACGACATCGACGGTGCGCGTGAATTCTTCGCGGGTGAAAACGTTCCGCAGTGTCGCCCTGCGTTTCGCGCCGTCCAGCTCAACCCGCACCAGCTGATGATCTGGCGTCATAGCGACGCCATTTGTATAGAGCATCTCGAGATAGACGGGGCCGGTGGTCGCTGCGAGGTCCTGTGCAACCAAGCGATCGGGAGTCACGAGTTCGATGCTGGTGACGCCACGCCCCGAGAGGTATTCGGCAACCGATGGAGCGTGCTCTCCTCCGTGGTCGTCGTAGATCAAAACGCTGCCGCTCACTGCCGCGTTCCCGCTGAGGACATCCCATGTACTGACGACGAACTCCTCACCAGATGAAAGGAATCCCGAGTCCGGGAAGCCGCCGGTTGCGGTGACCACGATGTCGGGTTCCTCACGGGCAACGTCGGTCTCGTCGACCGGCGTGTTCAACCGGATGTCAACGCCGATGTGGACGAGTTCCTGTTCGAGCCATCCGACCACGCCCAACAGTTCGGCTTGGCGTTCGCTCGCCCGTGCAGCGAGCACGACCTGACCACCGACGCGATCTTGCGCCTCGAAGAGAACCACACTGTGACCGCGCTCCCCCAGCACGCGAGCCGCTTCCAGGCCCGCTGGACCGGCGCCGACGACCACTGCCTTCTTCTTCGCAGACCTCGACCGCGACACGAGTTGTGGGATGTGGGTTTCCCTACCGGTCGACGGGTTTTGGATACAGACCGATTCCAAGCCTTGATGAAGACGGTTGATGCAGTACGACGCGCCTACGCAGACTCGAATACGGTCTTCCTCTCCCCGTTCCAATTTGGCGACGATGTGCGGATCGGCGATGTGTGCTCGAGTCATACCGGCAAGGTCGATGAGCCCGGCCGAGATGGCGTGCCGCGCCGACGCGACATCGGTGATGCGTGTCGCGTGAAGCACTGGAATGTCCACGACATCTTTGATCGACGCAGCGAGGGACACGAATGGCATGAGTGGAGTGCCAGAGGGTGGGATCGCTTTGGAAAGGCCCTCTTCGGTTGCGAGCGACGAACCGCTGATGTTCATGAAGTCGAGTAGGCCCGAGCTGGCAAGGGTCTGTGCGATCTCGGCGCTCTCCTCCCGACGAAGCCCTCCGATCTGGCCCTCGTCACCGATCATTCGGATTCCGACGAGAATCTCCGAACCGATTGACGCTCGTATCGATTCGAGCACCTCGAATGTGAACCGCAAACGATTCTCCAACGATCCGCCGTATTCGTCCGTCCTGCGATTCGCCAAGGGCGTCCAGAACTGGTCGATGAGATGACTGGTTGCACACAACTCGACGCCGTCGAGTCCGCTGGCACGAGCACGAACCGCGGCGGCAGCAAAGTCTGCCACGACGCGGCGGATGTCGGAGTGCTCGATTTCTTTCGGCCAACCGCGATGCATCGGCTCACGAATGGGCGATGGGGCGATGGTGGGCAGCCAGTCACCATCGTTTGAGACGTTGCGTCTGCCCATGTGCGTGAGCTGACACATCACCGCCGTGCCATGCGCGTGGATTCGCTCGGTCATTTCACCGAGCGGTTCGATGATCGCGTCGGAAGAGAAGTTGAGCTGACCCCACAACGACGCTGAATCGGGCGAGACATTGCTCGACCCGCCGATCATGGTCAAACCAATTCCACCCTTGGCCTTCTCCTCGTGATATGCGACGTATCGCTCACTGGGCGTCCCGTCGGTGTTGTAGCCGGGGGCATGACTGCTGGAGAAGATCCGATTGCGCAGCTCGACGTGCCCGAGGGTGAACGGCTCGAGGAGAGGATCTTTCGCGCTCACGCGACCACCTCCGAGGAGATTTCCACCATCCGTCGGCCCACGAAGTCCTCGAGTTCGGCAGCGGCGGCCTCGTCCATTGGTGGCTGCTCGTACTCGGTCAGGAGTGCATCAGCGCGTTCGAACCCAAGGGTCTGGGTGTCTTTCGAGCCGGCCTCTTCCCACTGTTCGAAACTCGTCTGGTCCATCACGCCTGGCATATGAAACGCCGTCGTGTAATTGGCAACCGTATGAGCTGCGCCGAGGTAGTGCCCGGCCGGGCCGACCTCTCGTACCGCTTCCATCGCCTCGCCGAAGTCATCGAGGCGCGGGCCCTGGGCATACCGAATCCAGCCGGTTGCGATGTCAGCATCGGTGCAGTACTTGGCCAGGTTGCAGGTCAAGCCATGTTCCATCCAGCCACCGCAGTGCGTGATGAGGTTGATGCCGCCGAGAATCGCCGCGTGCATGTTCATGTTCGCTTCGTAGCCGGCCTGAGCATCGAGTTTCTTGGACCCGGTGTGCATGCCGACACTACGAACCGGAAGCCCGTAGAAACGGGCGAGTTGACCAGCCATCAGCAGCATGTGTGCGAGGTCGGGCGTGCCGGTCATTGGTGAACCGGAACGCATATCGACGATCATCAAGAACATGCCGTAGATCGTTGGAGAACCTGGATTGATTGCCTGCGCAAAGGCGCACCCGGCGAGGGCTTCTGCATTGAGTTGGGCAATGCCACCCACGGTGCTTGCTGGCGTGTTTGCTCCCGCCAGCGCAAATGGCGAGTAGTAGACCGGTTGGCCGGCGCGGGCATAGACCATGGCGGCGCTGAGCATCGACTCGTCCCATACAAGCGGCGAGTTGCCGTTCATGAAGCCGGTGATCACAGCGTTGTTCTCGACAAAGTCCGCCCCGTGGACGATCTTCGCCATTTCGAGTGTGTCCTGCGCTTGGTCGGCACCTTGGCAGGATCCAATGCTGATCTTGTCGGTGTAGCGCATGGAGTCGGCGTAATACACGAGGTGCCGATGCGGAATGTCGACATCGATCGCCTCGCAGTGGAATCCTCCAGCGATGTGGATGGTCGACAGCTGGTGGCTCAGTTTGACGCACTCGATGTTGTCGGCACGAGTGGCATATCGGCGGGTGCCATTCCGATCGAGAAAGAACGGGCTCCCCGAGTTCGGGGAAAGGGCCAGGTGACGGCCGCCGATCTCCACGGAGTTGGCCGGGTTTCGCGCGTGGAGCGTGAACTGCGATGGCGCTTGACCAATCAAGCTCATCAGCAGCTCGCGGTCGATCCGGACGCGAGTGCCGTCCACTTCTGCGCCTACGCCGCGCCACACCTCGAGTGCTTCGTCATACCGAAACTCGATCCCAACCTCTTCGAGGATCCGCATCGATGCGTCATGCACCATCTCGACTGCCTCGTCAGCCAGGACCTCGTACAGCGGGATCTTTCGCTCGAGCGACAAGACTGCCTGCGGATCGTTGCCGGCGCGCTCTCGGCGTCGCCTCGTTCGGGCGCTCATCGTGAAGCTCCGTTCTCCAGGTTGTGTCCGTATGCCCAGTCGTTGTAGGTCTGGTCGTCGCGGAGCACGTGCTCGCTCGCCTGATCTGACGGCACGTGACTCCAGTCCGCTGAACCAGACGTGCTCGCCACCGACCGAAGAAAGTGACGTCGCCGCTGGCTTGCTCGGACCTCGTCGTTCAATGCCTCGATGTCCCATCTATTTGCCGTGAGCGTTCGAAGCTCGGCGGACACTGCCTCGTACTCCGGATGGTTGGCAACGTTGTTCAACTCGAGAGGATCAGCACTCAGGTCGAACAGTTGCTCCGGGTCACAGCCACTCGTGATCAGTTTCAAGGCGCCACGCTTGACCATCAAGATCGGGGCGGTTGCCCCCTCCGCCAGATTCTCTCCGTAGATGGTGTCGTCGAGACTCGCATCGGCCCCTGTCTCCATCAGCGTGACGAGACTTCTGCCATCGAGTGGATCGGCTGACTCAGCCAACGCCCGGTTTCCCGCGATCTCACAGAATGTCGGTAGCACGTCGACCAGTGACACGTTCTCGACGATTCGGCGCGGCGGGAACCGTTTCGGCCACGAAACCATGAACGGGATGCGTGAGGCAGCCTCGAAGAACGACTTCTTGTACCAGAGGCCTCGCTCGCCCATCATGTCGCCATGGTCGGTTGTGAACACCACGACCGTGTTGTCGACCAGACCTGTCTCGGTCAGCGTTGCGATCAGCTCACCCACAAGACCGTCGACATAGCTGATCGAGCCGTAGTAGCCGTGTCGAGCCTGACGGATCTGTTCCTCTGTCGGCTCGAAGTCAGCCAAGCCGTACTGCGCTCGGAGTCGCAGGCTGTAGGGGTCAGCCCTATCGTTCGGAATCCGCCCGACCGTCGGGAGGTCGATGTCCTCTGACCGGTAGCGGTCCCAGTACTCCGGACGACACTGGTACGGGTCGTGCGGATGCGTGAATGATGCTGTCAGCAGCCATGGCTGGTCAGCGTCGAGGGAGTCACCACGCGCTAGGTCGTAGAGTTTCCGGCGGGCGCGATGAGCCACCTCATCGTCGTAATCCATCTGAACCGTGCGCAGGTACGGCCCCGCGAGCTCGAAGGATCGGGCGTCGTTGCTGTGTTCTTCTCTGACCTGGGTCCAGTCGCCCGTCCAGCCAAAACTGGATGGATAGATATCGGTGGTCAGGCGCTCGTGAAATCCGTGCAATTGGTCGGGCCCGACGAAGTGCATCTTGCCAACGAGAGACGTGTGATAGCCCGCTGCTCGCAGATAGTGGGCGAACGTTGGTGTCGAGCTCGCGAATTCGGCACCGTTGTCAAACGCTCCGATCTCCGATGCCAATCGACCGGAAAGCATCGAGAATCTCGACGGCGCACACAGCGAGAAGTTCGTGTAGGCCGACTCGAACACCACCGATCGGCCAGCCAACGAATCAAGATGTGGCGTCTTTGCGACCGTGTTGCTGTACGCGGGAAGAAACGATGCCGCGAGCTGATCGACCTGGACCAGCAAGATGTTGGGCAGATCGGTCATGCTGCCGCTCCAGTTCCCAGCACGGCGGAGATTCCGTTGGCAGCGGCAGCGACAGCTTCCTGAATTCTCACATCGCTCGTTGCATCGAAGCGGAACGTTGGCCCGTGGCAGTGGATAGCAGCAACCGGTGTTCCGGAGAAGTCCAACACCGGGGCGGCAACCGAAGAAATGCCTTCGGCGAACTCTTCCCGGGTCCAGCAGAATCCGTCGCTACGGATCCTGTCAAGCCGGGTGCGGATCAAGGCTGGGTCGATGACAGACTTCGCTGTGAACTCCTCGAGCGGCTGCTCGAGATAACGCTCGACCAGCGCAGCAGGCCAGTGAGCCAGGATCACGAGCCCCGACGACACGATGTGCAACGGCAGCTGATAGTTGGTGAATTCTCGCACTTGGATCAAGTTCGAGCCGCTGACCTCGGCGATGTACCGCACCTCGTCGCCCACAGCGATCGACATTCCACATGTCTCGCCGGTGACCCCGACCAGATCGACAAGGCTTGCGTCGGTGAGCGCGCGCAGACTCGCCGTGCGGTCCATGCCGATCGCCAAGCCCTGAAGCACCGCACCAGGGCCATATCCCCCATCGGGCTCTCGGGAAACGACCCCCAATTCACACAGCGTTCCCAGGAGCCGGGCCGCGGTGCTCACCGGCAGATCAACCTCGGTGGCAAGCTCCGTGAGCGAACGCCCACCAGGTGCGCTTGCGATCAACAGCGCAACGGCGCGTTCCACACTTTGGACACTCATGGCCCGATTCCAACCGACGCAACGCATATCCACACAGCGGGAGAGACTACCACATGGTGGTAATGTCGGGCCGAGTTACTTCAACTCAGGCTGTGGATCAGTCGTATTGTTTGGACCATCCCCCAGTGGAGAAGGACACCTCAGGCGCCGACGTGACGCCAGCGTCGCGCATCGCCGCCTGCAGGTTTGGATCATCGAGGAACGCTTGCAGGGTCTCGAACGACTCCGCTTGATGGTAGATGACCGCCAGTGATGGATCGTCCAGAGAACGGTTGGCGGCGTGACCAACAATCCCTTTGGAGATTCTGAGTTCATCGGCAGCGTCGTAGCCCTCGAGCCACGCATCGAAATCGGCGCACGTGTGCCTGACGATCATGGCCGGCAGTTCCTGATCCCAGACCACGGCTTCGCGAACCGGTGTCATCCAACTGGACTCGGGGGGGCCTGTCACCCCGACGTCTTCCATGGCGCTCTTGAGTTCCGCCGATGAAGCGAACGACTTCGCCTGATCGAGATCGGAGATCGCCATGTACACACTCACCATGTTCGCGTCATCCTTGGCACGGTTGATGTGGTGACCCAATATCCCCGCAGCACGGCGGGAACTTTCGTGGGCATCGAATCCGACCTTCCAGGTGTCAAAGTCAGCCACGGGGTGGGTCACCATGAGGGCGGCGGGTGGGAGTTGGTTCGCGTCAGTCATCGGTCAAAACCTCCGGTGCGCGTGATGCGAGCGAACGGGTTTCCACTTGTCACCGGTGCGCCTTCGATGTCTACCACAGCCCATCGGCCAACGCCCCGGGAGCCCTCACCGGGTGAGCTGAGGGCACCGCATACGTGTCTGTGCTAGACCGAGTTGGGCTGAAATTCAGCACACGCGGGCTGGCGACCTCGCGAAGTTCGAGAGGGTCTAGTTCGATGGAACGCGACGATGTCAAGCGAGAAGTGCTCCCAATTCCGGATCAGCGGTATCAGGGGCTGATCACTGCTGACGCCAGGGACCCGTCATCGAGCTTTCCGCCCATCGCACAAGTGCGCCCGCCGGCCGGAGCACCGAATGTTCTCGTTGTACTGCTCGACGATGTCGGTTTCGGCGCATCGACCGCGTTCGGTGGTCCGTGTAACACTCCGACCGCCGAGCGTCTTGCGGCTAATGGCTTGAAGTACAACCGCTTCCACACGACCGCACTGTGCTCGCCGACCCGGGCCGCACTGCTGACGGGTCGCAACCACCACACGGTCGGCATGGGCAGTATCACCGAGATGGCCACAGGTGCACCGGGCTACACGTCGGTCATCCCCAACACGACTGCGCCGCTTGCCCAAACGTTGAAGCTCAACGGCTACTCGACCGCGCAGTTCGGGAAATGCCACGAAGTCCCCGTCTGGGAGACCAGCCCGATGGGTCCCTTCCGGCAGTGGCCGACGGGACAGGGTTTCGAGCACTTCTTCGGCTTCATCGGCGGCGAGACCAACCAGTGGGCACCGGCCATCTATCGTGACACCGTGCCGGTCGAGCCCGAGATCGTCGAAGGCGAGGACTATCACTTCGGCGAGGACATGACCGACCACGCCATCCAGTGGATCCGCCAGCAGCGGGCGCTGATGACCGACAAGCCGTTCTTCGCCTACTACGCACCTGGCGCGACACACGCACCGCATCACGTACCAACCGAGTGGTCCGACAAGTACAAGGGGAAGTTCGACAAGGGATGGGATGTCCTTCGTGAGGAAACGTTGGCCCGCCAGCATCAGCTCGGAGTCGTGCCGGCCGACGTCGAGTTGACCCCGCGTCCTGCCGAGATCCCAGCCTGGGACGACATGCCCGACGAGCTGAAGCCAGTGCTCGCCCGCGAGATGGAGGTGTACGCCGGATTCCTGGAACACACCGATTATCAGGTCGGCCGGGTGGTCGACGCACTCGAGGATCTCGAGATCCTCGACAACACGCTGATCTACTACGTCATTGGCGACAACGGTGCGTCGGCAGAGGGCACGATCAACGGCACATTCAACGAAATGTTCAGCCTCAACGGTGCCAGCGCGCTGGAGACCGCCGAGTTCATGGCATCCCGTATCGACGACTTCGGTGGTCCGAACGCGTACAACCACTACGCAGTCGGTTGGGCTCATGCGATGGACACGCCCTACCAGTGGACCAAGCAGGTTGCTTCACACTGGGGTGGTACCCGCAACGGGACCATCGTGCACTGGCCAACGGGTTCACAAGCCGGGGCGAGACCCGGACCCAGTTCCACCATGTCATCGACATCGCGACCACGGTGCTCGAGGCGGCTGGACTACCGCACTCGACCTTC
>CAJQNJ010000219.1 GCA_905479685.1 uncultured Acidimicrobiales bacterium
AATGGCCGCGAACGCCCTCGTCTCTCGTCGTGAAAGGAAGTACATGTCATGAGCGTGATCACCAATACCTTCACTGAGGTTGCAGACGACAGCGAAACTGGTGACGGTGGTGCAAAGCGCCGTCGCATCCTGCGCAAGGTCAGCTCATACGCGATCCTGCTTGCTTTTGCAGCGTTCTACGTCGGCCCGTTGATGATCCTGATCTTCGCGGCGATGAAGTCTCTGCCGGAGTTCTTTGCGGACCCCACCGGTCTCCCCGAGAGCTTCGAACTGGCCAACTTCGGCGACGCCTGGGAGCTCGCCAACTTCCCGGGCTACCTGGTCAACTCGTTGATCTACACCGTGGTCGGCACGACGATGTTCGTGATCATGTCTGTCTTCGTCGCGTTCCCGATCGCTCGGGGCTACGTGAAGGGCGCTGGGGCCATGCTCACCCTGTACGTGGTGGCGCTGTTCCTGCCGCCGGCGCTGATCCCGCAGTTCCAGCTGATCCTGAACCTCGGCCTCTTCAACACCCGGACCGGCTACATCTTGCTGTTCCTGATCAACCCGATCGGGCTGATCATCCTCGTCAACTACATCAAGTCGATCCCGATCGAACTCGACGAGTCAGCGGCGATGGACGGCTGCGGCTACCTCCGATTCGTATGGTCCATACTCATGCCGTTGATCCGGCCCGCGATCGCTACGGTGACCGTGATCCATGCGATCGGGATCTGGAACGAGCTGATTCTTGCGAACGTCTATCTGACCAACGAAGACCTCTATCCGATCACGAAGGGATTGATCGTCTTCGAGGGCGTATACGGCAGTGACTGGCCCAAGCTCGCCGCTGCGGTACTCATGTTGATGTTCCCAATGCTCGTGCTGTTCATGTTCCTGCAGCGCTACATCATCTCTGGGCTCACCTCAGGTGCGGTCAAGGGCTGACTGCCAGTGACGGTCACGATCACCGATGTCAGCGCGATCCTGACGCAGCCTGGCCCCTCAAGGCTCGTCATTGTGAAGGTGCGCACGTCCGAGCCGGGCTTGTATGGGCTCGGGTGTGCGACCTTTACCCAGCGCGTGCACGCCGTGGAGGCTGCGATCGAACAGCACCTCAAGCCATTTCTGATAGGCCGAGACGTCGACCGCATCGAAGAGCTGTGGCAGATGTCGATGGTGCACGGCTATTGGCGGAACGGTCCCGTGCTGAACAATGCTATCTCGGGCGTCGATCAGGCGCTCTGGGACATCAAGGGCAAGCGTGCGGGTATGCCCGTGTACCAACTCCTCGGCGGAAAATCGCGTGAGGCCGCGTCGGTGTATGTGCATGCAAGCGGTCGCGATCCACACGAGGTCGAAGACAGCGCACGTACTCTCATCGAGGAGGGATATCGCAACGTTCGTATCCAAATGGGTGGCTACGGCGGCGAGGCTGCCAACCTGCATCGGCCAAAAGACGCTCCAGAGGGTAACTACTTTGATCCCCGCGCGTACTCCCGTTCGATGCTCGGAATGATCGAACACGTCCGGACCGAGCTCGACCCTGCGATCGAATTGCTGCACGACATCCACGAACGGCTCAATCCGATCGACGCGGTGCAGTTCGCCAAAGACGTCGAGCAATATCGGTTGTTCTTCCTCGAGGACATGTTTGCGCCCGAAGACATCGGATGGTTCCGAACGGTACGCCAACAATGCGCCACTCCCCTTGCGATGGGCGAGCTGTTCAACAATCCGCACGAGTGGCGTGGTCTGATCGTCGACCAGCTCATCGACTTCGTTCGGATGCACGTCAGCCAGGTGGGTGGAATCACTCCCGCTCGCAATATCGCGATCTTCGCGGGCACCTTTGGTGTACGTACCGCATGGCATGGCCCGGGTGACACCTCTCCGGTGGGTCATGCAGCCAACCTTCACCTCGATCTCTGGGCTCCGAACTTCGGTATTCAAGAGTGGTACCAGCCATCCGAGCTCGAATACGAGATGTTCCCCGGCTTACCGACGATCTCGGACGGCTATCTCTATCCCAACGAGCGTCCGGGCCTCGGCATCGAGATCGATGAAGAGCTCGCTGCACAGCACCCGTGTGAAGACATCATCGAACAGTGGACCCAGACGCGACGGCCAGATGGAAGCTCGGCCCGCCCATGAGCGATTCTCGGCACCCAGAGCTCCGCGAGCGCGTCGCCGTCGTCACTGGCTCCGCCGCCGGTATTGGCGAAGGAATCGCCATGCGACTTGCGACCGAGAGAATGCGTATCGTCCTTGCCGACATCGATGCCGACACCCTCGAGAAGACGGCAGTGTCGTTCCGCAACGTCGGAGCCGAAGTCATGACAGTCCCGGCAGATCTGAGCGGAGCATTCGGCGTCGATGCACTGTTCGAGCAAGCGTTGAGCGAATTTGGTGCCATCGATCTGCTCGTCAACAACGCCGCGGATCTCCGCCGTCACGAGTTCGTCGACCCACATGATGATCTTCTCGAATACCAGCTGGCGACGAACGTGCGCGGGCCATACCTCTGTGCCCAGCGCGCGGCGATGACAATGCAAGAGGCCGGCGGCGGCGCCATCGTCAACATCTCATCGGTTGGTGGTGTACAAGCACACCAGATGGGCAATCCGTACGACCTCACCAAGGGTGCGATCGATTCGATGACCCGGGCCATGGCCGTCGAGCTCGGGCAGTACGGGATCCGGGTGAACGCGATCGGTCCGGGCGTCACGCGCACCAAACGAAGCCGTTCGATCGGCGACGGAATCGGAGACGAACGAATCCCTCTACGGCGCTTCGGAACGGTCGCCGACATTGCTGCCATGGTGGCCTTCTTGGCCTCGGACGATGCGAGCTACGTCACCGGCCAGATCCTGTATGTCGACGGCGGAATCACGGCCCAGCTCAGCCCACCAGCAACCGCCCTCTGAGGAGAGGTGAACCACGAAATGACGACCTTCGAAACAAGACGGGTTCACCCTGCGATCGTCGCCTGCCTGTTCGCCCTGCTCGCAACAGCATGCGGCTCGGCGGAGACGGCGAGCAACGACGTTGCAGCTTCGTCGACAAACGCTCCGTCGACCACGACAGTCGAATCCACGACGACCACAACGCCCACGACCACGACTACAACGACCAGCGCTGCACCACCGGACACCCTTGCTCCGATCGCTGCCCCTGAACCGATCCCGATCGAGCCTCCCGAGGACATGGAGCTAGCGTGGAGCGACGAGTTCGACGGCGATGCCGTCGACCGCTCCAACTGGACCTATGACATCGGTGGCTGGGGTTGGGGCAACGGCGAAGCCCAGTACTACACCGACCGTCCCGAGAATGCCCGAACCGAGAACGGGTTGCTGGTGATCGAGCTCCGCAAGGAGCAGTTCGAAGACTCGTTGTACACCTCTGCTCGGCTCTTGACCCAGGGCCTGCAAGAGTTCCAGTACGGCCGTATCGAAGCCCGAATCAAGGTTCCGAAGGGCGCTGGCACCTGGCCCGCGTTCTGGATGCTCGGCGCCAACTTCGAACAGGACTCGCCCGACCCCGCCAAGCAGTGGCCCACCATCGGTGAAATCGACATCATGGAGTACGTCGGACGCGAACCCGATCTCGTGCTCGGAACCGTGCACGGCCCGGGTTACGCGGGCGCCGGGGGCAAGTCGAAGTGGAACCGGCAGGAGTTCGACATCGGCGATGACTGGCACACCTTCGCCATCGATTGGAATGCAGAGCGCATCCAGTGGTTCTTCGATGACGACATGTACTACGAGCTCGGTCCCGAGAATCTGGCGGGACGGGAGTGGGTGTTCGATAAACCGTTCTTTGTCATCCTCAACCTTGCCCTCGGCGGCACGCTCGGCGGGACCGTCGCTCCCGACCTCGGGTTCCCCATCGGCTACTACATCGACTACGTGCGCGTGTATCAACCACCAACAGGCTGAGAACCGAGCCATGCACACTCAAAACCCATACGACCTCGCGCCATCGCGCGAGGTCGCAGATCAGCTTCTTTCCCAGATGACGCTCGCCGAGAAGGCGGGACAAATCACTCAGGTCGAGAAGAACTCGATCACTCCAGAAGACGTCGCTGAATACGCCATCGGCTCGGTGCTCTCGGGCGGCGGGGGAAATCCTTCACCGAACAACCCCGAGACCTGGTTGCAAATGGTGCGCTCCTACATCGACGCGTCACACAACTCGCGGCTCGGCATTCCTGCGCTGTACGGAACAGACGCGGTGCACGGGCACTCGAACGCCGTCGGTGCGACGATCTTTCCCCACAACATCGGGCTGGGAGCAACGGGCGACGCCGACCTGGTCGAACGGGTCTATAGAGCTGCGGCATTAGAGACCACCGCAACGGGAGCGCGCTGGATGTTTGCGCCGGCGCTGTCAGTGGCACTCGATCCTCGTTGGGGTCGCACATATGAATCATTCGGCGATGACCCGGAGCTCGTCTCACGGCTCGGCGCCGCCGCTGTCCGGGGTATCGTCGGCGAGACCAGCAACGGCTCCAGCACCGCACTTGCGAGCATCAAACACTTCGTCGGTGATGGCGGCACCGCCTGGGGATCTGCAGGTCCGGTGGAGTGGTTGGATTTCTGGGACGACTGGGGTGACGGCTGGAAAATCGACCAAGGCGACACCCGGGTCGACGAGAAAACTCTTCGAGCGGTGCACCTGTATCCGTTCCATGCGTCGATTTCGGCGGGCGCGCTGACGGTCATGGCCTCCTACAGTTCGTGGAACGGCGAGAAGATCCACGGTCATCACGCTCTCCTCACCGAGGTACTGAAGGGCGAGTTGGGGTTCGAAGGTTTCGTGATCTCCGACTGGCTCGGACTCGGTCAACTCGACCCGGACCCGTATCTCTGTGTCGTGAAGGGTCTCGGCGCCGGGGTTGACATGGTGATGGTGCCCTTCGAATACAAGGACTTCATCTCCACTGTCGTCGCAGCTGTCGAAGCAGGCGATATCGAGCTTGCTCGTCTGGACGATGCGGTTCGTCGAATCCTCACCGTGAAACACGCAATCGGTCTGTTCTCCAGCTTCGCCCACCAAGACCCGTCGCTCGATCTGGTCGGATCATCGGCACACCGCGTGATCGCTCGCGAGGCTGCTGCAGCGTCTGCTGTCCTCCTCAAAAACGATGGGGATCTACTGCCGCTTTCATCGGGGGAAATCTTGCTCGCCGGTTCGGGAGCACATGACATCGGGAATCAGTGCGGTGGGTGGACAATCGAATGGCAGGGGTCGGCAGGACAGACCACGCCAGGGACGACGATTCTCCAGGCGTTTGATCACCATTCGCTGGAGTTCGACGTCACCCACTCGATGACCGGTTCGTTTCCGGAAGGCAGCTGCTGGCCGGTCGGAGTCGTTGTCGTCGCCGAGCCTCCGTACGCCGAAGGCAATGGAGACAGCGCCGATTGTGCACTTCCGGCGGACGATCTTCAGGCCATCGAAGAGGTCCGAGCTCGCGTCGACCATCTGGTGGTTGTCGTGCTGTCTGGGCGACCGGTCGTGCTCGACGCGGTCGCCGACCAGTGCGATGCGATGGTTGCAGCGTGGCTACCGGGCACCGAGGGCTCCGGCATCGTCGATGTCCTGACGGGAACGCGTCCGTTCCGTGGTCGGCTTCCGAGGCCCTGGTTGAACATGTGGAACAGAGGTCATGGACTTGAGGGTAGAAGATGAACATCAGCGAACTCACTGAACAATTCTGGAGCGTCGGCTACGTCGTGATCGACGATTTCTTCGAATCGGACCTGATGGATCGAATGGACGCGATCATTCGCGGTCACTTCGGGAACACACCCGAGTTCCTGCACGAACCCGAGTTCCTGGAACAGTCCCAGACCGACGTCATTCCTTGGTTCCCCCAGAATGCTGACCTGCCGGAGTACGACGCGGAATCTGCTGCTCCGTTCGACGAACTGGAGGTGGATGAAAGTCTTCGTTCGCTCACGCAAGCAGTACTGGGCGAAGGCTGGGGCCAGTTGTACAGCATGGTCATGTTCTCGCAGCAAGGTACGAACGGCCAGGCCTGGCACCAGGACTGTCCGCCGGAGAACCCAGCCAGGCACAACCTCAACCGACTCGTCTACACGCGGGATCTCTCGAGCGAAACAGGTGGGCAAGTGGTCGTCATGCCCGGCTCTCATCTCCTCGGTGAGCTGCCGATCGGCGACCCGAACGAAGATCTTCATGGTGAGGTGGTCCTCACCCCGAGGAAGGGCACGCTCGTCCTACTGCACGGCCATACCTGGCATCGGGTGTTACCCATCACCGGTCCCTTCCGCTTCTCGACGAATTACCGAGCCTGCCCGGCTGGCACCCCCGATGACATCACCGACATCTGTGTCTATCGAAACATGCGCTACAAATTCTCGAGCAAGGAACTACTCGAGACTCGAGAGCCCTAGGCATCTGCTCGTGTGCATCGCTGTGTGAGTCGTTGTGTGAACTGCGTGAGAAATCGCCGTCTTCGACTCGATCGTCGCGGCCACGGCCGTGGCAACGTACGTACGCGAAACCGTCTGGAGGACACGACGTGCACTTGCTCAGCCTCTTCGATGACACCGACGACCACATCTTCGTACCTGCGGGTGCGACCATCTTCGAGAAGGGCCAGCCCGGCGACAGCATGTACGTCGTCATCGAAGGCGCGGTCAACTTGACCTCTGGCGATGACATCTACGGGCCGCTCGAGCCAGGTGAGCTGTTCGGGGAGATGTCACTCATCGACGACCAACCCCGCAGCCTCGATGCAGTCGCCGCGACCGACACCAGACTGGCCGAGGTCGACGAACGACGGTTCCTGTTTCTCGTCAACGAGACGCCCATGTTCGCACTTCATGTCATGGGTGTCATGGCCGGCCGTCTGCGCGATCGATGACTGCGATCGATAGGTCAGCCCGGTCGTAGCCAGCCGAACAGCCTCTCGCCGAGGCTCGCCTTCGGCGGGTCACCAGCCTTTTCGATCTCGCGGAGTTCGGCCAACATCTCGGCGGCAGAAGCATGCCGGTCTTCAGGAGATTTCGCCAGGCTCTTCAGTATGAACGCGTCGAACTCTGGTGAAATGTGTGCGTATCTCGAGGGCCGCTTTGGCTCGAGGTGCAGGTGTGCATCGAGGACGTCCTCACGGGTCCCTTGGAACGGGCGAACGCCAGCCACCATTCGGTAGAGGAGCACACCTGTTGCGTACAGATCTGCGCGACCGTCGATGTTGGGACGCTGCTCGATTTGCTCTGGAGAGAGAAACGGCACGGTCCCATACAGGCCGACTTCATAGTCGATCTTCGTGCCAGCTTTGACGACCGTGCCGAAGTCCATCAGAACCAGCCGGTGGTTCTTGGTGAGCATCAGGTTGCCGTGTTTGATGTCGCGGTGGACATAACCCCGCTCGTGGAGGTGGTCGAGTGCGTCGAGGACCTGGATTCCGAAATCGATCGCCTCGGCCTGCTTCAGCTTCCCGCGTCTGATCAAGAAACTGTCGAGTGGTTCACCGTCAACCAGTTCAACAGCCGCAAAGGCCACCCCGTCTTGAGCGCCCGTGTCGAAGAGACGAAGGATGCCCGGGTGGTCGAGTCGCGAAAGCACCCGCGTCTCGTACTGGAACGACGCGACGACGTTCTGTTGTGCGAG
>CAJQNJ010000220.1 GCA_905479685.1 uncultured Acidimicrobiales bacterium
CCCTCTGTCAACGGATCAACAGACGAAATCCGGAACACCACCGACGACACACCCACAGGCACACACGACGCTGCACCACCCTGACCCGTCAGCGTGCCAGTCACCTGCACCGTTCTGGTCTCCCCGCCAACAAAGGGCGACGCGCCAGCACCATTCGTGTCATAGACCACACACGGACCCGAAAGAACGGTCAACCCATCAGCGGGCGGCACCGTGTCAGAGCGGAAGGTGAACGAATCGAGCTTGGTGCCGTCCTCGCGAAAGCCCACTCGCAGCGTGTGGACCCCTTCGGTCAGATCCCACTCGTAACGGGGTCCAGTCGAGTCCGCTGCCTCATGTGACAACCAACTGAGTGAGTTCGGCGTGTGCCAGTCCTGCCAGGTCCCATCATCGACACTCAGCCAAAAGCTATTACTCGAACCGTCGAGATCGGCAGTCGAAATCGTTCCATCGAGATAGTACGTGGCGTCCGCCGGGACATCGATGCAGAATTCAGCGACCGGGGACAGGCCGTTCGGAGGGTCCAACTCATTTGCGAGGGTGTTGTCCGGAACATGGAGAAACTGTCCGCCAGAAGCTGTGGGGTCCGTCGCAATCTCGAATCCAGCCACCGCCTCGATCCCAGATTCCCCCTCCCAGATGCTCGAGCAGGGAACACATTGGGTTCCGTCAGCGTACGAAGCGGTGTAGGTGGTATTGATGCTCGGCACGGTGATCGAATGAGCACCCGCACCGCCATCAGACCAGGAGACAAACGCGGACTCCATATTCTCGACACAAATCGTCTCGGGGGCCTCAATCGAGTGAACGAAGCCAACGGCGGTATCGAGCACGTATGGCACCAGCTGGGTAGTCCCATCCACCAGGACGGTCGCAGTATCGAGCGTGTTCGTGATCGTGACGTCGACCTTGTTCGGGTAGATCGTTACCGAATCCGACGCGGTCAAACCATCGGCATCCGTGACCACGACGGTGAAGCGATGGCCGGTGGCTCCGCGATAGTCATGGCCCGATGTTGGGGCATTGAACACCTGGTTCTGACCGATGTCCGGCACGATCGACCCGTGCGAATGTTCCTCGTGAAGCAGCTCCGTTGTCCAGGCATATGAAGCATCGGTCAAGGTGCCATCGTCGTCGGTTCCGATCGCACTCAGATTCACCGAGTCACCGGCATCGAACATCGACTCGTCGATCGGTGAGGTGATCGTGACCTCCGGCACCAAACCCACCTGCACAGTCACGCTCGGCGCGGTGGCGGTGTCGCCGTTGGCGGTAATAACGAGTGAGGCTTCGTACATCCCGGCGCTCGAATAGGTGTGTGTCGGGCTCGCGTCCGCCGAGCTGTTGCCATCACCGAAGTCCCACTCATACGTGATGGTGTCGTCGTCTGGATCATCGACAACAGCCGTGAACGTGACGTTCAGGGGAGCGCTGCCGGAGTTGGGCGTTGCAGTGACCGACTCAATCTTTGGCGGGTTGTTGACAGTACCGGTATAACGAATCCGCCGGAGCTCGTAGTACGAAGTCGAGAATGGAACAAATCGGATGTAGTAGATGTACCCGTCGGGCCCAACGCTGATCCAGACCGGCCCTCTCGACGCACCGTCGAGCGGGATCTCATGCACGGCGCCCGACGATCCATCGGGCAACGTCTCGGCCCAGAACATCAAATTGTCCGCCCAATCGCCGTACAACATCGCGTCCTGCATCTCGGGAGGCATCTTGTTGCCGCGATACTTCTCCCCAAGAGTTATCGAACGATTCGAGCAGCATGTCTCATTGATGTCGTGGCCGTAGTAGAGCCACGGACCAACCGTGCCTTCAGGGCAATCTGGGCCTTCCTTCGGAGCACCGAGCGGACCTTCACATGCTGGCCATCCATAGAAGCCGCCAGCCACGATCTCATCGATTTCTTCGTAGGCGCGTTCAGCGGTGTTTCCGCCGACATCGCCCACCCAATGCTCACCGCTGATCGGATCGACCCACGCACGAAACGGGTTTCGGAGTCCATAGGCATAGATATCGCCAAGTGCACCCGGCGTGTCGACGAACGGATTGTCGGTCGGTATCGATCCGTCGAGGTTGAGCCGAATCACTTTTCCGAAGACCTTGTCGAGGTCGTCCGCCTGAGTGGAGATCAGCCCGTCGCCAATCGTCAACAACAGCTTCGAGTCCTGACCGATCTCGAGTGAGCCTCCAACGTGGTACTTCTCGACGTGGTCGACACCCGGATTCTCCCAAATCAGTTGGTAACTGTCCGCCGTGTTCGTCGCACTGCCCTCGTCGAGCGTGAACCGAACGATTCGTAGGGCTGCCTCGACTTCATCCGTGGCGTGGTACACGAAGAATTGGCTGTTGTTCGCGAAGTCGGGGTGCAACGCCAAGTCGAGCGCCCCCCGCTCCCCTTCATTCGACACGTTGGACATGACAAGCACTTCATTGGTTGCGCCTGTGAGTGGATCGCTTGTGTTCACGGTGCCATCACGAGCGAGCACCAACAAACGTCCGTCCGGCATCCACTCCGCCGCGACAGCACCAGTCTGCAACCCGTCGACGAACTCGTCTACGAAGAGAACCGGGTCGACGGCTGCTTGGGCTGGAGAACTCAGACCAAAACCCAACGAGACAGCGAGGACGACCACTCCAACAGCAACCATGAGGTTTCCGATGAACCGTCCGCTACCGACGCTCACCACGCCACCACGAGCCTTGACCTCACCCACCACTACAAACCGTCCCTGGATCACTCTCCGTGGGATCTTATCATCGTGGTCGCAGCTGAAACTACGAAGCGTAGCTACATTGCTCAACTAACTCATCCAACGTGGTACACGTCAGCCCTGTTCGCACGACACCCGGGTGCGCACATCCACGCAGCGGTCATCACCCGTACCACCGACAGCGCTGTCAGTTCCCGCTCCTCCGCGGAGGTTGTCGTCGCCGGCCCCGCCGAACATTTCGTCATTGCCGCTATACCCGAAGATGCGGTCCTTGCGGTCTCCGCCATAGAGCTCGTCATTGCCGCTGTTTCCAACGATGCGATCCCCTCCGCGTCCGCCTCGTAGGATGTCGTTCCCCGAGCCACCTTCGACATCGTCGAGACCCGGGCCAGCGAACACCGTGTCATCACCGTCGCCAGCGCGAACGACATCAGAACCCCAGCCGGCGTTGATGAGGTCGGCTCCAGCGCCTCCCGTGATCTTGTCGGCACCACCGCGACCGCAGATGACGTCATTGCCTCCGAGACCATTGATCACATCGGGCCCGCCGGTCCCGACGATGACATCGTCGCCCGAGGTTCCGACCAGACCCGTCGTCGCCACGAACCCGTTGCAACTCTCGGTGGGGGGTAGCGAGTTGGTGACGAGGTAGACCCAACCGTTCTTCTTGCTCGAGATGTACAGCTCGCCATCGACTCCCTGGCCGAAGCGGACGTCGGCTCGACCACTTCGGTCGTACGAGGCTGCGTCGTTGAACACATCGAGCAGGTTCGAGCGAAGCAACGACGGGGTCGATGGGTTCGCGTCATGATCGAACATGATCGTGGCTTCCCCCGTTGGCGCCTGAGTGAGATCGGTTGGTGCATCACGGTTCGCGACATCGGGGTCGAGCTGTGTCACAGCGGTGAGCAAATCATCCAACGTCGAGTGAAACAGCCGTCCGCTCTTCGGAAAGTCACTGTAGAAGTACTGCCCACTCAGCGCCGACCCATTGTCGATCACGTACCCACCCGCGATGCTCTGCCCAGAGAACCCCTGACCGCGAGCTCCGTCGTGTCCGACCTGGGCTGCAGGATAGGTGTAGCCGAACTCTGCCTCGTCCGATGGCAACGGCGCAATCCCGTCAAGCAGATCACCGCTTGGCAGGTGGACGAAGGTGCCCTCGCGCTCGGCCCAGCCGTAGTTCGCACCGCGCACGATCACATTGACCTCCTCCACGTTGTCCCTTCCAGCCTCGGCGACGAGCAGGCGCGAGTTGCCAGCGGCATCTTGGGCGAACGCGAGATGATGCGGGTTTCGGTGGCCGAGCGACCACACTTCGTCGGGCATTGCGAGGGTTCCCACGAACGGGTTCTCCGGTGGAATTCGATACGGGTCGCCGTTTGTTGCCTGGCGAGGATTGATCCGGAGAATCTTTCCCCGGGCGTCGTTCCTCATTCCGCCGCCCGCGGTGGCCGACTGCACGCTGCCATCACCATGGGCGATGTAGATCTTGCCGAAGTCCGAACCTCCGGGTTCTGCGAATGGGTTGAACGCAATCTGTTTGATCGGGTGGTCATACACGGGCATACCGACCCGGAACACCTGTCGGTAACTCGAGGCATCGACAGAGCCTGCATCGTGGTCGAAGGTCCACTCGACCAGCACGCTGTCGGCCACGATCGGGGTGGGAACGTCACTCAGGTAATCCGCGGGGTTCGGGTTGGCTGGTCGCTGCTCCATGATCGAGGTGTAGAAGAGGCCATTGATGGCAAAGTTCGGATGGAACGCAACAGCACGCAGCCCACCGTGGAAAATGCTCGTGTTGTCCAATCGGCGACCGGTAGCTGCAAGAACCGATGCCTTCACGTCGAAGAACAACGACGCAATGCCAGACTGTCCGGCACGTGTGATCTCATAGATCTTTCCGTCGTAGTCCTCGACAACGAAGAGGCGGTCACCGGTCGTTGCGAACGAGTTCAGCCTTGGCCGGCCAAGCGACGTATCGGGTATCTGCACGTAGGGCGCGAGCTCGACGACAACACCACGATCAGTGATCGGTATCGGCACGGAGTTCTCGGCTCCAGCAGACGCAACCGCAGTCGCCAAGACCGTCACGACAAGCGCCGCTCCTGTGAGAACCCGCAACCGATTCGTCAGCCCAGAACCCACTCGCACATGCACTCCCCGAACGTACAGGCCTCCGAGCTGTCGCCGGAGTCAGACGCCGGACTTCTGCGGTCTCAGTGACGTCGCTCGCAGTTCTTCTTCTGCCCACCAGCGCAGTAGTCGATCATCGGACCACCATCGAGACGGTCGATGCCGTTGCCACCGCGCAAACGATCAACGCCGTTTCCGCCGAAGATCTGATCTCGACCGTCGTTTCCGAAAAGCCAGTCCCACCCGTCGCCACCCCGGATGACGTCGTTGCCCGTGCCGCCCCGAATCCGATCGGCCAGCGCTCCTCCGCGAATCACGTCGTTGCCTGCTCCTGCAAAGATCAGGTCCTTGCCATCACCACCGATGATGATGTCGTCTCCGCCCAGACCACAGACGACATCGTCTCCACCGAGAGCGTCGATGACATTGGCCGTCGCGGTACCGCGAATCACGTCGTCCCCATTAGTGGGACGCTGACCCTTGGCATAATCGACTGTCACGACAAGCCCGGCGCACGTGGCGACTCGAGACAGCGGCGTGCCAGGTGATGTCTCTGGTGCTGCCGCCAGCGTCGCCAGCAAACCGCTCTTGTTCTGCCCCTTACACGAGTTGCTTCCCTTGACGATCGTCACCCGTCGGTCGATCCCGCTCACCGTGCACGATTGGTAGATGCCATCCGGCCAGCGAATCTCCACCTGGGCAATTTGGGTCTGCGCCCCGAGGCCGAAGTGAAGCGTTCGGTCATCTTGGGAGCGGTGGTATCGATGCCCGGTTTCGCGGACCTGCCAGATGTTCGAGCCGACGAAGACCTGCGCTCCAGCAGCATCGGGATTCGAGCCAACCAGATCGATCTCCAACCAGTGCGCCGTCGTGCCTTTCTGGTTCGTGAGCACGTGGTCAACCGCGGTCTCGGCGTCATAACCATTCGCTACTACCGCGTCCATCCACCCGTCGGCGTTCAGGTCCGCAGTCA
This sequence comes from uncultured Acidimicrobiales bacterium, assembly GCA_905479685.1. Classification (GTDB taxonomy): domain Bacteria; phylum Actinomycetota; class Acidimicrobiia; order Acidimicrobiales; family SHLQ01; genus SHLQ01. Next base: position 5,833 of record CAJQNJ010000220.1, read on the forward strand.
CGATGGCGGCGGGAGTATCAGCGGTCGCCGCCGCAGGGAGAATTCCCGTGCCGCTGTCGGTGAAGTTGCCCTGCCCATCGTTGAGTAACAGTACGTTCCTGTTCTGACCCTCCTGTCTTTGCGCGCAGCCAGCCAAGATGTCGAGGTCGCCGTCGTTGTCGAAGTCGGCGGCAGCACCCGAACGGCAGTTCTCCACAGCAGCTGTCTGTGGCAGTGAAACCGAACGGGCAGAGCCCGCAGAGCTGACCTCGAAGGCGGACAGCCGCATGTCGAATCCTCCAGCCGACTCGTTGCCCATGAATGCGATGAACTCGGGATGGAGGTCACCGTCGAAGTCGCCAACGATCACGTCGCGAATCGGACGATTCGGCGTGTTGTATCGAGTCGCCGGATTCCCAGGTTCCGCGAACACCCCAGTGCCGACCGCAATCGAATCTTTCGCGAGCGAGAACACATCGTGGGTCACGACAATTTGCGGAGACCCAGGGCCGGTCGATGTCATCGAAGCAACGCGAACATGACCGTCGCTCAGGATCTCGGACGGGTCGGCAACCTTGGCCCACGACGTACCGTTTCCGTTGTTCAAGTAGAGCTCGCTCGGGCTGAATACGCCGTCGATCTCACGCCTATCGAGGTTGGTGATCAGGACATCCATGTCGCCGTCGTTGTCGAAGTCGAAGAACAGCGGCTGACGGCCGCGGCCTACGTTGTCGGTCAGGTTTCCAGCGTCGACGTCGACGAGAGTTCCGTTGTCGTTTCTGAACAGTCGATTGTCGCTGTTGCGACCGGAGACTTCCAGAAGATCTTCGTCGCCGTCGCCATCGATGTCGGAGAATGCGGCACCATGACTGTCGGGACCGTTGGTCACAGACGAGCCGTAGCTACGCGCTGTACGCACCGTCGCCGAAGTTCCGAGATCGACAACTGCTTCGGACATGTTTCCGTGGTTGTTGTTCCACACATCGACGCTCGAGCCACCAAGATCCTCCGTCACAGCAATACCCCAGCCCGGCACTGGATTTTGATGTGACGAGGCCAGCTGGCTGACAGCGAAGCCCTGCCAACCCGCTGCGTCGGCGGAGGACCGACTCGTTGCTGCCGCCACCAACAACGACGCGGTAAGGACGGCTATCGAAACGCATACACGTCCGAACACCACAGATCCGCACCGCATGCGTTCCCGTTCCTTTCCCTGCCCGCCTCGGCAGACCCGCCAACACCGCACATCACGCTCGGAGCCGAAAATGGAGACTCGGCAACAGGGTGTCACACTCGGTCGACTCATGTCGCTCGGAACGTCGATGGCCCCAAAACGCAGAACGGGTGCCGGTCACACAATCGTGACCGGCACCCGAAGTGCTCACGTACGTGCCCCTCAGAGGGGCGACAGCACAGTTCCTAGAGGCCGAAGACTCCGGTCTCGCAACTGATCCGTACCTCGATGGCGCCGGAAGGATCGCTCAAGGTGCACCCGTCTCTTGCGGGGCCGCCATCGAAGAAGTCGATCCAGGCACCGCCCTTCAGGACATCCTCACCCTCATTTCCGTACAGGGCGTCACGCCCGAGTTGCCCGAGTAGCTCGTCGGCGAACTTGCCGCCCCGCAGCGTGTCGTTGCCGTTACCGCCAGCGATCCGGTCGAGACCATCCTGGCCCCAGAGCTCGTCGCCACCGTCGCCACCTTGGATGCGGTCGTTACCTTTCCCGCCCTGAATGAGGTCGTTGCCCGGACCACCGACAAGCTTGTCGTTGCCCTTA
>CAJQNJ010000221.1 GCA_905479685.1 uncultured Acidimicrobiales bacterium
GAGCAGCTCACGATGTGGGGGGAAAACTCTGGTGCGCACGTCGTGCGTGGCGCTGAAGGTGGTGATCCATCTTCGGTCATTTTCGACGCCATCGAACATGCTGCGTCATCTGGTGCCGATGTGGTTCTTGCAGATACCGCGGGCCGATTGCACACCAAAACCAACCTCATGAACGAGCTGTCGAAGGTGCGTCGAGTTGCCGAAAAGGGGGCGGGTACCGTCACCGAGACGCTTCTCGTGATCGATGCGACGACGGGCCAAAACGGCCTCATTCAGGCGCGAGAGTTCACCAATGCCGCCGACCTCACGGGTGTTGTGCTCACCAAACTCGACGGATCAGCCAAGGGGGGGATCGTGGTTGCGGTGCAACGCGATCTGGGAATTCCCGTCAAGCTCGTCGGTCTTGGGGAAGGCGCCCATGACCTGATCCCGTTCGACGCCGACGAATTTGTCGACGCCCTGTTTGCATAACGTCTCGGCCTCGTGAAGACCGATATCTTTGAGACCAACTGCACATGACTGGCCACAACGCCAGCCTGGCGAGACCGAACGACTGGGAAGACATTGTTTGACACACTGACAGATCGCTTCGACGGGATCTTCGGGAAGCTGCGCGGCAAAGGCAAGCTCAGTGAGAAAGACGTCGACGAGGCGCTCCGAGAGATCCGACTCGCTCTCCTCGAGGCCGATGTCAACTTCGAGGTCGTCAAGAACCTGGTGTCGCGTATCCGCGATCGGGCTGTCGGTGATGAACTCTCGAAAGCGCTGAACCCTTCGCAACAGATCGTCAAGATCGTGTTGGAGGAACTGACCGCAAGCCTGGGTGGCGAGGCGATGCAGGTCACCTTTGCTGCGAAACCGCCAACCGTCGTTCTCATGGCGGGCCTCCAGGGCTCTGGAAAGACAACGAACTCAGCCAAATTGGCGAATCTGTTCAAGTCGCAGGGTCGGAACGTCTTACTGGTTGGAGCCGATCTACAGCGGCCCGCCGCTGTCGAACAACTGCGGACCCTCGGCGCACAGATCGACGTACCTGTCTTTTCTGAGGCCACCGATCCGGTGAGTGTCGCGCGAGCGGCCCTCGACGAGGCCAAGAGGCTCGGCCGCGACGTGATCATCTGCGACACCGCAGGTCGTTTGGCCATTGATGAAGCACTCATGGAAGAGGTCCGGCAGATTTCCGACGTCCTCACGCCGCAGTACACATTCCTCGTCGTCGATGCGATGACCGGTCAGGACGCGGTGACGGTTGCCGAATCCTTCCACAGCACGCTCGGGCTCGACGGGGTGATCCTGACCAAGCTCGACGGTGACGCCCGCGGCGGTGCGGCACTCTCGGTCAAAGAGGTCGTGGGGCGCCCGATCGCGTTTGCGTCGACCGGCGAGAAGATCGATGAGTTCGAGATCTTCTACCCGGACCGGTTGGCGAGCCGGATCCTGGGGATGGGCGATATCGAAACGCTCATCGAGAAGGCCGAAGCCGCCTACGAAGATGATGAGGCCGAGGTAGCAGCGCAACGTCTCATGGACGGGTCGTTCACACTTGATGACTTCTTGCAGCAGATGCAGCAGATCAAGAAGATGGGCCCGATCGGGAACCTGCTCGGGATGATGCCCGGCATTCCCAAAGAGGTTCGCGACGTGGAGATCGAGGACTCTCAGATCGCTCGATTGGAAGCGATCATCCGGTCGATGACTCTCGAAGAGCGCGCCAAGCCCGATCTCATCGATGCTTCCCGACGAGCACGTATCGCCAACGGCAGCGGCACACAGGCCCAGGACGTCAGCGGGCTCGTGAAACAATTCAACGAGATGCAAAAGATGATGAAGCAGTTCGGCGTGACGCCGAAGAAGTCGAAGAAGAAATCGGGTGGCAAGAAGAACAAACGGCGGCGTAGCGGGGGTCGGACGACCACCAAGGGCCCGGCACCAATGGCCGACCCGAGCGTCCTCATGAATGAGAGTATCGAGGAGCTCAGCAGCCTTCGTCTTCCCGGGCTTCCCGACAACGACTGATCGCAGTGTGGCGAACGTAGAGGAGGCCGCTAGCATTTGGCGGTCGAGTCTCACTTGTCTCCGAGACTTCAAGAAGAGGATTTGTTGTGGCTGTAAAGCTCCGCCTGATGCGCATGGGCAAGAAGAAGCAACCGACATACCGTGTCGTTGCCGCTGACGCACGTTCCCCGCGCGATGGTCGTTTCATCGAGATTGTCGGGACCTACCAGCCCCGTCTCGACCCGTCCGTCATCAACATCGACAACGACAAGGCAGTCGCTTGGCTTCGTCAAGGTGCGCAACCAACCGAGCGTGTCGAGAAGTTGTTGAAGATTTCCGGCGCATGGGAAGAGTTCACCGGGTCGGCACCTGAGGTACCTCCGGTGCCAGAACCCACTCCGAACAAGGGGTACACCGCACCGTCACCCGCCAAGCCCAAGGCCGAAAAGCCGGCCGAGGTCGTCGCCGAAGATGCAACCGATGAGGAAGCAGCCGACGCTGCCCCCGCCGAAGATGCAGCGGCTGAAAGTGATGAAGCATGAGCGATCACGACGTCGATGCAAACGAGACCGACATGGACGAAGATTCCGTCGAGGGTGCACCAACCGCTAAAGCCGTCCTCGAATACGTTGTGGCAGCACTGGTCGAAGATCAAGATGCTGTCCAGGTCGACATCGATGACTCGAAGCGCACGTTGCAGCTAGAAGTACGTGTCGGACCTGATGACATGGGTCGAGTGATCGGACGTCGAGGCCGCGTAGCGAATGCGATTCGTACGCTCACCCGAGCCGCAGCTGCTCGTGACGGCGTCGAAGTCGACATCGAATTCGTCGACTGATTGTGAACTAGGGCATGAGCGTGCCCTACGAGGATCTGCTGACTGTCGGACATATTCGTCGCGCGCATGGTCTGAAAGGAGAAGTCGTCGTCCGGCTCTCCACCAACAGAGTCGAGCGCCTCGACGTAGGGACGATCCTGTTCATCGAGGACGGCGAGTTGACCGTCGGGTCCTCGCGTCCCAAAGACGGCGACTTCCTTGTTTTCTTCGAGGGCGTCAGAAGTCGAGAGGATGCAGAATCCTTGCGGGGCACGGAGCTGCGAGCCCCGCAGCTTGACGATCCTGACGAACTTTGGGTACACAACCTGATTGGTACTCCAGTAGTGGATCAGTCCGGTGTGGTCCGCGGTGTCGTGACCGAGGTCCAGGCAAACCCAGCGAGTGACCTCCTCGTTCTCGACTCGGGAGCACTTGTGCCCCTCACGTTCGTCGTCGACGTGACGGACGAGAACATTCATGTCGACGTGCCCGATGGATTGTTCGACTTGTGAGCGAGTCCTCGACCATCCCTGCGAGCTCGTTGCGCATCGACGTGTTCAGCGTGTTCGGTGAGCTTGTCGACGGAGCGCTCTCAACGAGCATCATCGGCCGAGCGCGTACCAACGGACAGATCGATCTGCGGCTGCACGATCCCCGGGATCACGCTACCGATGCCCACAAGAGCGTCGATGACTCACCATTTGGTGGTGGCGCAGGAATGGTCATGCGACCAGATGTCTTGGCCGCGTCGATCCGGGCCGCGAACCCGCCCCGACCGCTCTTGGCGCTGAGCGCATCCGGAGAACGCTTCGATCAAGCCATGGCGCACGAACTTGCGTGTTCGGGAGGGTTTTCTCTTCTGTGCGGGCGATACGAGGGAATCGATCAGCGGGTGCTCGACCGCCTGGTCGATCGAGAGGTTTCGATTGGAGACTTCGTACTCGCAGGGGGAGAGGTGGCAGCGGCAGTGATCGTCGAAGCGGTTGGCCGCCTGGTTCCTGGGGTGCTCGGTAACCGGGAGTCGATCGCCGAGGAGTCGTTTGCCGACGGGTTGCTCGAGTACCCGCACTACACGCGACCAGCCGACTTCGAGGGCGATGAGGTGCCCGCTGTGCTTCGATCGGGCAATCACGGAGCCGTCGAGAGATGGCGTCGCGCGATGTCTCTCGTGCGTACCCGCGACCGGCGCCCCGAGCTCCTGGAGCATCGGGGCGGCTTCACCGACGCTGAAATCGACCTGATTCGAGAGTTGGAATCTGGTCAGTTCGAATCCTGATGTTGTCTCAAGATCGAGGTCGCTACATTTTCGAGCGTTCCTGCCGACTGACCGATCATGACGACAGAGCTCGTATTACCGACCGGGACGGACACGTGGAGCGATGTATCAGACGATCTCGAACGAACCGTTGTCGATCTGCTCTCGGGCAGCATCGACTCGTTCATGATCGCCATGCCGCACTCGGGGCAGCGAATCGAAGCGCATCGGCTCGACGATGAGAGCCTTCGGCTCGCCGCCGTGGGAAACGACAGCCTCGTCGGACGAAACCGTCTCACCGTTCGTGACGAGCGAGCCGTGATCGCAGTGGGCTTCTCCGTCAGCTCTTCTTCGTGGGGCACCTTCTACTGGGACTGGTCGGCCCCCGTAGACCCTCGTTTGGTTGCATTGGGAGTCATTCGGACGATGCGAGACATCTACAAGTCCACTCCACAGGACCTGGAGATCTCCGTCACGTTGTAGGGATCATCGCCTGCCTCTAGGCTTGGGCGCTGGCCCATCGGCCATTGACGCAGGAGCATGCGATGAACATCACCGATCTCGTCGACAAGAAGAGCCTTCGGGACGACATTCCCGAATTTCAGGCTGGCGACACCGTCCGCGTTCATGTTCGCGTGGTCGAGGGCAACAAGGAACGCGTGCAGGTCTTCGAAGGCGTCGTGATCGCCCGCCGTGGATCCGGGATCAACGAGTCCTTCACCGTGCGCAAGCTGAGCTTTGGCGTCGGCGTCGAGCGCACCTTCCCCGTGCACTCACCAATCATGGCCAAGGTCGAACGCATGACCCATGGCGATGTTCGTCGCGCCAAGCTGTACTACCTGCGTGACCGCGTCGGCAAGGCAGCCAAGGTCCGCGAGAAGCGCGAGTACTGATCTTCGCCGCAGGCGAGATCCGGGGCTCGTCCCTGTTTCCCGCTGTCGCAATCCGTCGCTGCGCTCCTCGATGCCCGGCTGCTACGCCGGAGGCGCCTTTCCGTCGCTCGTCCCTCGCTCCTGGGTGCTGGCGTCTTGTTGTGCGTACACCGGCTCACGCGTCTAGCTGGGCGCAGCTCCGCTGTCGCGGCTGGCACAGATCCTCACGTGCTTGTATACGCACTGAGGAAACGCCTCGGGCGGGAGGAGAGCGAAGCTCGCGCAGCGAACACGTGTGTTTCCGCGGTTCTCGACCGGAAGTGTCGAGATCGCGGTAGTCCCGACGTATGACTGTCACACCTTCTTCGTACCTTCGGGTTCATGACACATGCACGGCAACAACTGGGGCGCCAAGGCGAGGAGCTGGCGGCCCGCTGGTACGAAAAGCGCGGTTGGGTCGTACTCGATCAGAACTGGCGGAGCGGTCGCGGCGAGCTCGATCTCGTCGTCATGCGCAAGAACACGGTCGCCTTCGTGGAGGTCAAGACGAGGTCCTCCCGTCGCTGGGGAAGCCCTGCCGAGGCGGTCGGTATCGATAAGCAGAGACGAATTCGGCGGCTGGCAGTGGCGTGGCTCAGCGAACACCGTGATGCCCGAGACGAGTTGCGCTTCGATGTTGTTGCCGTGACTGGTCGATCCGTCGAAGTCTTGGAGGCAGCCTTCTAGCGGATTGTCAGCCGAGCAGTGCCCAGATGACCAGCGCGAGTGCAGCAAGGATCGCGGCGCCGACGAACACATAGTCGAACGGAGATTTGCGACGCTGTCGAGTCGGGTCGAGGCCCATCGCAGTCAGTATGCTCCACGTGATGCGAGTTCGTCGATGTCCGTGGGTAGTAGCGTTCGTTCTCACGGTCGTCACCCTGTTCTCCTCATGCGCGCAGGAGGTCGGTCTACCCGCTGATGCTGACCCTGAGCTCCGTGCTGGCGCAGATGTCTTTCGGGCCCGGTGTTCGTCGTGCCACGGTGCCGATGGCGGCGGCGCGATCGGCCCGTCACTTCGTGAGATCGAATCGCGGCTCGACGACGACGCTCAGCGCGTGGTTGTGGTCGAGGGGCGAAAGACGATGCCGGCGTTCGGAAACTCGTTGTCCGACGCGGATATCGATGCGGTCGTCCGCTACACGAGTGAGATTCTCTAAGCTCTCTCTGAATGAGCGGTCACTGCTACGATCGCCACCGGCCGGGCGGACCGACCGAAAGCCTCGCTTCCTTGCACCAGCGTTCCCTCTTCCTCCTGATTCTTGCCGTGGTCGTCGCCGTGCCGTGGACATCGGCTGCTGCCCAGGTTTCTACGCGTTGCGACATCATCGGGACCGAAGGCGATGACGTCTTGACCGGAACCGAGGGCGACGACGTCATCTGCGGCCTTGGCGGCGACGACACGATCCGCGGTGGGGACGGCGACGACACGCTTCTCGGTGGTGACGGGGACGATGAGCTCATCGGTGGTGCAGGCGATGATCAGCTACGTGGCCAAGATGGGGACGATTCTCTCTTCGGTGGGGTCGGAGACGATGTACTCCGGGGCGGTGAGGGTGATGATGTGCTCGTCGGCGGCGCTGGTGTGGATGAACTCCGGGGCGGTAATGGCGATGATTCACTCGCCGGTGGACCCGATGGGGACACGTTGTGGGGTGGAAATGGCGACGATGTTCTGCGCGGAGCCGACGGCCCAGATGTCCTCTACGGCGGATCAGGTGGCGATGTTGTTCGTGGGGGTTCAGGTTCGGACCGACTTCGGGGCGGCCCAGCTGAGGATGTGTGCAGCGACAGTTTCGCGAACACCAATGCGTTGAGCTGCGAATTCGGGAATGGTGGTGAGCAGGACGCGGTCGAGATCGCCCGCGCAACGTGGCGGCTCCGAGGCGACGACGAGTTCGTCTATTCCGTGTCCGTCGAGCAGGGCTGTGCGGCTGCCGGGGACTGTGACCAATCGGTGTTCTCCGATGTTGTTCATGTTCGATCAGGAGTGGCAACAAGCGCGTTTGACTCACCTGCATATTCGGCCGATGCGTTGTTCGATCAGGCTGCTCGCGCTGTGCTCGATGGACAGCGCGTCGATTTCGATCGCGCTCTTGGGCTGCCTCGAACCATCGGTGCCGCTGGGTCGGAGGGTCTCGTGGTGTCGGAGATATCGCTTCGCGATGAATTGCGCGGACGACTCGACGAGGCGAGGCAGGCGTGGGGCATCGGTGCCCCACGCGACTACTCGTTCACTGTCGAAACGACATGCTTCTGCCCTGGCACGGCTCCAGTCCGCGTGGTGGTCCGCAACAACGAGCTGGTGAGCGCGACGGCCCTGGGTGACGAGGCGCCGGAGTGGATTGGGGGGGCAAAGACGATCGACGAACACTTTGTCGATATCACCGAACTCTTGAATGAGCCGGTTATCGAGATCACTGTTTCGTTCGATGCGACGTCTGGTCGACCACTGTCGTACTGGGTCGATCGCGATCGACAGATCGCTGATGAAGAGTATGGAGTCGCGCTCGGAGACTTCGTCATCGAGTCCGAGTCAGCCGATGACAGCGGTGGAACACCACGCGACGATGCGGGCGTCGTGGCTCCTGGGGAACATCCAGCGGACGACCTTCCACCGGTTCTGCAAATCGTTTCGGTCGGTGGCATCGAGGTGAGCGACACCATCGCAGACGATGTGCGTTCGCTCCTCGAGGCTGCAGCAGCTGATGGGTTGACGTTGTCTGGCGGCGGTTTTCGCGATCCGCAGCGCCAGATCGACCTTCGCCGGGTGAATTGTGGTGCAAGTGATTTCGCGATCTTCGAGCTGCCCGCCGACCAGTGCAATCCACCGACCGCAAGGCCTGGCAGTTCTCAACATGAGCTCGGCCTTGCTATCGACTTCACGAACGAGGGTCGGCTGATCACATCCCGATCAGATCCAGCCTTTGTGTGGCTGCACGAACACGCGGTGGACTTTGGTTTTGTGAACCTCCCGGCTGAGCCATGGCATTGGAGCACAACCGGGAACTAGGGGTTGTCACCATGCGGCGACCGGGTAGCGCGGGTGCCACGATGTCACAGGGCACGTCTACGGTGACCACACGGTTCGAAGTCGCTACCGAAAAGCCTTCTCCTGATCTTCCATGGAGGAGAGCGCAATGCTTGCGATTGTTCGGTCTGCGACCCTGAGCGGGGTTCGTGGTCATCCTGTCGATGTCGAAGTGCACGTGGGGAGCGGACTACCGGGTTTCACGATCGTTGGTCTTCCCGACGCCTCGTGTCGAGAGGCTCGCGATCGTGTTCGCGCTGCGCTGCAATCGAGTGGGGAGGATTGGCCCCAACGAAAGATCACGGTCAACCTTGCCCCAAGCGATCTTCGAAAGACTGGCGCAAGCCTCGATTTGGCCGTTGCTGTCGGGATTCTCGCCGCGCTCGGTCGAATTGAGCTCGATGTGCTCGATCAGTATGGATTTCTGGGCGAGCTCGGGCTTGACGGTTCCGTACGATCTGTTCGTGGGGCGCTGCCGATGAGTGATGTGGTCGGAGCGCCAGCGATCGTCGTCTCCGCCGATGACGCCACCGAAGTCGGTTTGCTCGGGCGTCCAGTTCGTTCGGTGTGCACATTGGGGCGACTGCTCACCTGCTTGGACGGAACACAGGAATGGCCCGAGCCGGCGCCGCAGCCCACGGCTACTTCGACGTCGAACCCGACGGATCTGCGCGATATTCGCGGTCAGCACATGGCGAAACTTGCCCTGGGTATCTCCGCCGCCGGCGCTCACCACATGCTCATGGTCGGACCACCTGGCGCTGGCAAGACGATGCTTGCAAAGCGCCTACCGGGACTCCTGCCGGCGCTCCAGGATCACGAAGCACTCGACGTGACTCGAATCCACTCGGCTGCAGGTGAGCTTCGCCCCGAGCAGATACCGGTCATGTCAGCTCCGTTTCGAGCGCCACACCACAGCGCATCTCCGGTGTCGCTCGTCGGTGGTGGTGCAGCGTCGATGCGACCGGGTGAGCTTTCTCTTGCTCATCGAGGGGTGCTCTTCCTGGACGAGCTCGGGGAGTTCTCACCTTCTGCGCTGGACGGGCTTCGCCAGCCGTTGGAGGAGCGTGAGGTTCGGGTGTCTCGAGCGCACAGCACTGCTCGGTATCCCGCCGATGTCCTGCTTGTGGCATCGATGAATCCGTGTCCGTGTGGTGAATCTGGCGCTCCGGGAGCCTGTCGATGTAGCGATACGGCCCGAGCTCGATATCACCGGCGAGTTTCGGGGCCGCTCCTCGATCGGTTCGACCTGCGAATCGGAGTTCAGCGCCCGTCTCCTGCCGAGTTGTTCGGGGATGCCGCCGGCGAATCGAGCAGTGAGGTTGCCGAACGGGTTGCAGGTGCTCGGAGCCGTGCGCTTGCACGCTCGGGGAGACCGAACGCTGCCCTCGATGCCGTCGAACTCGACAGGGTTGCTCCGTTGTCCAGCGGAGCCAGAACGATCCTGGAGAATGCCGTTGGTCAGGGGAGGCTCTCGGCCCGAGGGGTCGGTCGGGTCCGCGCTGTCTCTCGAACAATCGCCGACCTCGACGACGGCGACGACGTCGTGTCCATCGAACAGCTGTGTCTCGCCATGTCATTGCGGGTCGACCCGTTCGGGTTCGTCGGATGAGCGACGCGTGTTCAAACCCCGATCAGCTGCCAGAAGAAGCATGGATCGTGGCTCTCCTTTCTCTCCCGGGACTCGGGCCGAGTCGACTACGGCTACTTCTGGAGGCACACGGCGCCCGAGGAGCCTGGGATCGGTTGTGCCGCGGCGATCGAGTAACGGTCGAATCGGTGCGGCCCCATACGCTCGAGGGATGGCGTAGCGCCGCACGTCTCCTGTCTGTTCGTCGCCACTGGGAGACGATCAGCGGCCTTGGGGTATCGGTTGCGGCGCACGGGTCGTTGCACTACCCGACACGCCTCAACGAAGACATCGAGCCGCCACGCGTGCTCTTCTCGATCGGTGGCGAGGTGCCGTCGGGTCCTACCGTCGGAATTGTTGGTACGCGCAACTGCACGTCATATGGACAACGCTGTGCGTTCGAACTTGGTGCAGCGCTCGCTTCCGTCGGCGTGTGCGTGGTGTCGGGCCTCGCCCTCGGGATCGACGCGGCGGCTCATCGCGGCGCGCTGAGCATTCTGTTTGGCAAGGCCAAGGTCGAGCGCACAGTCGCGGCGGGGCGACCGATCGGCGTGGTGGGGAGTGGACTCGATGTGGTCTATCCGAAACGAAACGCCGATCTGTGGGAGGCGGTCTCCAATCATGGGGTTCTACTCAGTGAGACACCACCTGGGATCGGGCCACAAGCCTGGAGGTTTCCAGCCCGCAACCGGATTATCGCTGGGTTGTCCGATGCTCTCATCGCGATCGAATCACACGAACGTGGCG
>CAJQNJ010000222.1 GCA_905479685.1 uncultured Acidimicrobiales bacterium
GATGCTGACGGCGCTGAGATGCATGGGCGATCCATCGAGATCGATGACGAGATGGGCCGAACCATTGCTCCGGGCGGCCCGTATTGCGTGGATCGCGCGTACGTGCGCGTCTTGCCCAAAGGTCTTGATCAGCGGGGCCTCGCCGAATTCGGCGAACATCGGGTGCGCAGATGACAGCGACAACCGTGTGAGGAGCGGCTCACAGACGATGGCGACGAGCCCGTCTGTATGAGCGTCGAGGAACGAGCGAAGAATGTCAGGCAACTCACGGGGAAACGCTGAAGATGCCATGCCATACAAAGTCGGCAAGGAGGCCGTCGTTGCACAGAGGCCATCTGGCCCATCGGCCCTGGAATCAGAGGGGTCTCGGCGGGTCGTAACCGGGTTCGACGGCCGCCAGATAACCTAATTGTGCTCGCCTCCGTGGCCAAAATGGATAAGGCAACGGGCTTCTATCCCGTCGACTGCAGGTTCGAGTCCTGCCGGGGGCACGCTGCATGTTTCGCTGTTTCTTGGGCGGCCGCAATCCGATGTCGTTATGTGGCTCGGGTCGCTAATCGGCCGTTGGCGGAGGCTTGCGTCTGTTCCAGCGAGATGCACGGCCGAGGAGCGGGGTGAGCGCCAGGGCGGTGATCGGCGCATGCCACAGATATCCTTGCCCGAAGGGAACCTCGAGCTCTCGGAGGATCTGCGCTTGTCGCTGCCGTTCGACGCCCTCGGCGATCGGGACCCGACCTTCGGTCGTGACGATTTCGAGAATGGCCTTCAGTCGCGCTTCGGCACGTTCGTCGATATCGATCTCTGAAACAAACGACCTGTCGATCTTCACAGTGTCAGACGGGATCTGGACCAGCCGGTCGACGTTCGATCCGTCGACGCCGAAGTCGTCGATTGCGACCTTGATTCCCCGTTCTCGCAATGCGGTGAGCGAGCTGATCAGGTCGTCCTGATGTGCGAGCAGCTTGTGCTCGGTGACCTCGAGTTGGACCATCGTGGGCGGCACCCGGTAGGTCCGCAGCGTCTCGAAGATCTGTCGGGTCGAATCCGAATCCGACACGTGATCGGGTGCCAGGTTGAACGAGAGGGTGAATCGTTCATCGACCACGCCGTGTGAGAGCCACTCGCTCAGCTGTGCGATGGACCGGCTCATGATCTCGAAGTCGAACTGATCGAACATCCCTCGCTCAGTTCCTGGGGGCAGGAATGAAGATGGGTCGAGCATCCCGAGGGCCGGGTGCATGTATCGAGCCAACACTTCGACACCGACGATGCTGCCGTCGACCAGGTCGACCACTGGCTGGTACACCAGGCGAATCTGTTCGGGAAGGATCTCGATGTCCTTGATGCCGCCGGGATTCCGGAGGCCACGTCGCCGTTCCTTTTCTCGATACATGGCGAGGTCGGCGCTCTTGAGAATCGAGTCTGGCGTGTCGGTTACTTTTGCGATCGCCAGTCCCACGGATCCTCCCACGCGAAGCTGGTGTCCGTTCACGACACAATTCGCGTCGAGTGATCGTTCCACCTGACCCGCGAGTTGTCGCGCCGCCTGTGGTTCAGTCTGTGACAGCACACAGAACTCATCCCCGCCGAAGCGTGCAATGAGTTCGGTCGGTCCACACGCCGACCCGAGCTGGTTGGCGACGAACTTCAGAACGGTGTCGCCCCCTTCGTGCCCTTGGGAGTCGTTGATGCTCTTGAAGTCATCGATGTCGCAGAAGAGAACCGCGACCGGATCCCGGTTGTTCAGCGCGATCGTGAGCTCCTCCATGAGGCGGCTTCGATTTGCCAGACCCGTCAGCGGATCGTGGCTGGCACGGTGATGAAGGGTCGCAGCTGACCGCGATCGCTTCTCGGCCTCGCTGTGCAGCCGGTCATCGAGAGACTGCAGCGTCCTCGAGAGGATGCCGATCTCGTCGTCGGTGTTGTCGTCGAGCGGCGTCAGCAGCCGATCTCGGTACAGTTCATGCGCTCCGCCAGCGACGGTTTTCAGTCTTGTGCGGAGTAGTCCGATCGGGACCAATGCGATGGCGCCGATTACCAAGAATGCTGGGATCAACCAGGCGGGCAGCGTGTTGACGCCAGTGTCCTCGCGGTCCGTTGTGGCAATGAGCACCCACTCAGCACGCGGAATTCGGATCATTCGGACGACCGACTCTCGGCCATTGATGTCAGCGTTCGTGGATCGAAAGTCGTCCTCGCCATCGAGGACCATGTCGATGAGCTCAGAAGTGGCGTCATCGGGTTCGCCGATTGGTTTGCGATCGTTATGGCGCGACGGCGTGAAGATCACAGCCTGACCATTCGAATTGTGAGTTGCAAGCAGGACCTCGAAGGAGTCACCCGACTCAGCCGCAGTCACGCCTACGAGAATTCCGGCTGCGTTGTATGCGCCGACCAGCACGGAGCCCGGTCGGCTGGCGATCGGCGTCCCGACGAGTACGCCAACTTCGCCATCGAGGAGTCGAGTCGAGCCGATCGTTGTTGATGCAGCAGCCTGCTCGATGAAGTTGCTCGACGCGCCCAGTCGAGATGACGTCGATGTTGCGTCTATGACCTCGGTCGCGATGAAGCCAGCATTTTCGAGTTCAGCGAGCGGTAGAGGACCTTCCTCAGGTGCAGACGCTGCAGCAACCTCGAGGAGGGCTCCCGCGGACGCGAGCTCGCTCTCGATGAGGGTGGCCATAGGCGCAGCGACGGCATCGATGTTTTCAGCCGATCGATCGAGGGCTGCATTCGATTGACTGCGTAGGACGAGCAATACGAGCACCGTGATCGCAAGAATCGCGATCACTACGACGAGCCCGAGTCGTCGTCCCACGGTCAAGCGGAACATGCAGCCCTACTTCGAGGGTTTCAGTTGCTCGTAAATCCTCTTGCAGTCTGGGCATACCGGAAACTCGTCGGGAAGCCGGGTGGGAACCCACTTCTTTCCGCAGATCGCGGTGACAGCCTTACCGGTGACGGCGCTCTCTGTGATGTCGTTCTTGCGGACATAGTGGGCGAACTTGTCGTGATCGCCGCCGTCGGTGGTGACATTACGGGTGAGCGTGTCGGAATCGGTGCCGATACCGGAATCGGAGTTTCGCACGCTTCCCAGCGTGGACGAATCGGGACGATGTGAAGCAGAACGCATGTCTTTATCGTAGGTCGACCGCAGTGGTTTCACCGAACCCGCTGCTTGGAGAAGAGTGGTCGCAGCACCAGGTTCACACGCGAATCGACTGCAGCTGTTCGGTGAGCTCGGTGACCACGTCGTGGAGGTCCTCGGTGTGTTCGACCAATCGGTCTGCGCAGTGTTTGCTCGGCTCGACGAAGGCATCGTGCATCGGCCCGACCGATGTTTCGAACTGTTCGCGCACGCTCTCTGGTGAGCGCCCCCGCTCTGCAGTGTCGCGTGAGAGACGACGCTCGAAACGAATGTCGCTCGGTGTTTCTCGGAAGATCTTGAAGTCGAATCGCTCGACCAGTTCGGGAAATGCGAAGAGCAGAATGCCCTCAGCGATGACGATGTCTCTAGCGGGAAGGATGATCAAGTCATCGGCGCGCTGGTGTCGGGTGTAGTCGTACACCGGCAGCGCGACGTCGAGGCCCTGGGCAAGGCCATCGAGGTGATGTCCGAACATGTCGGCGTCGAGCGAGTCCGGATGATCAAAGTTCACCGCGTCACGCTCGGCCATCGACAGATCTCGGAGATCCTTGTAATAGGCGTCGAAGGGGAGCAGCGATACACGATCGTCGCCAAGACGATCTGCTAGTTCTTTGGCGAGGCGAGATTTCCCAGATCCGCTGCCCCCGGAGATCCCGATGAGGAGTGCTGTCACGGCAACCCAAGGTACCGCACAACATTGGGTCCATTGAAACTGACAGGACTTTTTCCTCGAGGTATCCGAAACGTTGCGGCCGGTCGATGAGCTTCCTGGGGGTCTCCTGCACTAGATTCGGGCGCATATGCCCCAGCTGCGCTGGATGAAGACGCGACCCGAGAGCCGAAGATGACCGACCGACATGAATTGATCGCTGCCGTCGAAGAGGACATCGAGCAGCTGATGACAGATCATCTTGCGAAACGACCGACGTGGTACGCGCACGACCTGATCCAATGGGAGAACGGGCGGAACTATCACGACGAGCCATGGGACGAGTCGCAGTGCACCATCAGTCCAGAAGTTCGAGAGGCATTGATCCTCAATTTGTTGACTGAGGACAACCTCCCGTACTACCACTACGCGATCGCTCACCAGTTCGGTGCAGACTCCGCGATCGGTCGGTGGACCCGGCGTTGGACCGCCGAAGAGGGCCAGCACTCGATCGTCATCCGCGACTACCTCATGATCAGTCGGAACTGTGATCCCGTCGCACTCGAAGATGACCGGATTGCGACGATCTCGAAGGGCTGGGACAGCCCCTGGACAGACCCACTCGACATCTTCGTCTACACGTCTGCGCAAGAGCTGGCGACCCGGGTGTCGCACCGGAACACCGGGCTGAAGGCAGATGACGAGGTGGCCTATGAGGTCATGAAGCGGGTGGCCGCCGACGAGAACTATCACTACATCTTCTACAAGGGCATCGTGACAGCGATGCTGGAACACGATCCGTCAGCGTGCATTCTCTCGATGAAGAAGGTCTACGAGAACTTCAATATGCCAGGAACCGTTGTCCCCAAGTATCGACGTCGCGCCGTGCTGGCGGCCCGAGCCGAGATATACGACATCCGCATCCACGCCGAGAAGATCATCTCGCCCGTGTTGCGCGAATGGAAGATCGACACGCTCGAGGGACTCTCTCCCGAAGCCGAACAGGCACGCGAAGACCTTCTGGCGATGCCAGGCAAGTTGGTGGAACGCGCAGAGAAGCTCGAGCGCAAGGCGGCTTCGAAGGCTGGCTAGGTTGCGGGGGCGGTCAACAGCGCCGTGAGTTCGGCGATCGCTTGGTTCGCTATCGCTTTCATCTCGTCGTCGGTCCGGTCCTGAATCGGATGTTCGACAAACACCCGGGCTGCATCGAAACCCAATCGCTCTGCTTGTGCAGCAGCGGCGTCCACGAATGGTGACGACGCCACGAGGACTCCAGGGATTCCGCTGCGCTCGAGGTTGTTGATGTCGTGCACACTGCACGTCGTGCAAGAGCCTCAATCGGCCAGCGCTTCGATCACCGCATCACAGCGCGTCGAGATCTCGTGGCGTAGATCAGGGGGAGCAGGCTTGGCGAACGTCGGTTTGGTGTAGCGGATGACCGACGCTCCGAGTCCCTCCAGACGATGCTGGACTTGGTCGAGGAAGACGTTGCCCCGCGGTTTGGAGATGTCGAGTAACCCCACGGTGAGCCCAGTGAGGGACTCTGGCCGCTCTGTTCGTCCTCGAACCTGTGGTGTGGTCTCGTCGGTGGGGTCGAGCACGGTCAGCGTCATCGGACGATCTCCTTCGTCACCGGGACACTACCCATCGACCCACTCACCCATCCACCGATGACCGAGGAGAAGAGCCCTGCTTGCCCGCCTGCGTGTACCACGAGGATGCCGCCGTTATTGAACTTCGGCAGTACGGCACCTTCGAGGCCGAGCCCGGTTGGGATACCTTCATCGATTCCGTCGACACCGCGCAAAATCGAGTCGACCTCGAGGTCCAGGTGACTGCGAAGCTCGGTCAGGAAGCGCTCGCGATCCCATCCTGCGCCGCGGAATCGAGCCATGTGTTCCGGGCACAGAACGAGCGTCGTGTCCATGCCGATGATTCGAGGGTGCACGTTTGCGAGCATCGACAGCGCGAGAGACTTGGTGAGTGCTTCGGCCGAGCGTGACATCTGATCGAAGATGATGCGCGGAGCTTCGCCACAAAAGGCGGTGACGGTGCTCGTCCTGGGATCGAAACCTCGGCTCTCGGACAACGAGGTCCACGGAGAGCCTTCTTCATCCTCTGAAAAACAGAGGCCGAGTTTGCCCGGTTGGCCATGGGTGGCCCGGTCGATTTCACCGGGTCGTCCACCCCCGAGATTTCGCACGCAGAGCTGTACGGCTCGACCGATGGTCGAGTTCGCTCGGTTCCCCTGGCCGAGTACGTTCATGCCCGAGTTCATTCCCAGTTCTGTGCGGATCGGGCCGTTGACTATGAGAATCGGACCGACACCCATCGTCGTCGCCAATACCCCGTGCATGTTGAATTCGTCGTTGCAGACTGTTTGCAGCCCTGCGATCACGACTGGAAGGTATGCGGGCTTGCAGCCGGCCATGACAGCGTTGATGGCGACCTTCTCCACGGTCGCTTCGACGAGGTTCGGCGGGATGATGGCAATGATGTCGGTCGCCGACAGGTGAGTTGCGGCCAGCATTCGTTCGACCCGCTCAGGCGTGGGTGGAACGAGGGGGAGGCCATCGCTCCAGCCGCGGTCGAACATCGCCTCGAACTCGTCTTCGAGTTCGGCAAACGCGACGTGGCGGCTGGTCGTCGTCGAGGTGCCGAATCGGGCGGATAGTTCGTCGGCTCGGTCGGGGTCAACGCTCAGCGAGCCACACCCGGGGCGTTGATCGGGTAGCTCGATTCCGAGGTGTTCGACACCCGTGATGGCTTCCCACTGCGACCGATCCCAGCCGACCGTACGGGAGACCTCCTCTCCATCGACACGACGCAGAAGGGTCGGGACGGTCTCGATATCAGAACGCCACGACAAGCTCAGGTCGGCATCGTGGATCGTCCCCTCGATCGCAGGGAACGTCGGATCGTCCTGCGTGATGATCGCCAACGCATGGTCTCGATGAAGGACGTCGAGTACTGGTACGACCATCTCGCAAGTGGCGCAGTCGCGCTTGACGACAACGACAAGGCCATCGGGTAGAGGGTCCATCAACCGATTCTCTCACTCCGTGTACCGTTCGGCCAACGTCTTGGCCGTGAGAGGGGAGTCTCTTCCTTCCCGGCGGACAAGATCGGCGTCCTCGGGGCCAACGCTGCCGGTAGGGCGACCGTGTTGCGCATCATGGTCAGGCTCGATTATGACTACACAGATGAAGCTCGCCTCACGGACGGATGCCGCGCCGGCCTGCTCGAGCAAGAGCCCCAGGTCGACGGGTCGAAGACTGTGCACGAAAGAGCGCGGCGACTCGTCTGGATCGACACGTATCGAGTGCACGTCACTCGTCCGCTGACCAGCGACATGGGGGACACGGCACCGCGCATCGAGCTACTGATCCTCGATTTCGCCGGCGTCTGTACGCCGTCCGCATCCGAATTGCGCACAATCGACGCACACGGTCCCATCCCGATCAGGTCAGGGGTGAGCAACGTGGTGACGACGGCCCAGGAGCAAGGCGTGACGGTCGTCATTCTCAGCAACGAGATTTCCACTGACTGGGTGCTGTCTGAGGATCTGTTCAGGCAGGTGGACCACGTTGTCTCGTGTGCCGACAACAAGATCTGGAAGCCGGACAGGCGAGCGTTCCAGCGCTGCCTCCTCCTGGTCGGTTGTGACGCCGAGCAAACCTTGGTCGTCGACGACCAAGTCGACAATGTGACCGTTGCAGAATCTCTGGGTATGCGGACGGTCCACTTCGACAACACACGAGTCGCCGCCAGCTGGAGTCATGTCTTGGGAGCCCTCTCGTGACCACGCCGAGTTTCGTCGACCATGTAGGCATTGCCGAACAGCTGCACGAGGCCCGCCGCACCGCGGTCCCTACCGACTTCATCACTTCATCGTTTCCCGATCTCGGATGGGCCGACGCGCGGGCAATTGCCCGCCACTCCGACGAACTCCGGCTGGCTGATGGCGAGACCCAGATCGGCTGGAAGCTGGGTTGGACCTCCAGCGCGATGCGAACTGCGCTCGGGATCGACCGACCCAACTGGGGGACGCTCTGGGATAGTCAGACCTGTGATGCAGAGGTCGCATTCGATCGCTTCATCCACCCCAAGATTGAGCCTGAACTCGTCTGGCGCTCACCGATCACCTTGGCGGGCAAGGTCAGCGCAGCAGAAGTCGAAGAGTCTGGCGGTGAGTGGGCATTGGGGATCGAAGTGGTCGACCCGAGGTTCCCGTCGTTCGACTTTCAGGCGCTCGACAACACTGCCGACAACTCATCGAGTGCGGCTATCCGCGTCGGGGAGTTCTCCGAGTTGGACGACGCTGTTTCGGAGCTGATCGTGACGTTCTCCGACGGCAGTGACCGCCGGACAGGCGCGGGCAAGCAGGCCATGGGATCGCCATGGGAGGCAATCGCTTGGCTCGTGCGTTCGCTCGGGGAGGAGGCGCTACACGTTCGTGCGGGCGACATTGTCTTCACGGGCGGGCTCGCCGCGCCGTACGACGCACGGCAAGGTGTCGCCTACTCGCTCAGCGGATCGCCGCTCTGTGGCACGACACTTCGGTTCTCCTAGTCAGCCGCTCACCGACGACAAGCCGAGACGCCTCCCGACCTCGGACCAAGACGCTGCCGCATTCGCAACGTCGAACCACATTGCCTGAAGACCAGCCTCGATTGCGCCCTGGACGTTTCCGGGCTGATCATCTACGAACAACATGCGCTCAGCGGGAACCCCGATGATCTCCTCGGCTCGTTCGAACGCACGTGGGTCGGGCTTCAAGATATCGGTATCTGAGCAATCAACGATGTGGTCAACGATTTGAAGAAGCTCAATTCCCATCTCCCAGTCTCGGCCATGAAAGGCACGCATGTCATTCGTGAGGATGGAGACCCCGAACTCCGCAGCCAGCGCCGCGCGAACGGTCCTCGTCGCTTCCGGACGGATGACCTCTGGCGTCGGTGGGTCGTAGAGCATGGTCATATAGTCCGTCAACGAGAGTTCTCGACCCGCCGCCTCGCCCACCTCGGACGCTCGAATCGCCCAGTACTCACGCTCGGTCACACCGTCCGCGGTGACCATCCGTTGCCACAACTCATCGGTCGATGGGTCGAGTGGCCCGAGCCAGGTCAAGGTGTCATCGGCAAGGCCGAGCAGACGTCTTGCTTTTTCGTGCAGCTCGACGGGGTTGAGAAGACATACGCCGCCGAAATCGAGCAACAAGACATCATGTGCATTCGTTGGTGACATTCGGCCAACGTTAGAGACGTCCGACGCCGCTGTCCGAACCATCCCGGATAGCGGGATAGCGGAGGTTTTCTTGTCAGCCAGGCCACCCCATCTGCAAACTCACCGTTCTTGCAAGCACCATAACCGCGTCGATGTAGGTAGGTCGATTTTCGTCCATCCGCTCGGATGGCCCAGCAAGGCTCAGGGCTGCAACCACCTGACCTGCGCTGTCTCGAATCGGCGCAGCGACAGAAACGATACCGAGCTCAGACTCCTGCCGGTTCTCTGCGTACCCACGCGACCGGATCGCTGTCAGCTCTTCGCGCAGCGTCACAAGATCGGTGATCGTGTACGGCGTTCGCTTTTCGAGCACCCAACCGTGCAACAGCCTTTGCCGTCGACGAGCCGAGAGGTGCGCAATCAAGAGCTTTCCCGTGCTGGTCCGATGCGCGCGGTTCCGACGCCCCACCTCGGTGAACACCCGCAGCGTGTTGGGTGAGTCGAGCCGCTCCACATACACGACTTCTCGCCCATCGAGCACGCCGACCTGGACAGTCTCACCGGTGCGGCTGCGCAATTCGGTCATCGACACCAGCACCGCCTCGTGCAGCGTCCGATGTTTCGGCATCGATGCCGCCATGTCGAACACCGAGAGGCCCAGTCGATAGCGGCCATTTTCGACGTCCTGATCCAAGACCCCTTCATCGGCGAGAGTGCTGAGCAGTCGGTGAACCGTGGAGGTCGAGATGTCAAGGTGATTCGCCAGCTCCGACACGCCCCACGTCGGGTGACGTGTCGAGAACGCCTTCAACACTCGTGCGGCGTTGGCCACCGAACTGAGACGATTCTTCGACACGTCCCCAAGGGTACTTCTGACGGTCACTGTCCCGCTATGCGGGATGACAATAGATCAGGTGTGACCGGTGCCATAGGTTGCTCCGCATGGGAATCCTGCGTCTCAGCCACGTCGACATCACGGTGACCGATCTCGAGCTCGCAGCCGCCTACTACACCCAAGTGATGGGCCTACAGATCACCGATCGCACCCCCGATCGCATCTTCTTCAAATGTTGGGACGAACGCGATCACCACTGTCTGGCAGTTCGCCATGACACAAGGGTCGGGCTCGACCGTTTCGCGTTCAAGGTCGAGCACTCAGACGACCTCGATCACTTCCAGCATCGGGTCGAAGCAGCCGGGCACGCCGTCGAGCGCATCGCAGATGGCGAGGAAATCGGGCAAGGCGAATCGATCCGGTTCGAACTACCTTCAGGTCAACAAATGGAACTCGTGGCCGACGTGCACAAGGTCGGCGGCAAGCTCCCTCTCCTGAATCCGCCGCCCATACCGCAGGGTCTGACCGGAATCGCCCCACCCCGAATAGACCACATGTTGGTCCACGCTGAAGAGGTTCCCGTCGTAGCCGCCTTCTTCCAAGACGTGCTCGACTTCCGTCTCACCGAGCAACTCCTCAACGGTCAAGGGCACCAAGTGATCGCCTTCCTCGAGCGGTCGGCGAAGCCACACGACATCGCTTTCGTGCAGGGTCCCAACGGCGCTTTGCACCATTTCTCGTTCTGGCTCGATGACTGGGACCACATTCGCCGTGCAGCCGACATCCTTGCGTACAACGGAGTGACGATCGATGTCGGACCAACTCGCCACGGACTGACTCGGGGCAACACGATCTATTTCTTCGACCCAATGGGAACGCGTAACGAAGTCTTCACTGGCGGATACCGACCGGATCCAGATTTCCCGACGATCACCTGGACCAACGACCATGAGGGCCGCGCTGTCTTCTATTACGAGGGCGTGCTCAACCATCGTTTCGCCTCGGTGCACACATGAGGTTTCATTTGCGTTCCGCTGATCTCGACCATCAGTCTCGACTGAGGGAGGGCAACTCATGACGTCGAACGGGATTCTTCGCCTTTCCCATGCCGAGGTGCGGGTGCCCGACCTTCAGCTCGCTACGGCGTACTACGCGGAGGTCGTCGGCCTGGTTGTCACGCGGACCGAAGCCGACCGGACCTTTCTGAAGGGCTGGGACGAACTCCAGCATCACTCACTGATCCTGACCGAAGCTGCCACGTACGGGCTGAACAGCCTGGCGTTCAAGGTGGTCGAGCGGAACGAACTCGATCGGCTCGCGGCACGCATCGAGGGAACTGGCATCACGATCCAGCGCTTCGGGCCCGGCGAGCTGAACCCGGCTTCAGGTGAAGTCGTCCGATTCCGAGGTCCAAGCGGCCACACGATCGACCTCGAGCACGCACAACTACAGGTCGGCAATGGCCTCACGCTGATCAACCCGCCACCCGCTCCTGCGGACCTGAAGGGTATGCATCCACCGCGCCTCGACCACATCTTCTTGTTGTGCGAAGACGTCGATGGCGTCACGAGCTTCTTCCGAGAAGTGCTCGAATTTCGTCTCACCGAGCAGATTCTCGCCGATGATGGCCACCAGCTCGCCACCTTTCTCGAGCGAACTCATACGCCCCATGACATCGCCTTTCTCACTGGCCCCAACGGCGGATTCCACCATCTGGCCTTCTGGGTCGATGAATGGAATGATCTTCGTACCGCCGCTGACACCTGCGCTTACCACGGCATCCAAATAGATGCGGGTCCAACCCGTCACGGCGCAACCCGCGGTTGTGGCTTGTACTTTTTCGACCCTGCGGGCAACAGGAACGAGGTCTACACCGGTGGTTACTGGTTCGACCCCGATGACGAGCCGACGACATGGACCGAAGCAGAGATGGGCCGAGCAATCTTCACCTACAAGGGTCAAGTCGATCCAGGGTTCATGTCGGTGCACTCATGACTGGCGAAGATGCGACGAACGGCATGGTGCCCGAGAACGATCGTCAGGGCGCGCCTCTCTATCTGGCGAAGTATCGCCAGAGCCAGATCGAAACTGTCGATGAAACCTCACCAGCCGATACGGGAGAACCGCTCTATCTTCGTCGGTTTCGGAACCACAGAGCAGCTGCACGAGCCGACGCTCCGCTCTGGCAGCGTTCGACTCTCGCCACCCAACAGGCCCTTACCGAAGACAACCGGAACAAGGAGATATCCCCTCCACCTGGTTCACAACGAACACTTCGCAACGACGTGTTTCTCATCCGGCACGGGGAGACACAGGGCTACTCAACCGATTCGGGTCTGACCCCGCAGGGCGTCTGGCAGGCTCATGGCTTCGGACAGACGTTGGCGCGCCGAGTGAAGGATGGCGAGACGGTCGTCTTCCGTCACGCGGCGACGAATCGGGC
>CAJQNJ010000223.1 GCA_905479685.1 uncultured Acidimicrobiales bacterium
CGAATCCAGACTGATCGTCTGCGGCTTCACCGTCGATGTCGTCGCCGACCTGTGTCCACACACCGGCAACGTTGGCGAACACCCGCACCTGACCCGCAAGGTCACCGTTGCCGTCGTTGAACGGTGCGCCGATCGCCACCGTGGCACCATCAGAGGACAACGCCACCGAATACCCAGACCGATCGTCTGCGGCTTCACCGTCGATGTCCTCGCCGACCTGAAACCATGACTCGCTCGCCCCGGACACCGCTGACAAGGACACAACCAACAACCCAACAGTTGCCGCCACAAGCACAAGAACCCAAACCCGAAAGCCAGCCACCATCACAAACCTCCAACAGCACTGCAGCCCCAATGGCCAGCAGACGTCGATAGAAGCGCGCCACATGTTTTAGTCGACGATCGACGTCAGCCCAGTATTCGGTCGATCCCAGAACTCGCTCGCGGGCTACTTCGTAGAGCATTCCCCAGCGGCACTTCGGGGACGCAGCGGCCGGCGAGGTTCAGCCTTCGATGGACGCCTTGATGACCGCGAGTGCGGCTGCACGAGCTATTTCGATCTGTTGTCCCGCCCACCTTCGGCTGAGCCAGACTGCGCCCCCGAAACTCAGCGCAGCCGTCAGTGCGACCCGGTCTCTTCGGCCAGCCAGGTGTGTACGAGCGGAACCACCGATGACCCCTCGCCGACGGCCGCCGCGACCCGCTTCATGGAGCCCGCGCGTACGTCGCCGACGGCGAAGACCCCAGGGACGGTGGTGGCGAGCGCGGCAGGAGGGAGGCCGCCGATCCATCGATCGTGTGGGACGTCACGGCCGGTCAGCACGAAGCCGTTGGCGTCGACAGCGACTTCCTCGGGTAGCCATCCGCCGTGAGGAACCGCACCGAGCAGGAGGAAGAGGCCTTTCGCCTGACGTGTCGACCGGTCCCCGGTGTCGAGGTTCTCGGTCGTCAGCGTCTCCAAGTCAGGCCAGCCACCGGCGTCGATGACCTGGGTGCGTCCCTCGACGGTGATGGTCGGCGAGTGCGCGATTTCGTTGATCAGGTACTGCGACATCGTCTCCTCGAGACCGGCCCGCCGCACCAGGATCGTGACAGACTCGGCGAATCGAGCCAGGTGCATTGCGGCCTGGCCCGCCGAGTTGCCCCCACCGACGATGTAGACCTTCCCGCCCTCCATCTCGCTGGCGGCCGTCAACGCAGCTCCGTAGTACACGCCACGGCCGACCAAGCCCTCAACGGCGGGCACGCCCAGGCGCCTGTACTGCACACCCGACGCGATCACAACGGCTCGGGCCCGGATCTCTCCCCCGCTCGTCTCGATGACGTGAGGTCCGCCGTCGCCCGGGGTCAGACTCGATGCCTCCCAGCCGGTGAAGAAGCGCGTGCCGAAACGCTGGGCCTGGAACCGGGCTCGCAGACCCAGCCGCTTGCCCGAGATCCCCTGGTGAAAGCCGAGGTAGTTGCGGATCATCGAGCTCGTCCCGGCCTGACCACCGATTGCCCCGGCTTCGAGCACGACGGTGTCGAGCCCCTCCGATGAGCCGTAGACGGCACCGGCGAGTCCGGCGGGTCCGGCGCCGATCACGGCGAGGTCGGCGATGCCCTCGAAAGAGGATTCCGTGATCGAGCTGTAAAACGACGCCGCCAACTGACGGACCGACGAGATCTCCATCGGATCGCGCCCGTCCAACCAGACGAGCGGGAGCGTGGCACCAGGTAGTGCTTCCAACGCAGCCTCACCCGTCTCGGAGTCGGGGGAGCACACCCGGCACGACATCCCCATGCGATCGATCAACCCCTCGAGTTCCCGGACCAGGGAGTCGATCTTGTCGGCGACAATCCACGCAAGGATCACGCTCGGGTCGGCGGAGTTCGAACTCCAGTCTGCGAGCAGGTCGGTGATCGAGTTGTGGAACTCCTCGTCGCGAACCCCTCGAGGCATGATCAGGAAGCTGTCGAAGGTGCCCTTCGACATCTCGGGTCGCATCGTCGGCGCATATTTGAGGAACCGCTCCGCCGGCGGTGCCATGACACGCCGGGCGGTGGGGACCGCCGTCCGCCATAGGCGGAATGCGTCGAGGACGTCGGCATCGGGAAGCACGCAGTCGGAGACGAACATGGCGACGTCGCCGCCGCTATCGACGATCTCCTCCGTCACGGCGAGCGCCTGTTCACAACTTCGGGCCGTGCGGAGGTCATACTCCCGCGAGTAGCGCCAGAACTCGTCCTTCAGCGCTTCGCTCAGTTCCTCGGACACCAGCACGATCGCTGGCGCGTCAAGCAAGACATTGGCTTCGTCACTCACGACCTCAGACAATAGCGATAAGGACAGCGATTCGAACGCACCACCAGTTGGAGCGGTTTCGATCAACAAGCTTCCCGTCCTAGGTTGCATTGTCGCCGATGGCCGAACGGTGTGAACCTCTGACGCATGAGCAACGACGGCACGGTTGCACCAGCGGAGTGGTACCCAGACCCGACCGACGAAAGGTTTCAGGAATCGTTGAAAAATCAATGCTGAATCGTGTGGAGCTTAGGGGAATTGAACCCCTGACCTCTTCCCTGCCATTGAACTGCGATCCGTTACTTGACCGGAATTACAACGAATTAGACCAACCATTTCAACGTTGATTTTTCAACTGTGTTTGATTCTGGGGGCTACCGATTGGTCACAGCGCATGCGGTAGTAGGTGCTGATGTTGGTCGGGACCTATGCCTGTATCGCCGACAACGATCCCGCTGCCAATGGTGACGAAGGCAAGGAAATCGTTGTCAAGGAGACCGGGGTCTGCCGACCCTGAGCGCCATATCGGTTGCGTCCGACGAGTAGTTGCTACTGCATTGGAGCGGCCCGGCCGTTCATCCTTCGAGGTGGACGGCCGGGTCGTTCCGTTTTAGTCACTATGCAAATGTGGTGGTGGGATCTCCCAACAATCCCTGTCCCTGTTTGGAACACGCCCAGTTGGTGCGGTTCTCGCCGTTGGCAACCTTTGGAACTTGAAAGAGGACGTTGGCGTCTCTTGTAGCCGGATGCATTTGTCCAGGCACAGCCCCTGTCACGGGTGACCCGGAGCGTTGACACTGCCCGAAGTTGTACGGAGAGTTTGCTTCGGCGTTGGCGACGCCGCCGCCGAATGTCAGCACCGCGCCGACTATCGCCCCTGCGACAAGTGCTCGTATCTTCATGATGTTCCTCCATGTGGTCATTGGCGACCTATCCACCACCCTAGGTCCACCGGCGGTGCTGCTGCCACTAGACAACAGTCATGAAGACCGCCAGTTGCGACCACCACTTCAGGTCGTCCGTCGAGCTTCTCGGCCACGGTGAACCACCGGCAGTTCGGGACGTTTGCATTTTTCGCTGAGAACCGAGTTCTGTGAAAGTCTGAGGTACTGAACGTATCGGAAGGACGCTGTAACGGCAAGAACCAAGCGCGGCACCGCTTTGCCGGTTCCTGAGGCTGCACCCTGAACGACCCCTCCGGCAACATCGAGGTACGGATCAGTTGCGAGACCGGAGTCTTCAGTTTGTAGGAATCTTGCCGTCGTTGGCTTCGGACGATGGTGGCAACGATAAGGCCCGCGATAAAACACTGCGACCTCAACCCCGCGCTCGTGCAGGTCGCCTTGACGGGACGCCAGCTCGTGTCGTGACACGCTTTGGCTCCCCCTCGCCGGTTGAATGCGGGAAAACCGTGTGGAGCTTAGGCGGATCGAGCACCAGGTGGAACGGAGCGGCGACAAGTCGAGCAACACGTACACCTTGCCCGAGTGGCTTCGCGAACGTCGCGCAAACCTCAACTCCGAAGAGCAGATCGCTCGCTGGCAGAGGGTGGTGGACAACCTCGTCGTTGCTGGTGATAGCCGAGTTGCTGACCTCGCTGACTAGCTGTTGTGCCCTGGGACGTTGTTGACATCCGTTGATGGGTGAGCTTCCTGGGTGAGTGTGGAGCTGTCGAAGGCAACACGCCCACCACAGGAGGCTCGACGTGCACCGTAACGCTCCGCTCACGCCCGAAGGTCGTCTTCGGTTGTGTCACCGCATCGAGGATGGGTGGTCGATCACCGCGACGGCCGAATCGGCGAATGTGTCGCGACAGACGGCGCACAAGTGGTGGCGGCGTTATT
>CAJQNJ010000224.1 GCA_905479685.1 uncultured Acidimicrobiales bacterium
TCGTGCTCGCGCCTGCAGGGCTGACCCAGCCGACCGAACCATTGGTCGGCGCTCGTTCGATTCACGAGCTCTTCAAAACATGGCTGGGTGAGACCCAAATTGAACGGAGTACCGATTGATCCCATCAGCAAACGCTGTGCCTGAACGATGGAGTACCACGCGTGATTGATGCCCTTCTGGCGGGACAGACCGTCACCATGCAGTCCGACACCGAAGGCGACGGCCCCCTCGTGTCAGATGTCGGCAATGAGATCAAGGTGACCCTCGACCAATGGTCAACCGGTCAACTCGGTTTCGGTGACCTACTGATTGCGTTGGCCATCGTGGCCGCAGGTGCCCTACTCGCATGGTTGGTGAGCCGCATTGCCAAGCGAATGGCCCGCAAGCACGACGGGGCAGCACGGGCTGCCATTGCCACCGGGGGGATCCTCTTGGCCAGCTTCGTGGTCTTGTTCGCCGTAGCTCTGGCGCTGGAGGTCCTCGGGTTTGGCCTCGGGCCAATCCTCATCCTCTTCCTCTTGCTGGTGGTCGCCGTGCTCCTCGTCCGGCCACTCATCACCAATCTCAGCAGCGGGGTCCTGCTTCAGGTCCGTGGAGCAATCGAAGCTGGGAACCTCGTCGAGGCCAACGGTGTACTCGGAGTCGTTCGCGAGATCAACGCGCGGAGCGTTGTCGTGGAGAGCAGCGATGGGCGCCGCATCCATCTGCCGAATACCCAGGTCATCGCCGGCAAGATCGAGAACTACAGCACGCTCGGGCGACTTCGCTCGTCATTCGAACTCATGGTGAACTCCACCGCTGACCTCGATGCAGTTACGGCGACCCTGCGTTCCACTTTCGACGACCTCGAATCGGTTCTCGACGAGCCCCGACCCGAGGTGCAGGTGGTTCGGCTGGCGGGGAAGCTCGTCGTCTTACGAGCCTACGTATGGCACGAACCCACGACTGCAGCGGCACGCGCTACGGTCGACGAGGCCGCACGCTCCGCCATCGCCGCTCTGGAAGCCGCCGGCCATCAACTCGACGGTCCACAGTGGATGCAGCTCGACGTCGGCTCACCAGTCCCGGTGACCGAATCTGGAGATCCCGGGCGCTGACTGCTCGTGGTGATCGCCACGGTCGAGAGCCACACGAGCGAGCGTCGGTGACCTGGCATATGGTTAGCAGATGAATTCACGCAGCCTGCTGGGCCAGATCGTCGTCTTCGTCCTCGTCCTCATCGTCTTGAACGTCGTCCTTCAGCTCTTCGGCGCCCAGCTCCAGATCAACATCATCGGAAGCATCGTCCTCACGGTCGTCGTCGGAGGCATCATGCGGGTCCTCAGATAACTGAACTTCGAGATGGGCCTGCTCGCTGCTGGCCAACCCCGCGCTCGCCGCAGTTCTACTCTCGCTGTGTCGAAACGCCGTTGATGTCGTCGACGACGTCGAGAAGGTCTCCTCGATCGGAGTAGTCGACCGCAATCAGGTTCGGGAACAAGCCGCGTTCTGCTTCGCAGTCGGTAAGGCGTTGTTCGAGCACCGGCCGAGAATTGGCTTCATCGGCGGAGGTTGCGGAGGCCGGACTGAGCCAGTGGTTGATCAGGAACAGAGGGCTGTCCACGTCTCCTCGATTCAGCTCACAGGTGAAATCGGCCGTGGTCGGCTGACTGAACGGGGTGTCCTGGATGAAGGTGAAGGCATCGTGGTACCAGTCGAGTTGGCCCGGATCGTTCTCGGCTGAAATCCAGATTCGCTGTCCGGACTCGATCATCTGGCCCAACGTCGGCCAGGGCTCCCCTACCTTTTGCGCGTGCACCATGTCGTCGAGTTCGGCTTCGGCCAGAACTCGAAGGATGTTCCGATCGGTCGGACCCTCGTCCTGGATGACGAAGGCCAGGACCTCACGTTCGTGGCTGTCCAACCAGCTCTTGATGCGGATGAACTCGTCGGCCATACGGACCGCGCCGATCTCACAGAACGAGTGGCACAGATAGACATCGCGGCTTCGACCAGCAAGCTCGTTGTCTTCACGCAGAGCTTCGGCAGACCGGACAACGCCCTCACCGACCTCGGCCACCAGCTCATCCCGCTCTTCTTCGGTGACCGGGGCACGATCGGTCAGCACCAGACCACGGGAGTCCTCGAGACCGAAGTACGTGTCGATCAGAAAACCCCGGTAGCCGTCATCGAGTTGTTCGAGCATGCCCACGGTCTGGTAGCTGGCGGTGAACCCGTCGTTGGCAGCTGCCATTGAGTTGTGACTGGTCGGAAAGGCGACCTGGTCGAACGCACGGTCGCAGAGCAGAACACTTCCGTTGCATCCTGGACCGCTCCGCTCGACGTTCCCGTCGCCCTCACTGCGGGCAACCGCCACCAGCAGGACCGCGAGCAAACAGACCGTTGCCAACCCACCAACCGCCCAACGCCATCGACCGGTCGCCTCACCGGCATCTTCGGCATCCGGCGATTCCCGAACCTCCAACCCGCCGGGGGCGACCAGGTTCAGTACCTCGGCCGCCCCGTTGATGAGGAGGGCAACGCCGACGATCGTCACGCTCAAACGAACAGCGAGATCGACCGCCACGATCAACAACAACCCGACCAGCGACGCGAGGCCGGCCCATACCCACCTCCCACGGGTCGATTCCGGGCGTTCGAGCCCAACGAGGAGGCGGCGACCTCGGTCCCTGAGACTCACGCGCTCGAGCCCGATGGCGGTCGTCACAGCGAGCACCGTGCCAGCGCTGGCCACGATCAGAGCGAGACTGATGAGGTCACCGGCAAAAACATCCCAGACAGCAGCCCCGGCCGCTCGACCCGCCGGATCGTCGGCAAGGCGAAGGACGTAGACCCGGCTCACCCACTCGATCAGCAAGACAACGACGCCGACGAAGATGGCCGCTACGCCCGAATTGATGAGCGCCCGTCGACGGTCACGGCTCAACGCAACGAAGATGGCGAACCCGGCAAACGCGAGAACCGGAAG
Organism: uncultured Acidimicrobiales bacterium; assembly: GCA_905479685.1. Lineage (GTDB taxonomy): Bacteria > Actinomycetota > Acidimicrobiia > Acidimicrobiales > SHLQ01 > SHLQ01. The sequence continues at coordinate 2,969 of CAJQNJ010000224.1, forward strand.
AACGAACGCCAACCACTCCGCCCGTTGCGAGACCTCGATGCCGTCGATGACACGCTTCTCAAAGCGTACGTCGATCAGGCCATCGGTCACTTCGTCGGGGATGAGTGCCGCCAGTTCGGGGTCGACCTTTGCCAGTGAGACCTTGACGAGAAGGACCAGGTCGACGAGTTCGAGCTTGAGCTCGTCCGTTTCGTTGGTGAACACCGCCTGATGCACCACATAGACGCTCGATTGGAGAATCTCCTCGTAAATGGGAGTCTGGAGCAGTCCGTCGACAATGGACTCGAGAATCGGCCGTGCCTGCAACAGTTCAGGGTCGATGACAACGAGCTCGTCGACGATGGCGTCGGTGACAACCAACCGCACCTCGGGAGTGACGGCTGCTTCGGCCACCCGGCTTGCGGCCTCGTCGCTGTCGAGCAGCGTGTCTCGGGCATAGACCGTGAAGATCGACAAGAAGACCGAGACCACCGCGGCGATCGCCACCACGGCGCGCAGGAGTTGCTTGCCACTCCGACCCGGGTTGTCAGTACCACCAGACATGAAGAAATCGTAGTCGGCGCCCTGCCTCGTATGAATTGATCCGCCTCATCGGTACACACTAAGATTCCCTGCTTGCTGGGAAACCAGTAATCACGATCTCAATAGACAGGACAATTCATGGCTGCTTCAGGTTGGTACCGCGATCCCACAGGACAGGCTGATGGCCGCTATTGGGATGGGGAACGATGGAGTGACCAGGCCGACCGGCGCGGGGTCACCGTTTCTTCTCCGATCGACCCAGCTCACGCCAACACGCCACCGGTCGCGGGTTCGGACTATGTCGCCCAACGGGCGCCAGAACCCCCGGCGTCCCAGACTGTTTCGGTCCAGCCTGCCAAGAGCTCGGTCGTGGGTCCCGTATTCGGCGCCATCGCGGTCGTGGTTGCCATCGTCGCCCTCGTCGTGGCGCTGACCAGCAACAGCGACGACGGAGACGAGGAACCCACCACGCCGACGTCCGACGCACCCGCAGTTACCGAGGCGCCCGCAGAATGATGAGGTGACCGGCGCGCCGGTCGACCACAAATCGTTCGCTCGATTGTGGCCGATGTGCGCTGGTGCGACGCTGCTCGTGGTGGTGTGCTGGGTCTTTGCATCGGCATGGGTCGGCATCTGGGGATCACATCCCGCAGGCTTGGTGACCCTGGGCGTATGCACCCTGGGTGCCATGGGGCTGATCGCCTGGTCGTGGTTTGGGGGACCTCCGCGTCTGCGGCCGAGGCGGATCCGCTGGCTCGCGCGTGGGGCGTTGGTCGTCCTCACCGGGCTGCTCGTTGCCACGATCTTGTACACCCGGCCGTTCTCGGCGCAGCAGGTTGCGCTCGACGCGCTTGTTGATGGCGGTGGTGTAACGGTCGGCGAGTCGTGGACGCAGATTCGGTTGCAGCCCGATGAACCGTTACGCACAGCCGTCGCGTTCTACCCGGGCGCGAAGGTCGATCCGCAGGCCTACACACATGTGTTGCGCCCGGTCGCTGAGGCGGGCTATCCGGTCGTGATCTTCAAGCAGCCGTACAACCTGGCAATTCTCGATGGCGACGCTGCCGACTCCGTGATCGGCGACGGCTATGACGAGGTTGATCGGTGGGTCATCGGTGGTCATTCCCTGGGCGGCGCCATGGCGGCTCGCTATGGCGAAGAGATGCGAGACGAACTCGTCGGGCTGTTGCTGTATGGCGCCTACCCCGTGAACGACATGTCGGCACGATCAGATCTCGCCGTGATGTCGGTGTCGGGCACGAACGATGCTCTGGCAGACGTGGCCGACATCGAGGCGTCGGTGAGTGAACTGCCAGCGACTGCTGAGTACGTGGCCATCGCGGGTGGGATCCACTCGTTCTTCGGCGACTATGGCGCCCAGAAAGGCGACGGCACGCCGACGATCCCCCGACAGCGGGCGCAGGATCAGATCGCCTTGGCAACACTCCAACTGCTGGGCTCGATCGAAAGAACTGCTCCAGCGGACTGATCGTTCAGTCGGCTCGCACCTCGAGACCATGACGCAATGCGTAGCGCGCTGCGGCGGTGCGATTCTCGACTCCCAGCTTGGCCAGGATGTGACTCACGTGGATCCGCACGGTGCCGTGACTCAGTACGAGGTCCGCGGCGATCTGTTTGTTCGTCTTCCCCTGGCTCAGCGCGGCCAACACGTCGAGTTCGCGTTCGGTGAGGGCGGGTTTTGTGGCGGCGGATGTCCCGATGTACGAGAGCGCCTCCTCGCTCAGGGTCGCTCGACCTTGGACTGCGGCCCGGATGGCATCCGCCAACTCGGCGACACCCAACGACTTCAGCACGTAGCCGATCGCCCCGGCTGCGAGCGCATCGCCGACCATCCGACCGTCAGCGAAACTCGACACGATGATCACGCGAGTGGCAGGGTTGTCGGCGAGGATCCTCCGGGTGGCCTCGACGCCACTCATTCCGGGCATTGACATGTCCATCAGCACGACATCGGGTTGAAGCTCGCCTGACAGCGAGATTGCGCCCGTGCCGTCCCTCGCGCTGCCAACGACCTCGATGCTGGGCTGCAGCGCCAACAGGTTCGAGAGTCCCTCGGTGATCACAGCATGGTCATCGACGAGCAGCACACGGATCGGGTCGCTCATGCAATTTGGCCCATACGGGGTAGGCGGGTCAGGTCCAGCGTCGGCTCGGCCGGCACTCGAAGCCAGGTTGCTGACAGCGCTGTTCCCGACGCCGTCGAGCTTGTGATGTCGATGGACGCACCGACCTCACCGGCACGCTCGCGGATGTTTCGCAGACCGTGGCCGGTCGAGATGGCGTCGACGTCGAAGCCGACGCCATCGTCGGACACGGTGATCCTCGCACCATGATCGTCGATGCCGAGGGTGACGTGGATGCCCTCGGCGCCCGAATGGCGGAAGGCATTGTTCAACGCTTCCTGCCCGATGCGATACATCGCGAGCTTTGGCCGAGGTGGGACGGGCGGCCCGTCACCGACGATCGATAGCTGGATCCGCATCCCGTAGATCTCTTCCAGCGACATGCACAACGTCTTGATGAGCTCAGCCAAACTGGTCTCGGTGGGCTGCAACTCGAAGAGCAGCGTTCGGATCTCGGCAAGAGCCGAGAGGACCATGATCCGGATCTTGACCGCACTCTCGGCAGCGAGGTCAGAGTCCGTGGTCACGGTGAGCGACAGCGCTTCGGCATTGAACGCGGCCGCGTACAAGGTCTGAGACAACGAATCATGGAGATCGCGAGCGATCCGCTCTCGTTCGTGGTCGACGGCGGAGTTGACGAGCCTTGTTTCGAGTTGCAGCCGTTGGACGAAACTCCCGAGGTATTCAGCCATCAACCCAACGAGTCTGCGTTCTTGGTCCGAGAAGGGCTGGCTCCCGTGTCGTCGAATCGTCAGGCTCCCCGTCGAATCTTCTCCTCCGGTCAACACCTTCGTGATCTCATGGAGTTGCTCGCCGCCGGGAGTTTCAGCGGCGAGACGCGGCGCGGCCCATTGGACGTCAACGACGTTCCCACCGCCCGGCGCGCTGGGCGACGCCCATGTCAGGTGAGCCTGGCCGGCCTGGACGATCACGGCGAGGCGACCGACGACGTCTGTGAGCGCCTTGTCGATGTCGTCATCAGTGACACTCACACTGCTCAGGGATACAAACATTTCGGAGAGCTGGGCGAGTTCGAGGGCGTTCTTGTTCTGGAGGCGGAGCTGTCCGACGAGGTCGTCGTGGGTCGCTCGCAGCGTCTGGGTGCGAGAGACGACGAGGTTCTCCAGCACCGCCGACTGCTGAGCGAGTCGGCGTTCGGACTTCGTGAGCTCCTGCGCGTGCTCGACCGCGAGGCCAAGGGCTACGGCGACCACGCCGAAGGGAGCCATGTAGGGGGTCTGCACCCACCCTTCGTCGACGAGGAAGTCATACAGGACAGCAGCCAACGCAACGATCAGGCCCAGGAAGAGCGGGTCGGAACCCCACATCAGTCGCTCCCGTCTGAGCGTCATCGCCACCACGACATAGGACGTTGAGGCCAGAGCGTATGAGAGGAGTACCCACTGCAGTGATGAACGGTTCGGCTCGTGAACCACAAACGCCTCGCCGAACAGATAGACGTCTCGCAGACCGGTGATCTCGTCGACGATCAGCCCGCCCGGGCTCGAGGCGTTGATCGCCAACACGATGATCGCGCCACCGGTGAACGCCAACGGGATTCGGGGGAACCCGATGTTCGCTCGGAACCCAACCACCCACAGGATTGCCACCCATCCGGCAATACCCCACAGGGAGAACGCACCCTTCAAAGTTGCGGCGTATTCCGCCGCGTTGTCAGAGGAGTGCAGCTGGAGGGTGGACAGCACACCCCCGGCGCCGACCAACCCGAGCACGCCAACAAACAGTTCGATGGAGGGAATCTGGCGCCGCCGGATCGCGAGCCCGGAAAACAGCACACCGATCGCGACACAGACGCCAGCGAGCATTCCGTAGACAGCGGTCCCCGTGCTCATGCACACAAGGTAGCGGGCAAGGTGAGGCACTGACGAAACGTTCGACCCACGTGGCGATACCTATGGAGCCGACTGCCGCTTTGCCACGATCGACCAGCGATCCTCAGAGATCATGTATCACATTGGTCATAGTGCAGCACTGACAGATGGCCGGTGGAGTGTTGCCCAATGGCAGATGCGCCCTCGGTCGGCTCGCGCAATGCTGAATCCATGAGCATGACGGTCGACATACCCTCCGCAGTTGGCCACTGGCCGAGCGTGTGGGACGATACGCCGTCCGCCGCCCTCGACGCCATCGAAGCATCGCTTCGCCGAGGGGATACGAGACTTGCACTCGACTTGATCCTGTCTGTCAAGCGGTGCCTTCCTCAATCGGGCCTCTCCAGAATCGCCAGCCGTTCGCGGCTCTCCGATCGCGAGCTGGATGCACTGGCTTTGCTGCCCGATGCGACGCTCAGTCAAAAGGACATCGCGCGGACGATGGGCATCACCAGCAACACGCTCAAGACGCACCTTCGGTCGCTGTATCTGAAGCTCGGCGTGCACTCACGCGCCGAGGCGATCGAGCTCGCTCGACCGGAAAGAGCCCAAGGACTATCGGCGTGATGTGCAGACGTCGGCCACTCGGGTCACGCCCGATCATTGTGCGGCGCAGTTCGTCGGCTGGTCCGACCCTGCGATCTTGAAGTCGTCACATGTGAGGAAGGCATCGTTGTTGCTTCCGATGACGAAACCCGCGGCTGCGACCAACGTCACGACCCCGACCGCATAGGCCAACACTCGGCGGTTCTCGAGCATTTGCACCCCAGGTGTGAACAATTCGACGAGTACTCGCAGCACGGTTGGTATCGAGACGACTGCGATGACAAGACCCACCAGGCTGTAGACCACATTGTCCACTGCTTCGCCGAGCGAGTCGAACAACAGCACCGCCCCTGCCAACCAAACCGCCGGTGCTGCCAAGGCGATGCGAGTGAACCAGAGGGCCAGGCCGTCGTAGGGCGATCGGACGAGGACAATCGCAAAAGCGACTGTGGACACCACGACAATCTGGAACACATCCTGGTAGAAGACCACACCGTAGGCACCGAGGTTGAAGGCGATCGGCCACGCCGTCAGCGCAATCGTCACGATCGCGACAGCAGCCGGCCCGTACGTTCGGTCCCGATCCGGGCGCGACTCGGGCTCCGGACGGTGGGGTGAATCGTTCCCGCTCATGATGCGCGCCCCTCGGCCAGCTCCGGAACATGCCAGATCGACATCGTGTGACACGTCGAGGTCGTGTCGAACCCTGTCATGACCACATCGGTCGGACGCTTCGGGCCAGGGCACCGACCGGTATGAGCAAAATCGGTCTGAGTGAACAATGTCTGAGCAAACAATGTGACTGGTACCACGAGCGAACCTTCCGGTGGGGGCAGACGAGGCCTGTGGGTCCAAAGAGCGGGCTGGCCGTACATCTTCTATTCCAGCCCGCCACCGTCCCGTCAACCTCACCCAAGGCGGGCGATGCGAGAACGTGAGCCGTTGTCGAAAATGATGCTCATGTCTGGCTGGGATACCAGCGGCCTGATCGTGGTCGCCTTGCTCGTGGGCGTCGTCCTGATCGTCTCGGCTGTGGCCTGGCGCCGCCAAGCTGCTCCCGAACCGGATCGGCCCACGGGCAGAGAAGACTGGCAACAACAGGCCGCGGACGTCTGCGCCTCAGGACATGCTGTCGTCGATCGGACATCGGCACTCCAGACAGGTGGCACGGAATTCTCGCTCAGCACGCAGCAACTACGAGACGTCGAGAGCCAATTGGAGGAACTTGTGGTCCGTATCAGTTCGATGAGGTCTACTGCTCCTTCGCAGCAGCTGGGTGACAAGATGAGCCTTGCCGCCACACATGCCGACGCCCTCAAGGAGACGCTCCGGACAGCGCGACGCATCCAGCTTTCATCATCCACCTCGACTGGGATCACCCTCGAATCGCTGTCCCTCGAGTTGGCGTCAGGGCGTTCAGGACTCGATGACGCTCTCGATGAGATTTCCAGCACGCTTGGAGAGCTGTGATGACAACCCAAGTCGACGCGGGGCCGAACGCCTCTGAACCCTCTCCGGCCAAGCGGATCGTGCGGGTGCTGGTCGTCGTAGCCATCGTGGTGTTGATCTTCGGATGGCTGTTGCCGCAGATCATCGACTACGAAGTGATATGGGAAGCACTGACGTCGCTCACCTGGCAAGACCTGCTGGTCCTGGGGCTGCTCGCAGTGTTGCGGGTCCCCACCGAGGCCATGGTCTATCGGGCCATGTTGCCAGGGCTACGAATCGCGGCTGGATCGGAGGCATACCTGTCCTCGAACGTTGCAGCCAACGTGATGCCGCCGCCGGCGTCATCGGTCGTCCAGTACGCCTACTTCAGGCGGGAGGGGTTCGATGGCCAGACCTCGATGACCGGAGCGATCGGCAGCTTCGTGTTCCCCCAGGGTGCGCGCATCGTGCTGCCAATCATCGCCTTCGTCGTCCTAATCATCGCTGGCCAGGCTGACGAGGAGGCGTTCATCATCACTGCGATCTCGGTGGCGGTGACGATCGGCGTCTGCGTTCTGCTGTGGCTTGTCGGCCGCAGCGAGACGTCCGCTCGTTGGCTCGGCGCCCAACTCGGCAGGTTCGTGTCGTGGCTGATGACCAAGTTCCACAAGGACCCCATTGGCGACCTCGGCGACCAGGTCGTCGACTTTCGCGACAATGCCTTCGCCATCGTGCGTCAACGCTGGCCGATGGGTTCGATCGCCGTTTCCTTCAACCTGCTCTTGACCTACCTGATCCTGGTGGCGTCGCTTCGTGCGGTTGGCGTCGAACAGTCACAACTGGGTCTTGTCATCATCTTCGCCTGCTTTGCTGTTGCGTTCTTCGCTGGCGTGGTCATTCCCATTACCGGAAGTGGGCTTGGCATCGTCGACGTCGTGATGATCTCTGCGCTCGTGGCCTCTGCCACCGGCAGTATCGACAAGAACGTGATCGTCGCCGCCGTCGTCATGTGGAGACTCTTCTACGGCCTCCTCGCCTTCTTCCCGGGCACGCTCACCCTGGCTTCATTCTCCAAGAACAACGCTGACCTGATGCGGAGTGCGTCCAGCGAGTTCGGGGCCGAGCCAAGTTCCTCGGATGTCGTACCAGAACCTCCCGACCCGGAGTCACCATGACCGCCTCCAAGACAGCAGAGCCCACTTCCCGGGAGTCCGCATTCCAACCGTGGATGTTCGCCAATGTGGCGGTGGGAGCGGGGTTCACCGCGTTCGTCGCCCTCCTCGTGCCTCCGTACATCACGCAGGCGACCGGCAGTCCATCCGACGCCGGCGTGGTCATGGCTCTGATGAGTTTGGCTGCGGTTGCCGGCCCCGTGTTCGGTGGGATTGCCGACCGATACAACGCTCACCGGTACGTGATGGTCGGCGGGATGGCCGCAATGGCACTCGCACTCGTTGCATTTGGTGTCGCGTCGGGAGATTCCGAATTTCAGGTGATCGACGCCCTGATCATGGGTCTCGGCGTCGCCGGGGTCAGCGCGGTGGCGCCGGTTTTCATCGTGAGTGCAGGCCTGTCGGAGGCACTCCAAGCCCGTCGCCTGACCGCGTTCAGTGTTGCGTTTCCAGCCGGCCAGGTAGCGGGCGGCTTGATGCTGTCCGCTGCGGCACAGGCCGAGTGGAGTTTCAGTGCACGGTTCTATCTCGGCGCCGTCGTGCTGGGTGTGTGCACTGTGATCGTCTGGTTCACCTCAGCTGCCCCGACCGCAGCGATCGTGCACGATGACGACCCGTCGGATCACGAAGATGGCGTCAAGGAAACCCAGCGCATCGGATTCAGCGGCGTCATCTTTTCGCTGTTCGGCTTGTATCTGCTTGTGCTGGTGTTGTCCTCCATCGCGAACAACGGCATCAATTCACAGATTGCCAACATCCTCCCGAATCTCTACGGCATCTCCGAAACTGCAACATCGAGTTTGATCTCTCTCGCTGGCCTGCTCAATATTGTGCTGTTCTTCGCCGCCGGCAAGGCAATGAAGGGCTACGGACCCCTCGCGCCGTTCCTCGCCGGGACGGTGATGCGCTTCGGCGGCGCTCTCGGTATGGCGCTGCTCGGCCTCGTGACCAAAGCCCCTGTCCTTCTTGTTGCCGCTGCCATGCAGCTCCTGTACCAAGGGTCGCCGTTCGCCCGGCTTCCCCAGAATGTCCTTGCCGTGCGCTTCGCTCCGATTCCCTCGGGCCAGGCGAACGGCTGGGTCATCGCCGGCAGCGCAATGGGCTCCTTCATCGGCAGCCTGCTCGGCGGTTGGCTCGCCGACAAAGTTGGCTACAACGCAATCAACTGGATGGGCGCGATAGCGGCTGGACTTGGCGTGGCTCTGCTCGTCCTCGTCATCTGGCCGATGAACAAGAGCCGGTACGGCGACAAGGATGAGGAGGCGGCCGAGGGCAACGATTCCGAACGGGACTCCGACTCCATCGACGAACGGCTCGACTGATGTTGTTCGAGAGGCGGATGCTTGCCACCGTTGTGGCCGGGGCAACAGTCATTGGTGTATCCACTGGGCTCGTGGTTCTTGCCCTGGAGCACCTCGTCGAGGATCTGCTGCACGAGATCTTCGAGGCGCCAGTGTGGGTCCCGGCCCTCACGGTCGTGATCGGCGCGTTGGCGACAGCGGTTCTGGTCCATTGGGTCGGCGGGCGTTCGAGCGCGAGCACCGAGGTCTACGTCTCGGAGTTCCATGAGGAGACACCCACGATCGACCCGAGTCATGCCCCGGGAAGGTTGGCTGGAGCGTTCACGACGTTGGGCAGCGGCGCACCACTGGGATTGGAGGGGCCCGCTGTCTACACCGGATCGGTCGTGGCCACGGTTCTCCGTCGTCGGGTTGCAGCCTTCGGCGCCGGCACACACAACGCGATGCTCATCGCGGCGGCAGCGGCCGGCATTGCGGCAGTGTTCAAGGCCCCTGCATCGGGTGCCATCTTCGCGCTCGAGGTGCCCTTTCGGGGCCGGCTCGCCGGCGAGCGAGTGCTCGCCGCCGTCTTCGGATCCGCAGCGGGGTACATGACGATGGCGGCTGTCGACGGCGTCAAGAACGAGATCGAAGTCCCTCGAGTGGATCTGACCTACGCCTCAGCGGCCTCGTCCGCGCTTCTCGGCGTCGTGGTCGGCGTGGCAGCGATCGGGGTGATCTGGCTCATCGGCCGGGGCGAACATCTCTCGGAGTGGGGTTCACCCTGGGTGCGAGCGCTTCTCGCCGGTGGAATCCTGGCTGGTCTCTATGGCATCGGACGCGGCATTGCCGGCGAGTCGCTGGCACTCCGGTCGGGGAACGAGGTGATCGATTGGGCGATCGGTGGCGACCACGCCATCTGGCTCCTGCTCGCGGTCTTCGCGCTTCGCGCGTTCGGACCGGCGGTGTCGATCGCGGGTGGTGGTGTCGGGGGCCTGTTCATCCCACTCATGGCCGCGGGCGCTGTTCTGGGGCGACTCTTCGCCGATGCCCGTAGTAGCGAGGAGCTGTCGCTCTACGTCACCGTCGGTGCCGCAGCGATGCTGGGCGCAGGCTATGCCGTCCCGCTCACCGCAGTGGTCTTCGTGGCCGAGTACACCGGCCAGGCCACGATGATCGTGCCCGCCCTCCTCGCGGTGACCGCCGCCAGGATCGTCGTCGGATCCCGTTCGGTCAGTCCAGCCCAGCGGCCATGACCCTGGTGACGATGTCTCGCAGCAGCTCGGTCAAACTCCTCACCCAAAGCGGGCGATCCACGGCGAAGCCGTCCGTGGCAACCTGATCACATGTCCGACTACTACGCTCGGGATCGTCAGTTCTGGGTGCCCGTTGGGTACGCAGTACCGATCGGTTTGATGGCGGGTGGCGCCGGGCTGCTGTTCACCTGGACGGTTGGGAAAGCCACGAGCCAGCTGTGGCCGGATGCGATCGACAACAGCTTCCTCGGCGGTGAGTGGTGGTGGCTGGGCTTGACAGCCGTAGGCGGGTTGCTCGTCGGTCTGCTCCGTCTGTGGCTTCGAGTTCCGACCAACACAAAGGGCGCCCTCGAGAACATTGCGACAGCGCACGTCGATCAGCGGTCGGCTGTGCCGATGATCCTGGTTTCATTCGTGTCACTGTTGAGCGGCGGGAGCCTGGGGCCGTTCGATGCCGGGACGCGCGCTGGTGGCGCCATCGGCGGCTGGGTCTCCGATCGCGTCGGTGCCGACGAGGCGACGAAGAAGATCAACACCTTGAGTGGAATGAACGGCGGGATCGGCGGCCTGCTCACGTCACCCTTTCTGGCGTCGCTGCTCATCGTCGAGATGAGCCCACGCGAGGGCGATGAACGGTACCGACGTGTGGTCGCGCCGAGCCTGGTCGGGTCGATATTCGGATTCTTCGTCGTGTGGTCGTTTGTCGGCGCCACATTCCTCGGCATCTTTTCGGTGCCCACATACGAGGTCGAGATCTGGCACTTTGGGGCAGCGGTCGGTCTGGGGGCTGTCGCTGCCTTCCTGTCGCGCCTCCTTGGAGCCACCGTCTTCTTGATCCGTGGATGGGCCAGTCGGATCCACAACACCGTCGTGCGGGCCACGCTCGGTGGACTGGCCATAGGTGTGGTCGCCGTGTGCTTTCCCGCCACGCTCGGCTCGGGCAAGAACCAACTTCCCGAGTTGATCGACCAGATCGATGCCCTGGGAACCTGGCTCCTCGTCGGTGTGGTCCTGGCCAAAATCGTCGCCATGGCAATCAGCCTGGCCACCGGCTTCATCGGCGGACCGGTCATGCCCACACTGTTCATCGGGGGTGCGGCCGGGGTGGCCACCCACGCCCTCATACCCGATCTCCCATTGGCGCTCACGTTGTCCTGCTTGCTGGTTGCCGTACCCGGCGCATCGATCAAGGCACCGTTCTCGATGGCGCTGCTCGCCAGTCTCACCGTCGGGGTGGGGCCGATCGCGGTCGCCCCCGCCGGGGTCGCGGTCGTGACCGCCTACCTCCTCACCACAGGACTCGGCGTCTTCAGCAGTATCCTGCCGGGCAAAACCGCCGACCCAGATGCCCCCGAGAATGTCAGCTACCAGGAAGAGCTCTTCAAAATGGGGCAGACGCGACGAAATCCTGAGGACTGAACAACCGCACGTCGTCCCTCGATTCACAAGCAGAATCGTGACTCGTACAAGGGCGAAGGAACCGGGCTTGGTATGGCAGGGAACATCACCCGCACTGGGTGAACCCGAGGAGAGCTCGATGCGTTACGGTCGGGTCAGGATTCAACACAAGGAGCGCACGTATGCCGAATGGAAAGCCGAACATCCTCGTGATGTGGGGTGATGACATCGGAATCAGCAACCTCAGCTGTTACAGCGATGGTGTGATGGGATATCGCACGCCCAATATCGACCGGATCGCCAATGAGGGAGCGAAGTTCACCGATTTCTATGGCGAGCAGTCGTGTACTGCTGGCCGCGCTGCGTTCATCTGTGGCCAGAACCCGTACCGCACGGGACTGACCAAGGTTGGCATGCCGGGTGCGGACGTCGGGATGCAGGACAAGGACCCGACGATTGCCCGGGCGCTCAAAGAGCAGGGCTACGCCACTGGCCAGTTCGGCAAGAACCACCTCGGCGACCAGGACAAGTTCCTTCCCACGAACCATGGGTTCGACGAGTTCTTCGGCAACCTCTACCACCTCAACGCCGAAGAAGAGCCGGAGCATCGCGACTATCCACCTGAGGAGGACTTCCCGGACTTCGCCGAGAACTTCGGTCCCCGCGGCGTTATTCACAGCTACGCCGACGGGCGCATCGAGGACACCGGCCCGCTCACCAAAGAGCGGATGAAGACCATCGATGACGAGTTGATTCCTCACGCCAAGCGTTTCATCCAGGATGCCCACGACGCAGGCATCCCGTTCTTCGTGTGGTTCAACACAACCCACATGCATTGCTTCACCCACAGCAAGGATGAGAGCACGGGCCAGGCTGGCCGCTGGCAGTCCGCGTACCACGACGTGATGATCGACCACGATGGCAACATCGGCGAGATGCTCGATTTCCTCGATGAGCTGGGCATCACCGATGACACCATTGTCGTCTACAGCACCGACAACGGTCCGCATCTGAACACCTGGCCTGATGCAGGCATGACGCCCTTCCGCAGTGAGAAGAACTCCAACTGGGAGGGTGCCTTCCGCGTTCCCGCCATGGTGCGCTGGCCCGGCCAGATCGAGGCCGGAACCGTCCTCAACGGGATCATGAGTCACTCAGACTGGTTCGTCACGTTCCTGTCTGCCGCCGGAGTACCCGACATTGCCGAACAGCTCCGTGCAGGTGCCGAACTCGATGGCAAGGAGTACAAGGTTCATCTCGACGGCCATGACCAGCTCGAGTACCTGACCGGGGAGGTCGACGAATCCCCCCGCAACTACTTCTTCTACATGTCCGATGACGGTGATCTGACCGCGCTTCGCTACGACAACTGGAAGTTCGTGTTCCTCGAGCAGCGGGTCAGGGGAACGCTGGCAATCTGGATGGAACCATTCGTCGAGCTCCGTATGCCAAAACTGTTCAACCTTCGAACCGATCCGTACGAGCGAGCCGAAGAGACCTCGAACACGTACTACGACTGGATCATCGAGCGGGCATTCCTGTTCGTACCGGCGCAGCAGTTCGTGGCCAAGCACCTTCAGACACTCGTCGAATTCCCGGTGAGTCAGAAGCCGGCCTCCTTCAACCTCGAAAAGGTGTTGGAGAAGCTCGAGGCTGGTATCACCAGTTCCTGAGCATGTAGCACTGCAATGGAAAGGCCCGGAAACGTCATGTTTCCGGGCCTTTTCCGTTCTGTTCAGGCATCAGAGATGTGGACACAGAGGACGCATCAACGCCTGGTGCGCGGACGTTCAGTCCGGCCGCCCGTGCTTGGCGAACGCCGCCATCAGGCGCGGACCGTCCAGATCCCGGACGTAGCGGAGTGGGTCGATGCCCATATCGATGACAAAATCAGTCAGAAGCCGTACGGCAACCGCAACCAACTCGTTCGGGTCCCACGGCTTGGAAAAGTAGTGGTTGAGGTCGGCTTCGTTGATCGCCCGGATGGTGTCCTGATGCCCGGCCTGGCCAGTGAGAAGGAT
>CAJQNJ010000225.1 GCA_905479685.1 uncultured Acidimicrobiales bacterium
CCGCAACAAACGCCTCTACGACGCCATCGACCAATGGGCCTTCTGCTCGCTTCTGACCAGCCCAGGATCCCGACAGTTCTACGACCAACGACGCGCTGCGGGCGACCTCCACCACCAAGCACTCCGAGCCCTCGGCAACCGCCTCGTCGGCTACCTCCACGGCTGCCTCAGAACCCGCAGTCACTACAACGAACACACTGCTTGGGCCCACCGCACAACCGACCTCACCATCGCCGCTTGACACGATAGGACCCTGGGGTGTCTAAGTGGGTGCCAAACTCCTCGGCACCGACCAGATTGTGCAGCACGATAAGCGGTGGCCGGTGGCTCTGCCTTTCTTCGCTGGCGCCTATCGGCGTTGGAGATGAGGACGTCGGCTGCGTAGTCGAGGTCGGCTCGTTCACTCAACCCTGCAAGCGGCGCCGCGGCGCCGTTCTTCAGTGGGAGTGGACGGCTCGTCGGCAACCGCAACACGGGAACCCGGTGGCGCAGCCCAGCCGGGTCGACGAACACGAAGCCATCGGCAGTGGCCTCGATGTTCCAGCTGCCCTCGTGCAATCGGTGATGATGAAAGTCGCACACCGAGATGAGATTTGAAAGCTCGGTCGGCCCGCCGTTCGCCCAATGCACGATGTGATGCGCATGAAGCCGATGCTCGGACTCACATCCCGGGAACTGACACATCCCGTGATCGCGGCGAAGCAGCAACCTGCGCAAACGTCGGGGAACAATCCGCTGCTCCGCACCCGTCGCCAACTCTCCTCCTCCCCCATCGACCAACGCCGTCTGAATCGTCGAATCGCATGCCAGACGCTGCACGACCACCGGATCTACCCGAACGTTCTCGACAGTCGACTCCGCATCGGGGTCATCGCCCGACAGTGTCCCAACATCGGCGACAACCAATACAGACTCGATCACCTTCCGAGGACCATGCAACGTGCCCGTGACCAGTTGACACGCTGTTGCCGATCGGACGGCCTTCATTCCACCGAGCCGCTCGATCGTTTCGGTCGTTGCCTCGCCCGCGAAATGTTCGCGATCGATCACTCCCGACGCCGCGACCTGCAGCGCCTTCTTCGCTATGAGCACGTCGGCGATGGGCGCTGTGAGCGTCATCGTCATCGTCATCGTGCCATCACTGTTGTTCGCGAACGTCACATCACAAGGGGTCTTGTGGTCGTCTTCGCCCGCATCGTTCGGCGCCATCTTGCCCACGATCCGATCGAGCTGAGAGGCCGTAGTCAGCTTGGCCATCTCAACGAGGTCCACCTCGTTCTCAGGCAACACCACCCGTGAAATCGCCCGGACCTTCGAGAACGACAGCTCACCGTCCAGAAAGGCCTGACACAACACCGGTGCGCCTTCCAACCGACGAGCCACCGACACGTGCTCTCGTGCAGTTCGCGGCGACATTCCGCACTGCCAGTTCAACCAATGCGCACACGACTTCACACCCCACGACTCCCAACCCAGCCGCCGGTCGTAGGCCGCCACCCACACCAGCCACGCCGCGGTCGCCGACGCAATCCGAGACGCGAACCCCGAAATCTCCTCCTCGAGCCGCTCCAGGGGAACCCCGTCAAGAATCGCATCGTCGGTCGACAACACCGACACCTCACCGACCGTTCCGCCACCTCCCGTTCTCGAGAGCACCCAGATGATTGGTCAGCGGCGCGACCAGGTCCACATGTGCCCTATCGGGGCAGCATCGACGACAATGGGGTATCGCTCGAGAAGCACCCTGACAAACTCAGGGATGGAAAACCAGATGGGGGAATGATGGGGACAACGCGATTGGGAGTCATCGGGCTCGGTTTGATGGGCTCGTCGATGGCCAGGCTCAACGTCGCAGCCGGACACACGGTCAAGGGGTTCGACGTCAATCCAGATCGAGCGGGTCTGATCGAAGGACTCAGCGCGGCAGGTTCTGTGGCCGAGGCCGCAACCGACGTCGATGTGATCCTGCTCTCACTGCCAAATAGCGGCATCGGTCTCGAGGTCACGCTGGGCGACGGTGGAATCGTCAGCGCTGCAGCACCGGGGACTGTCGTGGCCGACACGTCAACTGCGGACCCTGGACACACGTTGGCGATGGCGAGCGGCCTCGGCGAAGCCGGGATCGGATTCGTCGATTCGACTGTGAGTGGCAATGGGGAAATGGCCGCCATTGGCGACCTCGTGGTGATGGTCGGCGGAAACGCCGACGACATCGCCAAAGCCCTGCCAGTACTCGAAGCCATGGGACGCGCCGTACACACGGTCGGTCCTGTTGGATCGGGAGCACGGGCCAAACTCATCGTGAACCATGCGCTGGGTATCCATCGGCAAGCGATCGCTGAAACGCTCGTCATCACCGAGGCCGCCGGTATCGACATGAGCACGATGCTCACCGTTCTCCAGGATAGCGCTGCGGCTTCTAAGGCAATGGACATCTGGGGTAAACGGATGATCGCCGGTGACCACGCACCTCCAGCCGGTCATTTCTCGACGAGCTACAAGGACGCCGTACTGATCGCTGCCCAGGCCAAGGAGCTAGGCGTGCCGGTCGCATTGCGGGACGCCGTATATGAGAACTTCAAAGAAGGCATGGAGGATGGCCTCGCCGACTACGACAATTCAGCGGTGATTGAAGTGATTCGACGCCAGATCGGCCAAGGCCGAATCCCGCGTACGCACTGACGACGGCTTCGGTTGGTGATCCTTGTCGGGACTGAAAAGGCGGGTCCTCGCTGGATGACACGACTGTGGCTCCAGGACTCGAGCGGACTACCACCGGACAGGCGACCATACCGACGTCTCGAGGGTCTGGATTCGCCATCCCCGAGTCGACCATTTACGAGGCACGCCCCGTTCGGTCGACGTCGCCTCGACCATTCTCGACTTGCTCGATGTCCAACGTCGTCCAACGTCCCGATCGGCCCGTTGCAGTGGAAAGCGCTCCAGATGGCTCGCAAGGCGAGATCTACGGCTCGCAAGGCGAGATTTACAAGGTTCAGCGCTTCGATCCGCTAGCTCACCCGCTGTGGCGCCGAGTCATCCTCGGGCTCGGGAGGGACAACGACAACAAGTACGCCTGGGAGATCGCTTTGAAGGCTCGAAGTCGCGGTGCCGAAGATGAACCCCTTCGGGAACTCGCTATCTCTCATGTCGGAGTAGTGGTCGAGTCTGCGAACAGCGGGCCATGTTCCAGGTTTGGAAGGACATGCTGCGCGAACAGATCGGCTTCGGCTGCGTGGGTATACCCCGACAAGATGAACGCACCGATACCAACATCTCGGTAGGCGTGCAGCTTGGCGAGTACCTGATCTGGGTCGCCGACGATCGCTGCCCCGGATCCGCTGCGCGCACGACCGACGCCGGTCCAGAGGTTCGCTGCGTGGCGACAAAGCCGACGTCATAGTCATCGACGACCACTGCCGGAAATGAGAGGGTTGAAAACCCCGCCGTGACGACACAAATGCCCGCTTGCCATAGCTTGCTCGCTGCTTCCTCAGAAAGGTTGAGATCGACAACGATCACTCCGTCAACCCGTTTCTTCGAGTCGAGAATGCTCGCAAGAAAGCGCGCCCGGGTCCCTGTATCTCCATCCGAGTTCGCGTGTGTTCGGCCACGTGCGGCAATCCACGCAGCGCTCGAGATACCGTAGCGACCGACACACCAGACTCGCGAGCGACATCTTCGATCGATGGACCACGATTGCGTGACATCAGCTCGATGCTCCGCTGA
>CAJQNJ010000226.1 GCA_905479685.1 uncultured Acidimicrobiales bacterium
TCCGGGATCAGCGCGATCCGGATCCCACCGAGATCGCCCCAAACACGACGACAAACGCCCCAGATCAGCCCGGTCGAATTTACGGCACGTTCAGGCGTTTATGGACGCGACCAGTGATTCTGGGGGCGTTATCGAGGGGTCACCGCCGGCACGGACAGCACCATAGGCTCGGCCCGTAGATCGAGCACCGCACCCGAGTACGGCGTATCGGCGTTTGGTGAGATCACGTCTTTGAAGTTGTGGTCGAGCGTCACCGGGTCACCCTGCATCTCGTTTAACGGGGCTTTGTAGGACGGCAGCGACGGCACCAAGGCGCTGGCAAAGCAAGCTCGGTACCCCATCAACATCGGAAACGAGAAAACGTACGCTTCCTCCGCAATTGCAGCAATCTCCTCGGACGACGTAGGACTCTCAACGATCACGGCCTCCTTCTTTCTCAAGAACTCGCTATCAGCATTGCGCGATCGGCGGTTTCGGGCCTAGGGCTCAAGGTCATTTCTGAACGACGCGGTCGTGCTGAATACCGCCGTCCCTTCGCCAAGGACGACAGAGCCCAGTACGGCACATCTGATTGCTCAGCGCACGAACTTCACCCGCTCGTAATCGCGGGTCGGAACATTCGTGTTCGCGCCACGCTTCCGGCGAAGTGTGCCGCAGCCGGCCCAACCAACTCCACCGCATAGTCACGTCCAACGGTCGACGAAGCTTCGCTCCCCCACTCAACGACGGAGTTTCTGGCATGCACAGGCGTAGATGTGTGGAGTGCCGTCCGCCAGTGGCCGTATTAGGTCGCTCAAGTGAACGCCAACACGAGCATATGCCGGTTCGATACGCGCCTTCGGCGTGTCAGTCTTCTGCCTCATCGGTCGGGTTGAGGAGCCCGCGTTGCAGTGCATCGAGCAGGTACCGGTATTCGGCGTCGTGATCACTGGGCGAGGCACGCGTGCGTTGGAGCGCGAACACGTCGATCAGCGTTTCGTTCGCCGTCGCCAGTTCGTCGAGATCGGATCGTGGCGGTAGCAACGTTGACGCGAACTGACCGGGATGGTCGAGGGCAAAGGTTCGATAGGCCGTGTCCTGCGGTAACCAGCAGGCCTGACCAGCGTCCAGCGACCCGGGAGACCAACCCCCGTCACTCGATACCGCGCCAGAGACCTCGATGCCATTAGCAAAGCACTAGCAACGCGACACCTCTCGACCCACACTGCGATACCGGCCCAAGGATGCAGCGTCGCACCCAAACCTCAATCTGTCTTCGTCCAAACGGTCATCTAGTAGCCGTCCATTTCGTAGTGCAATGGGCGTCCATATGGTATTGTTTAAACCTATGACGTACCGACGACGGATCGTTGACCAAGAAATCGACGAGCTTCTCCATGGCCTGCCAGCAATTGCCCTGGAAGGACCAAAGGCCGTCGGAAAAACTGCGACCGCAATGCAACGGGCAGAGACTGTGCACCGGCTTGATGACCCGGGTCAGCTCGAGGTCTTCCGTGCCGCACCCAATCGCCTTATCGCCGGCGACCCACCCGTGCTGATCGATGAATGGCAGCGCTTTCCTGCCTCGTGGGACCTCGTACGACGTGCCGTAGACGACGACCCCTCTCCGGCACGCTTCCTTCTCACCGGATCGGCGTCCCCTTCCAGCGCACCGACACACTCAGGCGCCGGACGCATCGTCACAGTCCGTATGCGCCCATTGTCACTCGCCGAGCGAGCGCTCGCCGAGCCATCTGTAAGCGTCGCAAGCCTGTTGTCCGGACAACGGGCACCAATCGAGGGAGTCAGCACTGTCGGGCTAGCCACCTACACAGAGGAAATCGTTGCGTCCGGTTTCCCTGCAATCAGAGAAAGCACCGGCCGCGTCCTGCGCGCCCAACTCGACGGCTACCTTGACCGCATCGTCGAGCACGACTTCCCCGAAGCCGGCCTACGCATACGCAATCCCGCTGCGCTGCGCCGATGGATGGCCGCCTATGCCGCCGCCTCCTCGACCACCGCCTCGTACGAGACAATCCGAGACGCATCCTCGGCAGGTGAGAACGACAAACCTGCAAAGACAACGACCGGTCCGTATCGCACAACGCTCGAACAGCTCTGGATGATCGAGGAGGTTCCGGCCTGGGTTCCGAGCCGAAACCACCTCCGTCGCCTCGCTTCGGCACCGGTGCACCAACTCGCCGACCCGGCACTAGCCGCCCGCCTCCTCGGCGTGGGTGTCGACGCCCTCCTCGACGGACAAAGTAGTGGACCGCCGGTCCCCCGCGACGGAACGCTGCTCGGCGCACTGTTCGAGTCCCTCGTGACACTCTCGGTTCGCACCTACGCCCAAGCGAACGAAGCCCGCGTCCGACATCTTCGAACCCGCGGCGGTGAACACGAGATCGACCTCATTATCGAACGCAACGATGGGAAGGTCCTTGCGATAGAGATCAAACTCACCGCCACCGTCGACGACAGCGACCTCCGCCACCTCAAATGGCTCGAGAAGACAATCGGACCCAACCTGCTTGACGCAGCCGTCATCACCACTGGCACTCACGCTTACAGACGCCGAGACGGCATCGCCATCATCCCCGCAGCACTCCTCACGGTCTGATCTCGCTCAACCAAAATGGGCGGCTTGGCGTCAAAGCAATAGCTCCAATCGACCCCTGAGGACTTCACCGATCCACTCACAGAAGTGATGAACTTTGTAGACCCCATGCTGAGGTCACTTACGGCGCGCGAACTCAATAGAACCCGTACTGCCGTCAACCGTCCGTTCCTGGACGCAGAAATGGTCGGGAACATAGAAACGGAGCGCATCGACCCTGTGCGTGCCGTCAACTCGTCCGTGCTGTGATTCAACGGGTTTCGGGCATTGGACTCGCCGGTAACCTTCTCCGCTCGTGACCCTGTTCCCTGCTTTGGTTCGCCTTGTTCTCAACCGACTCAGATGGATATTCGCCACAGGCGACGCCCGTGACGCAGCGATCCTCGCTCTCCGTCATCAACTCCTGGTCCTGCGACGTCAGATCAACCGACCACAATTCGCTGACGTCGACCGGACGATCCTGGGGATTCTTGGGTCTGCAATGAAGCGGGCACGTCGACGCAACGCGTTTCTGATCGTCAAACCCGACACCGTGCTCGGCTGGCATCGACAACGAATTCGCAGACATTGGACACAACCACCGAACAAACCTCGAGGACGACCACCCATCGTGGTAACCGAACTTCGCACTGGCCAGCTCGTAGAAGTAGCGGCTGTTGGCTGCCTGTTCTTCGGGAAGCATGCCTCCCTCGCCAGAACAGATCCCGGTGCCGGCAAGTTCAGCTCCCTTGGCCAACGAGACTTTTGCTTCTTCCGATAGTGCACCGAAGCTCATGTCGGAAACGAACAACGGAATCTCGAGGCGAAGCGGCTTGTCAGCCTCCGGGCCAATGATCAGCTCGGTGGCGACGTCGACGTCATCGAGCAGCGGTTTGGTCGCCATCTGGGCGGCCATGATCTGCAGATCGTCCCAATGAGGGAGATCCTTGCGGGGCACACCCATCGAGGTCATCGGGCCGTGATGGCCGACTTTCGAGAGCCCGTCGCGAGCGAGTTCATGAATGAACGCCACGGTTGGCTCTTCTGGAGTGGCCCGAGCGACGGGGCTGTCCGAGTCGCCTAGAGCAACTGGCGTCTCCGCCGGGTCTCCGCCTGTGCCGTCGGTGCCGTCGGTGCCGACCTGATCGGCCGTGAACTGGGTGCGTGTGCCATCACAATTCGGTGCATTGCCCGTGTGCTTGCATGCACACAAGTACGCCTCACCATCAGCATCCGGTGTAAACGCAACAGGCGTGAACTCTGTACCTATGTGGGAACCGTCACAAAACGGCTGGTTCTTTGACTGGCCGCACACACACCAGTGATATTCCTCACCCGCCTTCACGTCGACGGCCTTCGGTGAGTTGTCAGCAATGATCGGTTCAGACACGGTGGATCCTCGGAGTTGTGCGGGGGGTCATGAGCGTTGTTGTGAGCTGGTCAGCCGACGAAGCTGGAGATCGCGGCACTGATGATTTCGGTGGTGTTCGGCTCATCCTCGGATGGGATCGTGGCGAGGACTGTGCCGTTCTCGAGATCGATGATCTGAGCGAGCATTCCCATCTCGGCGTCGATCCATGACACGAGGAAGACGTCTGGGCGGAGCTCTCGCATCTGCACCGGTTCGCGCAGCTCTCCCCGACGAGGGCTCATCGTGATGCGAATGTTGCCTTCGAAGCTATTGCTGAAGTCCCAGCCGTTGTCGTAGGTGTAGCTGAGGGTCTTCCCATCGAAGCGAGCGATCGGATCAGATTGAGTCACGGGTTACCTCTGTGGTGAGAACGATGAAATTAGACTACGTGTTGTAGCTTAAGATACAGATGGTAGCCTAAGATGACAACGTGGCAATCGGAGAGCAGATGGTGAACCCAACGACGCAACAAGGCGAGAACCCCCGCACCACCAGGGTGCGCCAAGTCATCCTCGACGCTGCCGTCAATCTGCTCGTCGAGCATGGGGCGAGTGAAGTGACCGCAATGCGTATCGCCCAAGAGACGGGTGTCGCACGGACAACGATCTACCGCCACTGGCCAGACCAATCCAGCCTGCTACTCGACACAGTCGACACGGTGGTCTCACCGCACGCGCCCACGACCGTCACCGATGATCTTGAAGCCGACCTCGTCATGGCGCTCTCCAACCTCCGTGCCCGGCTGGCCAAGAGACCATTTCGGCAACTCTTCGCTGCACTGCTCACGTACGCCAACCAAGACCAAGCCTTTGTCGCCGCCCAACAGCGTTTCGTGAACGGTGTACTCCAACAGATTCACGACATCCTCACCGCCGCCGTGGATCGGGGCGAACTCTCCTCCTCGCTCGACGTTGACGAAGCCTGCGCCACCCTTGCGGGCCCGCTGTTCCACCAACACGTCATGCTCCGAGAGCGCATCACCGACGACCTCATCACCAGCACGGTCGAACGGTTCCTCGCCCCCCGAAGACCCCTCAGCCCTGAAACTACAACATCATGAACTCACTTGCCGACCCCACCGTGTCGGAACTCCTCGAACGCCTCCACGCAGAGGCCGACGCCCAGATGCCGGAGCTTCGCAGCACGATCAGGGCCACTCGAGAAGCCGAAGACGGAAACGATCTGACACCCGAGGCTTGGTACGACAAGCTTCAAGACTTCTACTTGCCTGTCAACCGTGAGCAGGGACGATTCCTCTACCAGACCGTCCGAGCTGTTCAACCGGAACGAATTGTTGAGTTCGGATCGTCCTTTGGCGTCTCGGCCATCTACCTCGCCGCCGGTTTGCGTGACAACGGCGCTGGAACCCTCGTTGGCTCCGAGCTCATAGAAAAGAAAGCCGCGACTGCCCGAAAGAATCTCGTAGCGGCAGGCCTCGATGACCTCGCCGACATTCGAACCGGCGATGCCCGACAGACCCTCAAAGACCCAGGCGGCCCTATCGAGATCCTGCTGCTCGACGGTGGCCCAGCCCTCTACGCCGAGATCCTTCAAATGCTCGTACCCAACCTCCGGCCGGGAGCAGTGGTGATCGCCGACAACGTCGATGACGAGGACCACCCGTACCCCACCTGGGTGCGCGATCCGGCACACGGATTCGTCTCGTCATCGATCAGGCTCAAGGGCGGAACCGAATACTCGATCTGGACCGGCACAACTACCCAACGAGGCGCGACGCCATGACTCTCTGGCCATCGCAAGCCCGGTATTTGTCGCTCGGCGTCGTACTGCTCGTCGCTGCCTGCAGCAGCGACACACCACAGGCCGCG
>CAJQNJ010000227.1 GCA_905479685.1 uncultured Acidimicrobiales bacterium
CCGGTCGAGATCCGCGGACACGTCCTGTGCCCGAAACTACCTGTTCGCCGCTCGACACTTCCGGTCGAGATCCGCGGACACGTCCTGTGCCCGAAACTACGCGTATTCGCCGCGGAGCGCTTGCAACCCGGGCAGATCGCCCTTCTCGAGTAGTTCGAGAGCCGCACCGCCACCCGTGGAGACATGATCCATCTCCTCGGCCACACCGAACTGTTTCGCAGCAGCCGCACTATCGCCACCGCCAACAACACTGAAGCCCCGTCCCTCAGCCACCGCGTGCGCGACATGTTTCGTGCCCGCCTCGAAACGCGGATCCTCGAACACACCGAGCGGCCCGTTCCAGAGCACAGTTTGTGCTTCAGCGATGATGTCGCTGAATTCAGCCGCTGTTCCCGGTCCGATATCGACGCCCATCCAACCCTCGGGCACACTTTGGCCGACTTGGCGGACCTCGCCGCCCGCACTCGGGTCGAACAGCTGACCGCCGGGGCCAAGTGCCGTGATGTCCGAAGGCAACTTGATCGGCCGATCGCTCTTCAAGAGCTCACGGCAGTAGTCGATCATCGATTCCTCGAGCAGAGAATTCCCGACGGAATGTCCCATCGCTGCAAAGAACGTGAACGCCATGCCACCACCAACGAGAAGGGTGTCGACCCGTTCACTCAAAGCCTCGATGATCGCAACCTTGTCGCTCACCTTCGAACCGCCCATGATCGCCACGAACGGGCGACGAGCATCATTGCGAACGCCCATCAGCACCTCGACCTCTTTGGCGAGCAGACGACCAGCCGCAGAAGGCAGATGCATCGGGGGACCAACGATCGACGCGTGCGCGCGATGTGATGCCCCGAAAGCATCGTTCACATACAGGTCCTGGCGATTGACCAACCGCTCCACGAACGCCGGATCGTTCGCCGTCTCACCCGGATCGAATCGAAGGTTGTCGAGCAACTTGACCCCAGGCAACAACGTCGAAAGATGATCGCGCACCGGGGCCATGTCGTATTCGGGGTTCGGCTCGCCCTTTGGACGCCCGAGGTGACTCATCGCCGTCACCTCAGCACCGCTCTCCTGCAACCACCGCAGCGTTGGCAGGGCAGCACGAATGCGGAGGTCATCGGTGATTTCGCCATCCACAAGTGGAACGTTGAAGTCCGTGCGGACCAGAACTCGCTTCCCAGCAACGTCGCCGAGATCTTCAAGATGTGGGACTGCTGTCACCGTCGTGCAGCTGCCTTCTTTTTGGCCGGGGCCTTCTTTGCTGGGGCCTTTTTGGCGACAGCCTTCTTGGCCGGGACCTTCTTAGCTGGGGCCTTCTTCTTGGCCGGGGCCTTCTTTTTGCCGACGATCTCGGTCAGTTCGACGAGACGAGTCGAGTAGCCCATCTCGTTGTCATACCAACCGGCGATCTTGACGAGCGTTCCCATCGACATCGTGAGCCCCGAGTCGAACGTGCAGGATGCAGTCGTGCCGACGATGTCTGACGACACCAGTGGTTCTTCGGAGTATTCGAGCACGTTCCTCAACGCACCCTTGCTCGCCGCTTCCTTGAACGCCGCATTGATCTGCTCGACCGTTGCAGGCTTCTTCAGCGTGCAGGTGAAGTCGGTCAAGGACCCATCAGGGATCGGTACCCGAAGAGCGATGCCATCGAGCTTGCCAGCCATCTTCTTGAGCACCAGGCCAGTCGCCCGCGCCGCACCCGTCGAGGTCGGAACGATGTTGATCGCCGCAGCCCGAGCACGACGAAGGTCGCTGTGCGGGCCATCGACGAGCGCTTGGTCGCCGGTGTACCCGTGTGCGGTGGTCATGAAGCCTTCGACCACGCCGAAGTTGTCGTCGAGGACCTTCACCATTGGCACGAAGCAGTTCGTCGTGCACGAGGCGTTGCTGATGACGTGGTGGCGAGCCGGGTTGTACGTATCGTCGTTGACGCCCATCACGAAAGTTGCGTCGCAGTCGGCTGGGGCCGAGATCACAACCTTGCGAGCACCGGCTTCGATGTGTGCGCTTGCGGCGTTCTTCGAGTTGAAGATGCCGGTGGACTCGATGACGACGTCGACGCCGAGTTCGCCCCACGGCAGGTCGGCAGGGTTGCGCTCGGACAGAACCTGGATTCTGTCACCATCGACGCGGATCTCTTTCTTGCCCGCAGTGATCTTGCCGGGGTAGCGCCCATGAACGCTGTCGTTCCGAAGCAGGTGAGCCATCGTTTCGATCGACCCGAGGTCGTTCACTGCGACGAAGTCGATGTCCGCACCCGTTGCCTTCGCGGCGCGGAAGTAGTTGCGACCGATTCGGCCAAAGCCGTTGATTCCTACACGAACTGTCATTTTGTACGCGTCCCTTCGACGTGTCGTTTCACTGTGTTTCTAGCGCATCGCCAACCCAAAGACAGGGAGTTGCGCGGTTTGTATCATCCCGAGGTGGATGCCCTCGACACGTCGCGATGTTGGATGGTCGGCTCGTACCCAGAACGTTGAAGGATCCTTCCGACCTCCTCGGCGATGGCCACAGAGCGGTGCTGTCCTCCCGTACACCCAAAGGCGACGGTGAGATACGACTTTCCCTCTTGCACATACGCAGGCATGACCAGCCCGAGCATTCGCTCCATCCGTTCCAGAAACGCTGCAGTCAGCGATTGAGACAGCACATAGTCACGCACCGGCTCATCCATTCCGGTGAGCGGGCGCAGTTCTTCCACCCAGTGTGGGTTCGGCAAGAAGCGACAATCGAAGACGATGTCGACGTCTATCGGAAGGCCGTGTTTGTACCCGAACGACACGATCTTGGTTTGCATACCGCCAGCTGGCGATTCGGTGCCGAAAATCTCGAACAAACGATCCCGCAGTTGATGCACGTTCAGATCTGACGTGTCGATCGCGACATCAGCCTCGGCCTTCACCGCCTCGAGCGCCGACCGTTCACCCTCGATCGCCTCGGTAAGCCCCATGTCGCCAAACGGATGTCGGCGACGGGTCGAGTCGTATCGTTGCACCAGGATCGGGGTCGAGGCCTCCAGGAACAAGATCCGCACGCGAGCACCTGATCCTCGGAGCTCGGCAATCGCCGCGAGCAGTTCATCGACGTTGTCTCCACCAGGCACCGCAAGCGCCACGTTGGTCGTCGTGGACCCAGGCGCGTCGGCCAACTCGCCGACCTTCGAGATCAGCGCAGGCGGCAGATTGTCGATCACGAACCAACCGAGATCCTCGAGCACATTGGCCGCGTGCGATCGTCCGGCGCCAGAATTTCCGGTGACGACTACGAACTCGCTCATCGATCCAATCCTACGACCACTTGAGGGTGGTCCTTGAACCAGAAACCGATCACTGTCGAGCCTCTTCGAGCGAACACACCAGAACCAGCAGTCTCGGGATCGCGGACGCAGCAGCGTAGAACGGTGACTTGTCGAGAAATCCCTGTGGCGGCCCAGGCTCATGCAACTCTCGAATGACCAATCCGTGCTGCGCAAGGGTGTTCACGTACCGGCTCAACGGGCGATGCACGAACGGTATGAAGACACCCTTTTGTACCTGCTCCACTGTTGACGTCTCGACGAGGTACTCCCCCAACCTCCAGTACTGCTCCGGTGGGTCCACCATATGATCATCGATCCAGCCGCTCCCAGGGGTCTGGAGCAGCGGATGATTCAAGAAGAACGCGAAACGGCCACCCGGCCGCAGGACCCGAGCCACCTCGGCAACGGCGGGTTCGAGCGGGTCGATGTGTTCGAAGACCAAGCAGGCAACAACAGCATCAAAGCTGTTGTTGGGATGTGGTAACTCTGCTGCCCCAGCCACCGCGTAGTTGGGACCTCCCCCACGCTCGCGAGCCACTTGCATCTGTGACCACGTGGGATCTATCCCCGTTACGCATACCCCATCGCGCGAGACCAGACGTGCAATCTGTCCTTCGCCGGCACCAAGGTCGAGCACACGGCCGTACCCCGCGAGGAGCTGTGCGGCGAGCGGCAGTATTTGCTCCTCGTACTCGGGGTCGGCGCCATCGGTGAATTCGTCCTGCCACCACTCGGCATGTTGTTCCCACAGCGACGGCGCACTCGACTGATCCAGCCCGTCGGGCAACGCTGGATCTCCGCTCATCCTCAGCCTTCGTCGCTGGCGTCGCCCGAGGTTTCGCCTTCGCCTTCGCCTTCTTCGGTCGGGAGGCCCAAGGAGGCAACGAGAACCAGCGGCACATCGCCTTCCAACGTAACGAACACACCCGAGTCGCCCTGATGAAGCGCAGTCGGCGTACCGGGTAGCGCGGTACGGCTGATCACAGCAGCGGTCCGAGTGTCGACCTCGATCAGCGACGTTCCAGAACGCAGGGCGACCCACACCGAACTGCCCGCAAAGGTGGCATCGATCGGATCACGACCAACCGGAACTGTCACCAGAACCTCGCCGGTCACCGGATCGACTCGCCGCAACGATCCATCCGCTGCCGAGAGGGTCCACAAGGCATCTGGGCCAGCGGTGATGCTGATGAGATCGACGCCCGCATCGATCGCCTGCACGGTGAAGTCCGCCGTGTTGATTCGATAGACACGACCATTCTCGCCGAGCGCCCACACCGATCCCGCGCCGATCGTGAGGTCGACAACGGGGACCGGGACCGGGACCGTAGCGGTGATGCCAGATCGGAAGAGCACTCCGACTAAACAACCACCCCTGCCAACGCCATCAGGCGTTTACAGTTGGACGCTTAAGGTCCCTGTTCTTATGTATCATTACGTCAGCGAGCCGCCTGACGAGGTGGATAAATATCGCAAGGATCTGTCGGTAACGCCGGAAGATTTCGAACAGCAAATGGCTTACCTGGCCGAAAACGGATATGAGTCCGTGGACCTTTACGATCTTTCGCTGGCCATAGCCGCCAAAAAGGAACTGCCCGAGAAACCGGTGGTGATCACACTCGATGACGG
>CAJQNJ010000228.1 GCA_905479685.1 uncultured Acidimicrobiales bacterium
CTCCGATGACATCTTGCATCGTGTCGGGGCCGAGCACCTTCGACAGGCCCTCGATCGTGACGTCGAATTCGTCTGGCAACGCAGGGAGGGTGACGATGTCGGGCTTCACGTCGTACGCGGCCAGGGACGGGTCGACAAAGAGCTCATCGAACGGGACACCTGCTCGAAGGTCGGCACTGAGATAGACCCTCGGCTCACCG
Organism: uncultured Acidimicrobiales bacterium; assembly: GCA_905479685.1. Taxonomy (GTDB): domain Bacteria; phylum Actinomycetota; class Acidimicrobiia; order Acidimicrobiales; family SHLQ01; genus SHLQ01. The sequence goes on from CAJQNJ010000228.1 coordinate 201, forward strand.
TCATATGAGTAGGCCGAGTGGTTCACCGTTCCGTCGATGAACCACACCTCGCCCTTTCGCATACGAAAGACGCTCCCCTGCTCGGAATGCATCGACGCATCGCCCAACTGAAGAGGGATGTGGGCCCGTGTGAATTCGTCCTCGGGAAGATCGAGGTAATCGCGGTGCGGGATCAACATCCCGTCCTCACACATGAATATTCGAGCCCACAGGAGGTGCTCTGTCTTCCACGTAGAGGCCAGTAGCTCCGTGATGTAGGGAAGCTGTTCGAGAAGGGGCGTCGCGACTGGTGGTCCATCATGACCGCCAAAGACGATGTCATTCTCATCGCCATTGTGATTCATCAGGACACAGTTCTGCCACCCCGGATTGCCCCGGGCATAGTCGGAATATCCCCGGTTGAAGGGGAACCCCAGTAGCGTTGCGATGTCGACATCGAGGCGTTCTTGATCGAGTCCGACTCGCCCAATCACGCGCGAATGAAGACCATGTACCGGTGGGTGAGTAGACGACATGACCCCATCGATATCGCGTGAATCGGAACTTGTCGAGGGACCATCGGACAATTCATTCATATTGGCTGTACGTCCCGGACGACCTCTGTGGATGACCAACCGTCGAACGTTCCGACGCGGAGTGGTCAAGTCGACACTTCAGGGTCGCTGTTTCAGGTGTTTCAGGGTCTGACCCCAGGGTCGGCGAGGAGCTCCCGGACAACTGGTACAACATGTTCAACAGCGACTCGCAGGCCATCTACGGGGTCGCTGGACAGCGGAACCAGCACCACGGAATGTGCTCCAGCTTCGAAGAGGGTCATCAGCGAGCGAGCGACCTCGGTTGGATCCGAAGAGACCGCCTCCCACCCGACAGGAGCATCCGGATTGCGAACGATGTCTTCGACAACGCCGACATGAACGGCAGCCAGAACCGTGATTCGATGATCAGAGCGTCGATCTGATCGCTCCTGTCCTGCACGTATTCGGGCACGCGCATGTGTGATCTCGTCGGGGCCATGTGCCTCACACAAAATCGTCCCGTCGGCGAGCTCGCCGGAGAGTTCCAGAGACCGCGGGCCGACGACACCGAGTGATACTGGAGGCGGAATCCGCGGAGGAAACTCCAAGGTGACATCCTCGACGGTCACGTACCGGCCGTCCCTGCTCACCGTCTCCCCCACAAGCAGCGAACGTACCGCATCGCAGGTTTCCCCGATCAGGGTGAGCGGCGATGCCACATCCTCCCCCAGTTGTGACATCCACGACTGGACACCATGGCCCAGACCGCAAGCCACACGTCCCGGATACATTCGCTCGAGGGTCGCCCATTCCATCGCCAGCGCTGCCGCCGTGCGGAAGGGAGCTGGAGCGATGCCATGGCCGACGACGACATCTTCGGTGGCCTCGAGAATCGCGCTCATCTGGCTGATGCCGCCGGCAAACGGTAGATCCTCGACGACCCACAGTTCGTCGAAATACTGCTACAGCTCCACCGCCTGCGCGACCACTCGCTCGGGCGGAATGTCGCGACGGATCATTGCGCTGAGTGCACGAGAAGATTGCGTCACGAACTGACGGTAGTTCGCGCGGTCACTGGTCGCCTATCGTCAGAGCGTGACATCCAACAAACCTGCAGCCGAGGTCACCATCAGCCACGACCTCATCCACACGATGCTCAAGGAGTTCGTGCCCGAACTCGCCGACTTGCCGCTGACATTGCACGGCGAAGGCTGGGACAACGAGATCCATCGGCTTGGCGATCACCACGCTGTGCGTCTACCGCGAAGAGAAGCAGCGGCACTTCTGATCGAAAACGAGCAACGCTGGCTTCCTGACTTGGGTCCGACCTTGCCGCTGGCGATTCCCGTCCCGACCCATGCTGGCAAGCCCGCCTTCGGCTTCCCATGGCACTGGAGCATCGTTCCGTGGCTTCCCGGTATCCCATTTGCTCACGTACCCCGACCGGCAACAGGACGGCTGATCGAGGACCTCTCGCAGTTCTTGAACGCACTCCATGTTCCGGCACCCGACGATGCGCCCCACAATCCTGTCCGCGGTGTCGCACTCACCGAACGGGCCGACAGCGTGCATGAGCGAATCGATGCGATACCCGATGTCGACGGCTCCCGTCTCCATGAACTCTGGGACGAGCTCGTCGACACGCCCGAATGGGGTGGCGAACCGATGTGGCTCCATGGCGACATGCATCCACTCAACATCTTGGTGCGCGGTGGACACATCAGCGCGGTGATCGACTTCGGCGACATCACCGCCGGGGACCCCGCGACCGACCTCTCGGTAGCGTGGATGGTGTTCGACGACGACGCCCGTGCCAAGTTCCGTAAGCAGCTTGCGATCGACGGGCGCAGTGTCGACATCCATACGTGGAATCGAGCGCGGGCCTGGGCGTTGTCCCACGCAACGGCTTGTTTGGCCAACTCGGTCGACGACCCCACCATGCGCAGAATTGGCCAGGACACACTGGTGTCCGTACTCGGGTGACCGCTCAACTCGTCGGTGTCGACCGTGATGCGGTGCAACGGCGTACCCTGCGCGTGCTCTGGGTTTCTGCTGTTCTCAGCCGAGGTTCGGTCTCCATCATGTTCCCGGTCTCGGTCCTTGCCATAAAGGACATGCTCGGGTCCGACACGTGGGCTGGGCTCGCAACCGGCGCCGGCACGGTCGGATCAGCTCTCAGCGCCATGTGGCTCGCCAGTTACATGCAACGACGCGGCCGCACACCAGGCTTGAGCGGCGGGTTTGCAGTCGCTGGTGCAGGAGGCGTGCTCGCAATCGTTGCCATCCAAGCCTCCTCCCTGCTGTTGTTCGTTCCAGCAATGGTCCTTGTCGGCGTCGGTTCCGGTACGTCGAATCTGTCGCGATATGCCGCTGCCGACCTCGCCTCAGCCAGTCGTCGTTCTCGCGAGATCAGCACGGTGATCTTCGCCGCCACATTTGGCGCAGTGCTCTTTCCACTTTTCATCGGCGTGGCGGGTGATGCTGCCGAAGCTGTCTCCCTCGACGCGAATGCTGGCGGTTTCGCCGTGGCGGTCTGCTTCTTCTTTCTCGCTGGTTTGACGATTTGGTTGTTCATGCGGCCCGATCCCCTCGTCGTTGCAGGAGGGGTGGATCCGAATGCCAAGCGGCGGGACGGTGTTCCCTTCGGTCGGGCGATGGCCATTGCGTGGGCCCGCCCGCTCGCTCGATTGGCGTTCGTCACCCTGATCGTGGCGCAGGCCGTGATGGTCATGGTCATGGCAATGACTCCATTGCACATGGAGGCCCACGGACACAGCAACGGAACTGTCGGCGCGGTCATCTCCGCGCATACGGCGGGCATGTTCGCGTTTGCTCCGCTCGCAGGCTGGGCTTCGGACCGATTCGGCCGAATCCCGACCATTGCGATTGGAGGGTTGACCCTCGTGCTCGCGACGATCCTCACTGCACTCGCCGGCGAAGCACCACGTTTGCTGATGTTCCCGGGTCTGTTCCTCTTGGGCCTCGGTTGGAGTTTCGGATTCGTCGCAGGATCTGCGTTGTTGACCGAATCGGTCGACCTCGGGGATCGTGTCGCGGTCCAAGGCGCAGCGGATCTTGCCACGAACGTCGCCAGCGGAGTTGGTGCACTCGCGTCGGGTGTCGTCCTGTCGATGTCGGGCTTTCACACCCTGTCATTGATCGGGATGACGGCCGCAGGAGCGCTCTTGATTCACGCGTACTTCGAACATCGTCTGGCACAACGGCTCGCCGCAACCTGAGCCGGGCAACGAGCATTCGACGGTGACTCGAACCGCCGAGGGTCAGGAGGCCAGTGCAGCCACCGCATCGTCGACGTCGGTGAACGCATAGCCCAAGGCATTGGCGACATGGGGCTCGGTCACCGAGCCAGCGCTGACGTTCAGTCCGTTTCGCAGATGTGGGTATTTCATCATGGCCGCCTTCGGACCCATCTCGGCAAGGGCGAGGGTGAAGGGCAGCGTCGCATTGTTCAACGCATAGGTCGAGGTCCGAGGTACCGCGCCGGGCATGTTGGCGACCGCGTAGTGCACGACGTCATCGACGATGTACACCGGATCTTCATGCGTGGTCGCATGTGATGTCTCGAACGCCCCACCCTGATCGATCGCGACATCGACGAGCACCGAACCGGGCCGCATCGTCTTGACCATTTCTGCCGTGACGAGTTTGGGCGCCTTG
>CAJQNJ010000229.1 GCA_905479685.1 uncultured Acidimicrobiales bacterium
ATGCCCACAACGTCGCAGGCTCGTCGTTGAGAGACCCCGAACCGGTCGAGCAGCATGTTCACCGCTGCTCGTTTCCGGTTCGGGGTTAAAAGTTTCCCGACGCGATCTCCCGCAACATGTCCTTGTCCAACTCGGCGTCAGCGAGGAGCTTCTTCAATCGGGCGTTCTCGCTCTCGAGTTCCTTCAGTCGTTTGGCGTCGTTGGCTTTCATCCCGCCGTACTGGGCGAGCCATCGGTGCCACGTCGACTCGGCGATCTCGAGATGGCGGCATACCTCGTCGAGCTCCTGTCCCGACGCAAGGAGCTTGTTTCCCTCGGCGAGCTTGCGGATGATCTGATCCGGCGTGTGCCGCCGGCGCTTGTGTGAAGTCATGTGATGTTGATTCTTCCTGCCCGAACATCGGGCATCAAGAGTCGCACAACAACTGGACCACTACGAAGGGCTCACCTCATATAGCCAAGGTTCGCTGCGGTAAAGGTGGTCGAGTACACCTAGACCGGCCCACCGTAGGCAAGTCCGATATTGTGCACCGTGGCCGTCTGTCCACCTGGAACAGCCGCACCCGGGGATTTCATATGACGGCCTTGTCCGACTCAACCAAGACGGTCCGTTCCCCGAAAGCGAACATGTGGATCGTCGTGGCCATCGCTGCAATTTCGGTGATGGCCTCGTCCGGAGCCTCTCGGTCGTTCGGCCTTTTTCTCCCGCCTGTGACCGAAACGCTCGGCACCGGGCGCGAAGTGTTCAGCTTGGCCATCGCCCTACAGAGTTTGCTCTTCGGGCTGCCCCTCGCCGCATTCGTCGCTGACCGACTCGGCGCAAAATGGGTTCTCTCGGGGTGCGCCATGCTCTTTGCTGCGGGCTTGGTCCTGACCTCGGTGACCGCCTCACAGTTCGGCCTCTTCGCAGGTCTCGGCGCCCTCGTTGGCTTCGGCATGAGCGGCACCGGCTTCGTGGTCGTGCTCGGCGCCGTCGGGCGTGTGGTTCCCCCCGAGCGGCGCAGCGCGATCTTTGGACTCGTGACAGCGGCTGGGTCTGCGGGGATCTTCCTCATGGCCTCCCTATCGCAACAGCTGATCGATTCGTTCGGCTGGCAGACCGCGATGTTGTGGCTCGCGGCCATCTTCTGTGTCGTCGCCCTCATCGCACTCCTGCTTCCCTCGGCCGCAGACAGCGGGAGTGAGGATGGCGATTCATTGTCGTTCATCGACGTTCTGTACCGCGCCAGATCCAACCGGAGCTACAAGCTCCTGATCGCCGGGTTCTTCGTCTGTGGGTTCCACGTGTCGTTCATCGCAGCCCACTTGCCCGCATTTCTCCAGGACGGCGGGCTCGACACGTGGGTCTCCTCGACAGCGCTCGGCCTCATCGGCCTTTTCAACATCGGTGGCTCGATCTTCTTTGGGTCCATGGGCGACCGAATGAGCAAGCGGACCCTCCTTGCGATCCTCTACTCGTTGCGAGCGGTACTGATGTCGGTGTTCCTGCTCGTGCCTCTGACCACGGTTTCGGCACTCCTGTTCAGCGCGATCATGGGCTTCCTCTGGCTCGCAACCGTGCCGTTGACCAGCGGCATCGTCGCCTCACTTTTCGGCACGAGGAACTTGTCGTCGCTCTATGGACTGGTGTTCGTCGGACATCAGCTCGGCGCATTTCTCGGCGTCTGGCTGGGCGGACGAGTCTTCGATGCAACCGGTTCGTACGACGTCGTCTGGCTCATCGCCATCGGACTCGGCGTGGCCTCCGCTCTCATCCATCTACCAATCGACGAAAAACCGGTGCAACCGACGAGGTAGGAAACACCCCAGGCCGAAGGTTCAGCCGGGTGGCGCGAATCTCCGCCGGTGATAACGGCAAGGTCCCAAGCCCGCCTGAATGGCCCAGGACCCCGTTCTCTTTCTGGATTGCTGCGCGGTGCCGTCAGCTGTTTCCTCAACTCTCAATCCGAAATTCCGAGTTGAAGATCAACTAGCTGGCGACCTCAAGGTGGCAGCACAACGGCGCAGGGAGTCTTGATGAGTGGATTTGTGGGCCGTGGTGGGCGTGCGTTGAGTGCCCTGGGGTTGTCAGGTGCGTTGCTAATGGGCGGACTCGCGTTTGGCGGCGTAGCGCATGCCGAAGCTCCCGTTGTCTGTGTTGGCGACCTTGCGCCGGCCGGACAAGAGGAGGTCGATAGCTTCGACAGCGACTTCGGTGAGGGTGGTTGCACAGTCCTTGACGGAAGCCTGCGGATTCCGACAACCAACGTTGGCGACCTCGATGGTCTTTTTTCACTCACGTCGGTGACAGGCGACGTCTTGCTTACCCGTGGTGAATTCAGCACTGGCGATGCGGTGTTGACGGACTTGGATGGTTTGACCAACCTCACCTCGATCGGCGGAAACCTCGACGTCATCGGCAATGCGGAGTTGGCGGACTTGGATGGTTTGTCGAACCTCACCTCGATCGGCGGCGGCGGCCTGATTGAAGTCGAAAACTGGATTCAAGTCGAAAGCCGGATTCAAGTCGAAAACAATGCGATCTTGGCGAGTTTTTGTGGTTTGTATGGTCTTCTCTCCGCAGACGGCCTCGTCGATGAGTACATCGTGTCCGGCAACGCTGAGAACCCATCGGAGGCTGCTGTGCTTACGTGTGATCCGCGTGAGATGGTGTCGACCAAGATCGGTCTGCTCCTCGGTGACCCCGGTGTCTCTGAGAAAGCCAAAGACAAGTTGGTGAAAGCTCAGGACAAGCTCGACAAGGCCATTGACAAGTTCGCTGACAAGGACGTCAAGAAGGGTTTCTCGGAGTTGGCGAAGACAGTCAAAGAGCTATCGAAGGCCGGCAGGGAAGACGCTGCCGTTGCGGGGCTGATCCAGTCGCTGGTCGACAACGCTGCTGACGAAGCGTGGTATGCGATCGATACGGCCATTGCCGCGGGCGGTGATCAGCGAGAGATCGATAAGGCTGAAGCTGAGTTGGTGAAGTCGGAGAAGGATCTCGACGAGGGCAAGCCGGACAAGGCGATCAAGCACTACGGCCACGCCTGGGACAAAGCCCAAAAAGCTTTGAAGTAGCAGAGAGATCAGGGCCGAAACCCGAAGGCACAACCGCCACTCCCAACACCGCCACCGATTGCGGCTGTCTACAAACCCCGACGTTGTTCGGCGCCGTCGTACAGCACCCCGGCCAGCGCCGCGTTGGCCGCAGCCCGCGTCGCTCGACCTGCGGCGTCGACTTCAGCTGCTGGTGCCGACACGGACACGAACGCCTCGTCGGGTTGCGCACCGCGGACAGGCAGCACATGGTGTTCTCCTCGGATCGGGCGCACGTCGGATCCCAGATAACTCTGCAGCGCGATCCCGACTCTGCGACGGCTGGTGCGGTTGGGCTGCGAACCATGCACCAACCAGGGATGGTGGAACGACATCTGACCCGGGCGGAGGACAAGATCGATTGCGGTGTCCTCGTCGACGTTCGGCACGGTCTGACCCCTGGTGAGAATGTTGTCCTCGCCGAAGGTGTCCTGATGAGCGACTCGGCTCGTCTGCGTACCGGGGATGACCGAGACACAGCCGCTCGCTCGGGTTGACGGGCTGAGCGCGATCCAGGCGGTCACCATATTGTGCGACTCGAGACCCATGTAGAAGGCATCCTGGTGCCAGCTGACGAAGCCGGAAGAGCTGGGTTCTTTGATGAACAGCACGGTCGACCACAGAGAGATGTCTGGACCGACCAGGCTCTCTGCAGCGTCGACGATCCGATCATCGAGCGCGAGTTCGGCCAGGAACGGAAAGGCGAGATGCGCGTTGTTCCGATTCTCGGCGTGCAACTCGTCCGGGTGGTTCGCCTCGGCCTCCTCCAAAAGCCGGAGAAGCTCACCGGCCTCCTCCTCGCTCATCACATCGATTGGGGCGACCCACCCATGTTCGCGATAGTGGTCCATCTGAGCGACCGAGAGTCCAGACATGGCAAGGGAGCCTAGGTGGAAGTATCGGGAGAGCTTCGAATTGGGGACCCGGCCGATATCGGGAGCTTCAGGCTCGAGATTCGGACCGTGTCTCCAGCCAACCCAACAAGCGAACCAGCCGCTCTTCCAGCGCTCCGCTCACTCGATCGAGATTGCGAAGAAACGCCTCGTGCTCGGGTTCGGGGTGGTCGACCAGGTCGGTCACGGCTTTCACCGCCAGGAACGGCAGGCCGTGATCGCGTGCCAATCGGGCGATCGCCGCAGCCTCCATCTCCTTGGCATGCACACCTTCGGCCGCGAAGAATTCAAGGTCCTCGGCACATGGGGTGAAGGAGTCGCCGGTCGACACCACGCCCGGCTCCGCATCGAGTACCTCGAGGAGTTCCTCTGGATATCGCGCCTCGATCCGACCGACCCCGAACGCGTCGAAGCCCGGCAGGGGAATCCGATGATCATGGAAGAGGAAGGCCCTCGAGCCCAGATAGATCGATCCCACCGCGGCCCCTCGGGCTTTGAAACCGCCACAGGTCCCGGCGTTCACCAGGAGATCCGGCTCGAAGCGGCGGATGAGCAGATGGGCGGCCAATGCAGCGGGGACTGTTCCGATCCGGTCGACCCGGTGCTCGGGGTCCGAACCGGCGAATCCCACCGCGACCTCGAGGGATCCTCCCCCGGACCCCGGGATGCTTCCCGAGAGCCAATGGGCCGGCAGCGATGGATCGAGGTTGCCATGGTCCTCCAACCCCAGTCGCCGGGCGAAACCGGTTCCTTCGGCGGACATCGCAAAGAGAAAGGCCACCCGGCGGATGGAAGAGGGCCACGGATCGGATGCGGTCTGGGACATGGGAGGTGACGGTACTACCCCCATCGATCCGACTGATCACTTTCCACGATCGAACGCGGTCCGAGCTCGAGCATCGTGACCTTTGGCTGCGACAGCGGCGCAAAGTACCTGACCAGCGCTTTGTTCACTTGACCGAAGTCCGGCTCATTCATAGACCAGCGGTGCGCCAGCTACGTGGCATTCACCAGGCCGGATGCTCGAGTCTTCCACCTTGCCGTCGTCTCGAAAGACGATCATGCCTCCTATCGCCTTGGCCCAGCATCTCACCGAGGTCTCGTCGGGACGTATGTCCCCACGCGCCACGGCTGCTTTCTCTGCCGCAGCCCGAGCCATGAGGTCATGGAGCCCGCTGTTTTTCTTACTACGCATACAATCTGCTCTCCATCCCATCAGCATGGGATCGGTAGCCCGTCGAGATGTGGCCCGTGCCGTGAGTAGGTTGTTCACGTGCGCATGCCGATCACAACGTACGCCTGGATGCGCCCTCTGCTGCTGTTAGCGGCATCGACCGCGTCGAACACCTACGTCGACGTCACGGGTGACCTGGTCCAAGTACGCATGGGCTTCGGCTTCGGCACCTCGTTCCCCAGGGACCTAGTTCGGCGCGCCTCCCATTGGGAGGGCAGGGCTCCGCTCAGCATCGGCGTCCACGGGTGGGGAGGCCGATGGATGGTCAACGGCGCACGTCGCCCACTCGTGGTCATCGACCTCGACCCCACCCAGCGAGGTCGGGTGTTGGGCGCGCCGGTGAAGCTCAATCAGCTCATCGTGAGCGTCGACGATCCCGACACCCTGATAAACGAGTTGACGAATCGCTCTCTGCCCGCTGACCTCTCCTAGTCACTGAAGAGCTGGGTCCGAGGCAGCTACTACTGCCCTTCCGCAGCATCGCGAGCCGTCTGCGGTGCCCTCTCCGTCGGTGGGAAGTTGTTCTGCCGGTCGGGTGCGACCTTCACGATCACACGCTCGGACTGGACCGGGTTTGGGTACTCCTTGTTGAGGTACTTCATTGCGAGTGAATCGATGTGATCTCGTGCTTCTTGCCCACCGATGGTCTCGACCACATGACCTCTGACCTCGACGTAACGCCAAGGATTGTCCGCATCCATCACCATGACGGTCACGAGCGGGTTGCGTTCCAGGTTCTTGAATTTCGCTCGGTGAATTTCGGTGTTGAAGATGACGTTCTCGCCGTCGGTGTCAACCCACATCATCTGTGTCTGTGGATGACCGCTCGGCATGATCGTCGACACGGTTCCGAAGTTCTTGCCGTTCAACAGTTCAAGTGTTCGTTCGTCCAACATGTACATCTCCTTCGAAGGCCTCTAATAAGCGACACTACGCCAGCCCGACGCAACTCCTCCGAAATAGGACCCGGTCGACGGAATGTGGTTTACGTGGCGAGAGGTACGCTGCGCTCATGTCGCGCCCTCCTCTCTCCGTACTCGATCTCTCACTGGTGCCCGACGGATCGACCAGTTCCGACGCGCTCCAGGCGACTACTGCGCTCGCGCAACGGGCCGACGCACTCGGCTTCACCAGGTTCTGGGTTGCCGAACACCACAACATGGCGGCGGTTGCCAGTGCCTCTCCTCCGGTGCTCATCGCACACCTCGCCGCGTCGACGGAGCGGATCAGCGTCGGGTCAGGCGGTGTCATGTTGCCCAATCACGCTCCGTTCGTCATCGCCGAACAATTCGCCATGCTCGAAGCCCTGCACCCGGGACGCATCGACCTGGGCATCGGGCGTGCCCCGGGCACCGACCGCAACACGATGATTGCGCTGCGTCGAAACATGAACCCGATCGACGTCGATGAGTTCCCGCAACACGTCATCGACGTGATGGGGCTGCTCGGTGATGTTCGAACCGAGGACGGCATGAATGCGCACGTGAACGCAACACCGCGCGCGACGTCGAGTCCGACCGTTGCGCTGCTCGGCTCGAGTGGGTATTCGGCTCAGCTCGCCGGGATGTTGGGGGTGCCGTTCGGATTCGCACATCACTTCGGTATGGGCGGAACGAGCGAGGCGGCCGACATCTACCGCCAACACTTCGCCCCCTCCCCCGTCCTCGACGAGCCATATCTGATCGTGACCGCCGTGGCGGTCGCAGCCGAAACCGCTGTCGAAGCCGACCATCTTCTGGCGTCGCACCGCCTGTTCAAACACGGCCTTCGCACCGGCCGGCTGTATGGCGTGCTCGAAGCCGACGATGCCTCGAAGCATCCTGACTACGCGGCTGCTCTGGCTGGCGGCACCAACGCAGTCTTCGGAACGGGCGATGATGTGGCCGATGGACTCGACAAGCTTGCCGTCGAGATGGGGGCCACCGAACTCATGGTCACCATCCCGATCGCCAATGTCGAACAACGACTCGCCAGCCTCGAACTCACCGCTGAGGCGTGGTTCGGGTAACGACGCCGGGGACCCGATGCGTGCGTCTGCGAAACAGCCTCGGGACGGAATCGATTTGCAGGTGATCGAGCGGCCTGCGGTACGTTTCCGGTACGAAACAACTACTCGCAAACATCCGAAGCTGCACCGTGTGTGCCGAACATCTGCCTCATGGCCCGCGGCCGATTGTTCAGGTGTCGACAAGGGCGCGGATCGTGCTGATCGGTCAGGCGCCCGGCCGCCGTGTGCATGAATCTGGAGTGCCGTGGCATGACCCGAGCGGCGTCCGTCTGCGTGAGTGGTTGGGCCTCAGCTCGGAGCAGTTCTACGATCCCGGCCTGGTAGCGATCGTGCCCATGGGCTTTTGTTATCCCGGCTCTGCGGCTTCTGGTGACAAGCCGCCTCGACCCGAGTGCGCTCCCCTATGGCATGAGCCGTTGCTCGAGAAGCTTCCCGCTGACCGACTCGAGGTGATCATCGGCATGTATGCCCAAGCCAAGTACATCGCTGATCGTCCGAAGACCCTGACGGAGACCGTCGCGAAGTGGGATGACTATCTACCCCGACAAGTTGTCCTGCCCCACCCCTCCCCTAGAAACCGACATTGGCTCACCAAGAACCCGTGGTTCGAGGTGGAAACCATTCCAGCAATTCAGGAACGTATTCGGGGCTTCATCGATCAGTGACGTCGATTTCGTTCAGTGGCCACGGCCGGGGGACTTCACGCCGTCGTAGAGAAAAGAGGAGAGGAGGTCCTGTCGAGAGTTCTCGCAAGGCCAGAACCGCCGGTGACGCGTAATGTCATCGTTTCCCGCAGCGCTCCTCGTGGTTCGATCCGTAGAGTGCGAGACTGGCAGCCGTGATCAGTCAATCTTCGTTGGTGTCGCAGGCCAAAACGACCTTCGTTCGCTCCTTTGGCACGACCACGTACCTCTTTCGTGAAGGCTGGGAAGACGTTGTTGTTCTCGACGGCGCTGGTGACTGGTTGTGGCGCAGTATCGCCGAGCCCTGCTCTATTGAAGAACTGGCCGCTGACGTGACCGCAGTGATGGGTCACGATCGCGACATGATTCATGCCGGTCTCCTTCGCACCGTTGAGGAGCTGAGGGACTTGGGCGCCGTCGAACTGCTCGACGCGGCAATGTTGATACCCGTTGCCGAACCAGGATGACCGAGTCGGAAGTTACGCCCGATCTCGGCTGGCTCCTGCGTCGCATATTGTCTCCTGCACACCCAGCAGCCGAGCTGAACAGCGATGCCATCGAAATCGATTCTGACGTCGCTTCACGGTTGTGGGCGTCTTGCTCCCGAAACCGACTCGAGCCGCTGCTCGAGGATGCGGTGGTTCGCGGCACGTTGACCTTTGACCCCGAAGTGACCGATGCACTGCATCGCCGTGTAGCGGCGCATATGGCGACGATGGTGCGTTTGGAGGCCGCTGCGCTGCAGGTCTGTTGCCTCTTGGGAGAAGCTGGCATCGACGTGCGAGTTCTCAAGGGCATGGCGACGGCGCATCTTGACTACCCGAATCCGGCGTTGCGGCACTTCGCTGACGTCGACCTGCTGGTGCAGCCCGAAGAGTTCGATGATGTTCTGGCCGTACTGGAGGAGTCAGATATTCGCCAGAAGTATTCGATGCGCGGTGGCTACTGGCAGGTTCAGCACTCGATGCCGATCAGCGTGGGTGAATTCGAGATTGATCTTCACCATCGGCTTCTCCACCAAGCGGCCGGTCATCTGATGGCGAGAGCAGACCTTTTCGCCGACCCCGAATCGTTCGTGATCGCCGGAACGGAACTTCGCGCGCTGCCTGCCCCTCTACGGCTGATTCAGGCAGCCGGTCAGAATGTGCTTTCGGTCGGACAAGACAAGAAATCATCCTCCGACGCAGACATCTTGCTGTTACTGCATGTCGTCGACGAGGCCTACGAACTCGCGAACTCGGTCGACCTGGGGTGGTTACTCGACGCTGGTCTGTCCCGAGCCGCCAGCGTCGCCGAAGTGCCCCCTCCCCCGTCTCGGTCAGAAGATGGCCCGATGGGGCGGATCATGCGGCGCGCATACGAGTCCGGTCAGCCATCGGTCATCAGATCGACTCTGCTCGAAGCCATCACGGCTCCTCCCTCGACGACTGCCCGTGTGCTCTGGAGCGCCGTTGCGCCGGGTGAGGACTACCTGCGGGTTCGCGGGCGAACTCGATCGGATCAGTTGCGGCATCAGGTGTCGCGGGCGAGTTCGGGACTTCGATCGCTGGCACGTAGAGAGGCGACGTAGTCGCTCAATCGCGTTTTGCCACGGAGGCGATGACGTCTGTTGATGCCGACGTCCCGACTTCGATGATCGTCAGCGCATTGGCCAATGCGACCGCTGAGGAGACTCGCTCGTGGCGGGATCCGCTTCGGACTGCGCACGCAAGCTGGTGAGCAACCTGGCCCGGGGTGAACGGGGTCCCGGTGACGTTCAGTAGAAACAGACGGTCGACAGTTCCTTTGGCCCGATCAAGGGAGACGTGGCCGACAACGCCAACAGGTGCCAGATCGCCGGCACTATCGACGATCTGCACGAGCCGTGACTGCACATGGAGATCGACATACGACGAATCGATGACCTTGAGGCCGTGCCTGGCGAGCTGGCGCTCAGAAAAGTTGGGATTAGCGCCGACATGCTGTCCCAGAAGCGAAATCGACTGATCTTCGTCGATGAGCGCTCTGAGCCGCACGCGAAGCTGTCCTGGGACTGGTTCGTTGGAGGCCCGTGTTCGCATGTGATTGCCGACGACCTCGACCAGATCGTCGACGTTTCTGCTACGCCCGATGATTTGACCCTCGCCATCGACGGCGACATGAAGACCTGAAGGCTCTGTCGGGGGTTTGACGAGATAACCAAGCAACAACTCTTGTTGGGCCACGTGTTCGGTGAAGCGAGAGGCGAACTTTTGTCGGATCGAACTATCGGGCGTGGAGATCCTGACGAGCGCGTCGTCGATCTCGAGCGTGATCGAGTCCGCCTCGACGAGGCGGGATTCTTTCTCCAGTCACCAGTCGGGGCTGAGGTGAGAGGAATCCAGCGGTTCGACCTCTTCGGCCTCGTCACTGTCCAAGAGCTTCCTGGCCGAAAACGTATGGCTGGCTCGCTGCACGTGCTGGTGTGCGAGTTCGGCTTCGATGTCGAAGATTTCAGCGATGTCCTCTACGACCTCGCGAACCGTGCTCACACCATCAAACGTCGGAGCAAGGGCGGTGAGCACTGGGTCGAGAAGGACCGGAGCATAGCTGGAGGGTGACCACGCGATTGCCTCGGTCCCAACGGTTGCCAAGAGCGCCCCGTCACGCAGTTTCGCCATGGTTTGCTCGAGTGATGCATCGGTGGTGGTGTCGATTGTCATGTTCGGCTCCGGTTGCCGTCTGTATGGTCGAGAATACCGAGATCCCGGAGTCCTGCTGCGACCTTGGAGTGAGTGGAATTGGCGCCCAATTCCGTGCGCCAGAGCTCGCTGGTCTCGGCGGGAAGGGAAATGGCCGTGTTGGTTGCATAGTTCATCACGACGGCCTCGGATTGAACGAAGACGGTCTGTGTATCGCGAAAATTGATGATCTCGAGTTCGTGCTCGGGCGGCGGGGTGTGTCGTTCCGCGATGTCGCGTAGGAGCTGAGTTGTCTGTGCAAGGTCGCCAAGGGACAACCGGATGCACTGCGACTGCGCGCACAGTGTTGCGAGGGTCTCGAGACCGTCGGGTCCGAAACGCTCGAAGTCCTGGGTGAGTTCGAGGAGGCGGACCGTCGCTTCTGCAGCGCTCAATGGTGTCGCGTGCGGGTCTCGAACATCGTCAACCGGCCGTTCGAGTACAGCCACAACACCACACCCGATCGTCTCGCGCACTTCGCCGCCGAGCCCGCTCGCTGACCAAAGGCTCTTGTGGATTGCAGGACCGGCGACGGCGTCTGGCGGACCGAAGCGGGCAAGCGGATACTTGTCGCTGAGGAGCGCGATCGCGTTTGGCGTCAGTGAAAGTGGTTTTGGCACGCCCGTCAGAAGACTCGAGCCGGCACTCAACGCCACCGACTCGTCACTCAGATACGACCAACCGTCGAGCACCAGCGCTGCGGTCGTTGTGCTCTTACCGGTTCCGGACCGTGCGGCGAGAACGACGCCGACCTCGCCGAGCCCGACGGCTGCTGCGTGGACGTGGAGTCTTTCGGGGTCACTATCGAGCAGTCGGAGGTTCAGTCTCGAGACGAGGGCAGCTTGGGCGAATCCTGCTGGACGAGTCCGGCGGTCCCCGCCCAACACCAGCTCGACTTGCGCTGGATGGCCGAACGGGCCGTCGACGACAAACCCCTCGCCGTCGGGGCCAGCCTCGGTCGAGAGCAAGTCTGTGAATGGGTCGTGGAGACGGCTGCTCAGGGCAGGGGGAGCCGATATCGAAAAGTGAAACGGCCCTGCCGAGTAGTGCTCTATCAACAGGTCCCGTCAGTCCCT
>CAJQNJ010000230.1 GCA_905479685.1 uncultured Acidimicrobiales bacterium
TCGCAATTGTGATGACGGTCATCATCACGATCGTTGGTCGCGTCTTCTATGGCGTTGAGCTTCAACTGGCGACCGTGCCAAGCCTGCTCATCTCTTTGCTGATCGGAGCGACGTCGTTTGCTGCCCTCGGCCTTGCGTTGACGACGATCATTCCATCCGAGGACGCAGCACCCGCGGTCACGAACGCCATCATGTTGCCCCTCTACTTCGTCAGCGGAGTGTTCGTTCCCGACACCGAAGTCCCAGATTGGGTCGGAACCGTGGGCGCGCTCTTTCCTGTGAGTCACCTGAACAAAGCGCTGCAAGAAAGCTTCAATCCCTTCGCAGAGGGTGCAGCTTGGCCCTGGGATCACTGGCTGGTGATCGGCTGCTGGGGGATCGTGTGCGCAGTCATCACGCTCAAGAGGTTCCGGTGGTCCCCGAACCGGTGACTATCTCAACATGAACGGCTAGCTGCTGAACGCAATCGCGGCGACCGTGATCACGACTCCGAGAGCGATGAGGGCACAGAGGGCGACGCCGATGACCAGTGCAGCCACCGCAGTGCCCCGATTCGCCGGATCTCGGCGGCCCCCATCGATGGCCTCCTTCTCGCGGTATGCGACGAAGGCTCCGATCGGGGCCGTGATGCAACAGAAGAACCCGAGGATCGACAAGACCAGAGCGGTCGTCGCTTGGCTGGCTTCGACGTAGACGCCTGCGTACGTGCCCGCCATCGGTACCATCGGCGGGGCTGGTGGCGCTGCTGGAAAGCCACCCACCGGCCGTGGGCCGTCTGTCCATGCTGAGCCGTCCCAATACCGTTCCGTGTTGATCGGGTCACCCTCTGCGTGATACCACCCCGGTGTTGCTGAATCAGACATTGGGTTCGTTCCCTCTCGTGATCAGACGTCGTGGTGGCGAACGAAAACCGGCCGCTCAGCTGTCGAACGGTCTGGATCGTAGCCGTAGCCCATGCCATCGAACGCAACCAACGCCTTGCGGCTGGCCACCCGATTCTTGATGATCCATGCGCTCATGACACCACGCGCGCGTTTGGCGAAGAAGCTGATGATCTTCGGGTCCGCCGACCCCTTCGCATCGAGGAAGACCGGCGAGACGATCGGAGCCTCGATGCGCTCGGGCTGGACGGCTCCGAAGTACTCGTTTGACGCAAGATTCACCAGGACTCGTGACCCCGGGCTGGCGTCGATGTCGACGTTGAGTCGATCGGTGATCGTGTCACCCCAGAAGGTATAGAGGTCACTACCAGCCGATGTCTCGAGCTTCGATCCCATCTCGAGACGGTAGGGCTGCATCAGGTCGAGCGGGCGGAGCACACCATAGAGACCAGAGAGTATTCGGAGGGTCTTCTGAGCGTGCGTGAAGTCGCGTTCGGAGAAGCTGTGCAACGCGTCCATCCCCGCATAGACATCGCCGTTGAATGCCAACAACGCCGGACGAGCGTTCTCGGTCGTGAACGGCCTCTCCCAATC
This sequence comes from uncultured Acidimicrobiales bacterium, assembly GCA_905479685.1. Lineage (GTDB taxonomy): Bacteria > Actinomycetota > Acidimicrobiia > Acidimicrobiales > SHLQ01 > SHLQ01. The sequence goes on from CAJQNJ010000230.1 coordinate 1,476, forward strand.
TTGAAATCGAGAGAAGTTCAATTCGCCCAGCGCAGGAGAGACATGCATCATCATCGCGATCTCGTCGGGAGCCTTCTGCGCCATCAGAGACACCAGCTCAGCACTCTGATCGAGCATTTCGGGCTCAGAGTATTTGCGTGTGGGCAGCGGCGACTCGTAGTCGAGGGATTTGGCAGGAGAAACAACGATCAGCACAAAAGAGTTCTACCCGAAGTTGGCCACAATTTCTCGGCCAGCGGCAGAAGTCGTCAGGAACGAAGGACGAACACCGCCAACAAAATGCTGACTGCGACTGCCAGTAGCGCCACGACAAGCACCGCGAGCACGATCCAGGGCACCCTGCTGCCGCTCCCGTTGATTGGCCCGGGCGTTACCCGAGGCCTGTCCTCATGCTCTGCCGCCATGCCCCAAAACGTACCGGTATGTCACGGTCCTGGGGGGTCGGTCAGAGACCCTCGTGTGAGGAGCGCATTCCGCTCGCACGACCCCAGCGTTCGATGGCTTCACCCATTGGTGTGGACGGTCCGGCCTCGACGAACGGCCAGACCTCCTCGCCGATCCGTCGCCAGTTCTGTCGTGCCTCGAGCTGCGCGAAAAGGGCGATCACACCCAGATTGATGCGTTGCAGGACGACGAACGACGAGGGAACGTTCAGTACCTTTTTCAGCTCACCGTGTTCCCCACCGGTCTCGAAAATCGCCCGAACCCCTGCGGCCGAATACTCCTCATCAAACGTGAACTCAGCATCGTCGAGCACGAAGTCATAGAAGTACGAGAAGTACTCGCCAATAGCTTGGTCGGAGAACGGTTGATCTGGTTTCAGCAGACCCGCCGACTCGATCGTGCGTCGAAAGGCCGCAAAGTCCCGCTCGACAACCATGTTGGTGATCAACGATTCGAAGAGCGCCGTGTCGGAGTCGTCGAAGTGTTTCACGAGACCGAAGTCCAAGAAGGTGATTCGACCCTCTCCGTGGAAGATGTAGTTGCCAGGGTGTGGATCACCGTTGAACGCCGCGAGCCGGTAGATCGATCCGAACGTGAACCGAAACAACGTCTCAGCTGCAAGATTCCGCTCCTGTTGTGACCACGTGAGCAGGTCGGCGAACGTAGAACCAACCACCAGCTCAGAGGTCAGAACTTTGGTGCTCGAGAACTCGTCGAGTATCTGCGGAACGTGGATGAATGGATGTCCGGCGAAGTGTGCGGCGAAGTACTTCTGGTTCTCCGCTTCCAAGGCGTAATCGAGTTCTTCGCTGAGGCGTTCTCGGAGCTCTTCGGTGATTGTCGTCGTGTCGATACCAGGGAACAGCAGCCGCAGCGCCGAGAAGAGGGCATCGTTGGTTCGAAGATCCGACTCGATGGCTTCGGCAACGCCGGGATACTGCACCTTGACGGCAACAGCGCGACCGTCATGGGTGATTGCACGGTGAACCTGACCGATCGACGCGGATGCGATCGGAATCGGATCCCACTCCGCGAACACATCATCAGGATGTGCACCGAGGTCATCGACGATCACGCTGGCGGCGAGTTCGCCCGACATCGGCGGAGCCTCAGACTGGAGCTGTGCGAGCGTCGTACGCGCATTCTCCGGTAGACCCAGGTCGAGATAGCTCGCCATCTGCCCGAGCTTCATCATCGCCCCCTTCAGATTCCCGAGCGAAGCAACGACGTCTTCGGTCGTCTTCATCTCGAATTCCGCCGAAAGCGTTTCACGCCGTTCGGCCGAGGCAAACGTCTTTCGCGCCTGGGTCACAGCCCAGCGTCCCCCTGTTCGCGCCCCGATGCGTGCTACCGCAGCATTGCGACCGGCGCTGCCCATCGAACCAACGATGGCATCATCGTTCTGCGATCGCCTCCACCACAGGGCTCCACCACCGATGGCAGTCAGCAGGAGCATTGCCCGGATCAGCCGCATCATTCGTACTCCAAGAACTTGTGCAACTCTGCTCGCAGCTCGGGAATGCCCGTGCCTTTCGCTGCGCTGACCCAGCGCACTTCAGACTTCTCCACGCCGCAGCCCTCGTGCACCGCCTTCTTTCGGCTACCGAGCTTCGATGACTTCACCTTGTCGTGTTTGGTCGCAACGATCTTGATCGGTACACCGATGTGGCGGAACCACGCAATCGACTGTTTGTCGAGCGCCGTCGGCCCGACCTCACCGTCCACCAACACCAGCACGAGCTCGAGGTTCTCGCGTTCGATCAAGTAGTTCTCGATCATTCGAGCCCATCGCTTCTGCTCGTGTTTCGGCGCTTTGGCGTACCCATACCCGGGGAGGTCGACGATCCACTTGCCCGACCCCTCAGGTTGGAGCTCGAAGACGTTCAACAGCCGAGTGGCGCCAGGGGTCTTCGACGTCTTGGCCAGCCCGTTTCGATTCGCCAATGCATTGAGAAGCGAGCTCTTGCCGACGTTCGATCGACCCGCGACCGCGATCTCGACCAGCGACTCGGGCATCTGGGTGTGCTCCGCCGCTGACATGACGAATTCGAGTTGAAGCGGCCCTGACACGTAACGAAGTGTACGAGCGGCTTCGAAGGCCCCGTCGAAACACGACCGAGTCGAACAGTTCGGCGAACGCGAGGTGTGACCCATATCGATCAGCTAGCGACGCGACGAGAAGAACCCCGAGAGAAGATGCGCACACTCTTCTTCTCGAATCCGCATGGTCACATCGAAGGTATGGGGAAATCGAGGGTCTGCGCCCAAGTTGTAGAGCGACCCGAGTACTCCCGCCTTCATGTCCATCGCGCCGAACACAACGCGCCGAATACGTGCCTGCTGGGCTGCCCCGGCGCACATCGCACAGGGTTCAAGTGTCGCAACCAACGTGTGGCCATCGAGACGCCAGGTGCCAGCGGACTTGGCTGCATCGCGGAGCGCCAGCGTCTCTGCGTGCGCTGTCGGGTCCCCGGACAGCTCTCGTTCGTTGTGGCGCTGCGCAACGATCATTCCGTCCGGGCCAACAACTACTGCGCCCACAGGGACGTCGTCGTGGTCGAGGGCGGCGCGGGCCTGTTCGAGCGCGATGGTCATGAGGTCCGCGTCACTGTGTTCCATATGCAGCGAAAGGTTACCGGTCACTCCCGGATCGATATACCAGGGTCGAGCACCGGGTTATCGTGCACATATGCGCGCAGCGATCCTCCATCATGTGAACGAGCCGCTGACGATCGAGGCGATAGAGCTCGACGCGCCGAGGGCACACGAAGTCCTGATACGAACTGCCGCTGCTGGGATCTGCCATTCAGATCTACATTTCATCGACGGGCTGCATTCAACAAGACTTCCAGTCATTCCAGGCCACGAGTCGGCTGGAGTCGTCGAGGCGGTCGGATCTCAGGTCGACTACGTCGAGCCAGGCGATCATGTGATCACGTGCATGTCCGCGTTCTGCGGCGAATGCGCGTTCTGTACGACAGGAAGGCCGTACTTGTGCGAAAGCCCCGGGTTGAATCGAGACGACGACTCCCGGATCTCGAGCGGAGGCAACCCGATTGGCCAGCTCTACAACCTCGGCTCGTTCTCCGAGAAGATGTTGGTTCACGAACGTACAGTCGTGAAGATCGGCAAGGACATGCCATTCGATCGAGCCGCGCTGATCGGCTGTGCGGTCATGACCGGCTATGGGGCAGTGGTCAACACAGCACGAGTCGAGCCAGGGTCTCGCGTCGCGGTGATCGGATGCGGTGGGATTGGTTTGTCCGCGATCAACGGAGCAGCGATAGCGGGTGCGGGACAAATCATCGCGATCGACGTACACGACGAGAAGCTCGAGCTTGCTCGCACGTTCGGTGCCACCGACGCGATCAATGCGGCGCGCCACGACCCGGTTGGTTCCGTGCACGAACTGACCGGCGGCGGTGCCGACTACACGTTCGAAGCCGTCGGATCGAAAGAGACAACAGAGCAGTCGTTTTCGATGTTGCGTGCAGGCGGTGATGCCACGGTGATCGGAATGGTTCCTGAAGGTCAAAGGGTTGAGATCGACGCATCGGAATTGCTCTACGAGAAGACGCTACAGGGGTCAAACATGGGCTCGAATCGATTTCGAGTCGACATGCCACGACTCATCGATTTCTACCTCGATGGCCGCCTGCACCTCGATGAACTCGTGGCGAAGCGAATCGCGCTCGACGACATCAATGATGCGTTCGCCGAGATGCGAAAGGGTTTGATTGCGCGCAGTGTGATCGTTTTTTGATGACCGTGCACGTCGATGTTGATGCCTACTTGAAGCGGATCGGATTCACCGAAGTCCCGAAGGTAGATCTGGTAACCCTCACCAATCTGCAACGAGCTCACCTGACCTCGGTTCCGTTCGAGAACCTCGATGTTGTCGCCGGTATCGCGGTTCGCACAGACCTCGAGTGGTCGCTCGACAAGGTGGTCGAGAGGCAGCGCGGCGGTTGGTGCTTCGAGCTCAATGGCGCCTTCTCGGCTCTGCTCGAAGCTCTCGGTTTCGACGTCAAACTGCTCGGTGCCGCGGTCCTTCTCGACGGCCCCAATCAGCAGATCGATCATCTGGCACTCGAGGTCACACTCGACCAGCCGTACCTTGTCGATGTTGGCTTCGGCGAGAGTTTCATCGTGCCCCTCGAACTCAACAGATCAGGCGCGCAAGATGGTGGGTCAGGCACGTATGAGTTCATCGGGAGCAGCCAGGGCCTGACGCTCACAATGCACGATACGTCCGGCCTACCTGTCGCTCGATACCGCTTCAAGAGAGTCAATCGCACACTCAGCGACTTCACCCCGGCGTCAGAACGACTGCAATCTGATCGAGGGCTTCACTGGAGTGCCAAACCATTCGCAACCCGGTTGATCGAAGGAGGGCCCGACCGAATCACCCTTCTCAAAGATCGATTGAAGACCGTCGTAGACGGCCGCGAGACCGAGACAGCCGTCGACGAAGCCGATTGGGCTGACGTGCTCAGGTCGGAGTTCTCGATGGCGGTGATCATCTGAACACCTGCATACGAGTCATCGCTCACAACCGGTCGGCTAAACATCGAGCGCTGTCGCGCCGAATCTCTCGGTATGAAGCGCTTGGCCGGATTCGCAGTCACCATGCTGCTTGTGGGTTGCGGCGCGGACCGAACCAATGGTTCCGAACCGGAGTCCTTGGCGATGACCGATTCGGGAGCCGAGCTTGCGTCAAGCCAATCCGCCAGCGACGTCATGTACTTCGAGATCGACGGAGAACATTTCGAACTCGGTGCAGGCATCTGCAATACGTACGAGGACGGCACGTTCCGATTCGCGCTGGCGGAGGGTCTGGTGGACACCGGGCGGGCAACGGCCACGATCGAACGTTTCGATACGGGCACTGGGTACGAGATGATTCTCGCGTTGGAAGGACTCCGCGATGACGACACCGGTTTCACCTGGTATGCGCGCGAGGACATCGCTGTACACGAGTTGACCGTTTCGATCATCGGAAGTTCGATCGAGGGCACGGCCATATTCGATTCGATTGGTGGTGCCGGCACACCAGGTCAGAAGGCGGCCGGGAGCTTCGCACTTCGCTGCGCATGAGTACAACGTGACGACGTCACCAATTCCGACACTACCGACGTGACCTGAGCGGCAAGCGCAGGTAGTTTTGTCCTCATGGCGAGCAGGCGCCCATCCATTGCGGAACAACGTCTTGCACACGTACGCGCGATCAAGGAAGAGTTCTTCCACGAGGAGCTCTCGCTCGAAGAACAGCTACAGGTCAAAGAGGCACGCATCGCCGAACTCGAACGTGAAGTCGAGGACCTTCGGGAGCGGCTTCGTCGAAGTCGCTCCGATCCCGAAGACGTAGGGCCGACAAAGCCCGTCTTCGACTTCTATCGAGATTGACGGACCGTGGTTGCTACCGTGTGGTGATGGGCAGAGACCATGACCATGGCGCGGGGTTGGCCCGCGCTGGGCAGCGTCATGTCGGCCGGCTTACCGCGGCATTTGCAATCATTTTCACGTTCTTCATCGTGGAAGCCATCGCTGGGTTCGTCACGAACTCACTCGCCTTGTTGTCCGACGCCGCACACATGCTGACCGACGTGTTGGGTATCGGCATGGCGCTCGCCGCCATCCAACTCGCGTCAAGGTTCGCAGATCGATCCGAGTCCGAACGTTCTCGACACACCTTCGGCCTGTACCGCCTCGAGATTCTGGCGGCTTTCATCAATGCGTTGTTCTTGTTCGGCGTGGCCATATGGGTATTGATCGAGGCCGCGCAGCGCCTGACACAAGAGCCCGAAATCCTTGGGGTCCAGATGCTTGTTGTTGCGCTGCTCGGGTTGATCGCCAACGTCGTCGCGTTCTTGTTGCTGCGCGAAGGTTCGAAGGAATCGATCAACGTCGAAGGCGCGTATCTGGAGGTACTAGCCGACACGATCGGATCCGTTGGCGTGATCGTGGCCGCGATCCTGCTCGAGACTCTTGGATGGACATGGATCGACCCGGTCGTTGGAGCACTGATCGGGATCTGGATCCTGCCCAGAACGTGGCGACTCGGTCGCAAGGCTGTTCGAGTGCTCCTCCAGGCTGCACCGGATCACATCGATGTCGACGCGCTGTGCGCGGACCTCTCATCGATCAGCGGCGTGGTCGATGTCCACGATCTCCACGTCTGGACGCTCACGTCGGAGATGGACGCGGCATCGGCCCATCTGGTGACTGCAGATGGAGTCGACAGTCATTCCGTGCTCGATCAGGCACGTGAGCGGCTTGCATCGAGGCACCACATCACGCACGGGACATTCCAGATCGAACCAGAGACTCACGAAGGTTGTCACGAACTCACCTGGTGAGATCTACGATCACGATGTGACTTCCCTTCGTGCACTTCGTTGGTCTCGAGAATCAACGGCCCAGGAGATTCCAGTCGACGAAATCGCCCGTGGTGGAGAAACCGACTGGACCTGGGTCGACGCAGACACGACCAATCACGAAGAACTCGTGCATATCGGCGAGATCTTCAAGTTGGACCGGCTGGCCATGCTCGATGCAGTGGAGGACGTCGACGCGTCGAAGGTGGATGATTTCGGCGACAACATGCTCATCGTTCTCCACGGCCTGTCCGACACGTCAGATGTCGAGGTCCTGACCTACGAGCTGGACATGTTCCTCACCCACAACACGTTGGTCACCGTGCGTTCCAGCCGATCGCGTACGGTCGATCTGTTGTGGGACGAGGTACAGAGAAACATCGAGTTCGCCGATGCAGGCCCTGACGTGCTGGCTGCTCGGATTGCGTCGATCATGATGCGTCGATGGGGTTCGATCGTTTCGAGTTTTGACGAACAACTCGACGAACTCATCGAACGTGCTCTCGTGGCAGACAGAGACGTGTTGCGCGACGTCACCTTCCTACGCACCGAACTATCGACGATACGTTCGACCCTCAGACCACAATTGGAGAGCCTGGCCGAGCTGCGCAACTCGCCGAGTCCGTTGCTCGGAGCGCGCGGGCAACGCCGATTCTCGGACGCATTCGACACGTCAACCCGCATCGATCACTCGATCGAGAGTGTCCGTTCGGAACTACTGACTGCACTCGATGCGTACAGAGGCGCCGAGGCGCGAGCTGCGACCGAAATCAGCAAGGTCCTCACCATCTATGCCGCTGTGCTGTTACCGCTCACATTCGTCGTCGGCTTCTTCGGCATGAACGTCCCAAACCTTCCCGGCTCTGATTCCGACAATGCCTGGATTTGGATCCTCGCAGCAATGTCTGTGATGTCGCTGATCTCGATGAGCCTCTTTGCACGCGCGAGATGGATCAACTTGCCGACTCCGCCTGGACCATCAAATGTCGGGCGCCGTGCATTGGAACGTTCACGCGTACCGCTCGAGTTCGGACGCTCCGTCTTCACATCGCTCGGTGATCCAAATCCACGCCGAAAGACAAAGGACGGACTGGACACTGCGTCTGACGAGGACCCTGACGGCTGATCATGTGAGCCTTCTACGAGTCCGTCGATGATCTTCGATGCGTTCGTGTCATCCGACCCGAATCGCGGGCACAGCCACCCGAATCGCGCGCCTGATCGCGTCTCTGCCGGGCCATGTGGCCCGGCAGATGACGAGAAATTGGACTAGTGAGAGGCCTTGCGTTCACCGGCACTCAGTGCCATGAGCAGGATTCCCAGGCCGACCGAAAGTAGTGCGAACCCGAGTGCTGCTTGGTTCGTCCGGCCGGTGACCGCGAGCGCAGGAGCTGGCTTTTCCTCCACTTGACCTCCGACCTCAGTCGAGATGGTGGTCGTCGTCACCGCGTCAGTTGTCGCGGGAGCGGCGGTGGTCGTGGGAGCGACCGTGGTCGTGGGAGCGGCGGTGGTCGTGGGAGCGACCGTGGTCGTGGTCGGTGGGACTTGTACGCACGTGAACTCGACTGCAGTGGACGTGCCACCGGTCTCACCCAGCTCGACAGCGGCATAGAGGATTCCGTCGGAGTCGATCTCCAATGCAACGGTTTCGCCGTTGCCATTCTCGAAGTCGGCTCTCACTTCACGTTCCAGACTGGAGCGGGCGATCGCCACGTTGCCCGGATGCGACGACTCGTTGTTCTCGAAGAGCACGGTGCAAACACTGTTCTCTGGTATGTCGTCGCGGTTGATGAACACAATGAGGTCGCCAGGTTCCCCCGACTCCAGGCCTTGCGCTCCCACGGGTGCCGCTGCAAACACGACTGCCATGACCACGCTGACCGCCAAGAGAGCGGCGACAGTTGAGCGCACAGAGGACGATCGATCTGATTTCTTCATGACTTCTACCTTTGCTCGGATCACCAAAGCTTCGCGCGGTCGTAGAACGAACACCAATCGAGATGGTCGCAACCCGCACGCACCGCGTGCCAAACCTCCGAGTATCTCAGTCCGTCACGTTTGCAGAGGATCCAGGCACCGCCAAGGTGTCAACCTCGCAGAAGACTTGCGAGTGCCCCGCTGAGATCAAGTGCGTCTCCCTTGTGAAACACTGCTACGGCTCCTGCGCTGAGCAACTGGCTTTGGAGGCGGCTGCCAGCTTTTGCAGTGAAGACCGCAACCTGGGTGGA
>CAJQNJ010000231.1 GCA_905479685.1 uncultured Acidimicrobiales bacterium
ACGGTGAACTCGGCCTCGACACCCGACGACTGCAGCACGATGCCGATGCGGTCACGGAAGTCGCGGCCGGCACGTGCCGGATCGACACCGAGCACGTCGACCGTTCCCGACGTCGCGGTCCGGTGACCTTCGAGGATCTCGACGGCGGTCGACTTGCCCGCGCCGTTCTCACCGAGCAACGCGTACACCTCACCTGCCTCGATGGCGAACGTCAGCCCGTCGACCGCACGGACGATCCCATACTGCTTGTGAAGATCTCGGACGTCGACGACGGACATGCCGAATCGAAGCTACCGGCTCGGCCGAGCCGACGAGATCGGGAGTCCCGAGTCGTTGCGCAGGTGCTCGGCAGTCGGGACGAAGTACGCCATCAGCTCGCCGGCCACGCCCTCGGGAGTCGAACGCTCGGCACACACCTGCTCGACTGCCGCGGCCATGTGGACCAGCCAGCGATCTCGCTCGAGCGTGCCGACATGGAACGGAAAGTGACGCATCCGGAGGCGGGGATGCCCACGCTCTTCCATGTAGGTGGTCGGCCCACCCCAGTACTGCGCGAGAAAGAGGGTGAGACGGTGGCGTGCCCCCGTGAGGTCCGGCTGTTCCGGATACATCGGGAGCAACACCTCGTCGGTGGCCACACCGGCGTAGAACGCGTCGACGAGGGCCTCGAAGAACGGCATCCCGCCGACTCGGAAAAACAATGTGGGCGCCGTGTCGTGCACGGCGCCCACATTAGGGGGACTTCTCCGGGAAGTGGAGGGGGAGCCACTTCCGGAGATCTGTTGGACCGAAGCCTGACGCTTCGTGCGTCAGCGAGTCCGACGCGTCAGGCGTCGGCGAACAGTGCTTCGGCGTCGAACTTGCGGTACTCGACGAGTTCCTCGGTGTTGAGCACGAACGGCGTGGCGCCGTCACAGGGATCGAGCACGAGTGCATCGTCGGTGGCGAGCAGCACCAGCACGGTGAGCACGTCGTCGCCCGACTTGATCTCGATCACGTCGCCCGTCTGCAGCTCTTCCATCAACATCGTCGTCATCTGAGTTCCTCTTCACGAATTTCGGTGTTCCAGGTGGTTCACCGTGGTGACCATCTTCGGTGGTGTGTTCAAGACATCGGTAAGAACCGCTGCCACCTTGAGGAATTCCCGAATGTCGGCGTGCCACACGTCACGTAGCTGCTGGAGGTGCGGCTTGCGTGCCTGTCGCGTTGGTGAAAGCCGGCCGTCAGTGGAACTCGGGCTCGACGTAGTCGACGAAGAGATCGGGCAGTCCGTCGGACACCTTCACGGGGTAGACCGGCGGCCGCTTCTCGAGGAAGCTCTCGACGCCTTCCCGTGCGTCGGCGCTCGCGCCTCGCGACTGGATACCGCGCGAATCGACCCGATGTGCTTCCATCGGGTGGTCGGCACCCAGCATGCGCCACAACATCTGGCGGGTCAGTGCCACCGAGACCGGTGCCGTGTTGTCGGCGATCTCGCGGGCGAGCTCCAGCGCCGCGGGCAGCAGGTCGTCGGGTGCGTGCACACTGCGCACCAGCCCACGTTCGAGCGCCTCGGCGGCCGGGAACACCCGGCCCGAGTAGCACCACTCGGCGGCGGTGCTGATGCCGACGAGGCGCGGCAAGAACCACGACGAGCAGGCTTCGGGCACGATGCCGCGCCGGGCGAAGACGAATCCGAATCGTGCGTTGTCGGAAGCGAGTCGGATGTCCATCGGCAATGTCATCGTGACGCCGACTCCGACCGCGGCACCGTTGATCGCCCCGATCACCGGCTTCGTGCACTCGAAGATCCGCAACGACACCATGCCCCCACCGTCCCGTGGCACGCCGACCGGGGTCTGGATGTCCGATCCACCCTTCGCGAACGTCTCACCGCCACCGCCGAGGTCGGCACCGGCGCAGAACGCCCGCTCCCCCGCCCCTGTGACGATCACCACCCGCACACCGTCGTCCGCATCGACCCGATCGAAGGCGTCGATCACCTCCCGCATCATGACGTCGGTGAAGGCATTCATCCGCTCCGGCCGTGACAACGTGATCGTCGCAACCGAATCAGCAACCCCATATGTGATCTGCGAATACTCCATGCAGGAGCAACGTAGTGAGCAGGAGCCAACACGCAGGAGTCCGGCAAGACGCAGGCCGAAGGCCGCACGCCTCGACGTGTATCGGGGGCAGGACCCGTGAGCGGGACTCGCGCGCTAGATGTCGAGGAATCGGGAGGCGGCGATTCCGGAGCCGATGGCACCGGCCAGCGCCCCGATGACCAGCATGATCAGCATCACGGTCTGGTCGTAGCCGTCGACGACCACGAGCGCGGAGAAGCCACTGTTGTCGGGGAAGCTCTCGACGCCGGATGTCCACTGTGAGTTCCACGCCCAGAGACCGGCACTCGCGAGAACACCGCCGATGATGCCGTGCAGCAATCCTTCGAGCATGAACGGGATACGGATGAACCAGTCGGTGGCACCGACGAGTTTCATCACTTCGATCTCTCGTCGACGCGCGAAGATCGCGGTTCTGATCGTGTTCCAGATCAAGAGGATCGCGGCGAGGAGCAGGAACACCGACAGCAGCAGCAGCCGGAATCCGAAAAAGCTCTGCAGTTGGCTGATCAGACTGATCTGGTCTTCGGCGAAGCTGACGTCGTACACGCCGGGAAGCTCCGCGAATTGATCGGACACCTGTCGGAGCAGGTCGACGTCGGTACCTTCGGTCGGGACCGCTTTGAACTGGGTCAGGATGGTGTCCTCGGTGAGGAGGTCTCGCACACCGGGTTCACCGGCGAAGATCCGATCGGCTTCTTCGAGCGAGCAGATCTCGTCGCAGTACTCGAAGCTCTCGATGAACTGATCACTCGTGGTGAGGGCGTCGTTGACGAGCGTGAGTTGGTCCCCGGTCGCGGTGGGGTTCATGAACACGATCATCTCGACGCCGCCTTCCCAGCGGGCGAGGAGGTTGTCGAAGGCGTGCTGGCTGAGCAGCGTGAGCCCGACGCCCAGCAGCGAGATCGCTGCCGTGATGATCGAGGCGAGGGTCAGGGTGGCGTTGCGGCGGAAACTGTCGAGGGTTTCGCGCAGGATGTATCGGAGTCGTGACAGCATCGGTTCAGCTCACTCGTAGACGCCGCGGGCCTGGTCGCGGACGATGACGCCCCGGTCGAGCTGGATGACGCGCTTGCGCATGGTGTTGACGATTCGTTGGTCGTGGGTGGCCATCACGACCGTGGTGCCGGTCTTGTTGATCCGGTCGAGCAGGCGCATGATGCCCTCACCCGTGGCCGGGTCCAGGTTGCCGGTGGGCTCGTCGGCCAACATGATCAGCGGCCGGTTGACGAAGGCCCGTGCCACCGAGACACGTTGCTGTTCACCACCCGAGAGCTGGTGTGGCAGACGGTCCTCCTTGCCGGCGAGGCCGACCAGTTCGAGCACAGCGGGCACCTGCTGCTTGATCACGTGGGTGGGTCGCCCGATCACCTCTTGGGCGAAGGCGACGTTCTCGAACACGTTCTTCTCGAGCAGCAGCTTGTAGTCCTGGAAGATGTTGCCGATGTTGCGTCGGAGGTGTGGCACGCGACTCGGCGGCATGTCGACGATGTTGCGTCCGGCGACCCAGACGGCACCGCGTTCGGGCCGGTCCTGACGATTGAGCATCCGCAGCAGCGTGCTCTTGCCGGAGCCGGACGGCCCGACGAGAAAGACGAACTCACCCTTGGCAACGTCGAAGCTGGCGTCGCGTACGGCGACGATCTCGGTCGAATAGCTCTTGGTGACGTTCTCGAGTCGAATCATGATGGATCTCCCCCGAAGGGACTGCGCAAGGGTACCGCTGGTGTGTCGTCAGTTGGGGTCAGCCGGGGTCGGATCGGGGAGCGAGATCAACTGTCCGAATCCGACTGCGCTCGACGCATCTGCAGGAAACCCTCGACGAACTCGTCGATGTCACCATCGAGCACGCCGGACACGTCGCTGGTCTCGATCTCGGTACGCAGGTCCTTCACCATCTGGTACGGCTGGAGCACGTAGCTGCGGATCTGGCTGCCCCAGCCGACCTGAGCCTGTTTCCCGGCGATCGAGTCGAGTTCCACCGCTCGGTCCTCCTCGGCCTTCGCAGCGATCATGGCGGTGAGACGGCCCATCGCGCGTTCTCGGTTCTGGAGCTGGCTGCGCTCCTCCTGGGAGCTGGCCACCAGCCCGGTCGGCTCATGGATGAGCCGGACGGCCGACGAGGTCTTGTTGATGTGCTGGCCGCCGGCGCCGGAGGCCCGGAAGACCTCCATGCGGATGTCGGAGTCGTCGACGTCGACGTCGACGTCTTCGAGCAGCGG
>CAJQNJ010000232.1 GCA_905479685.1 uncultured Acidimicrobiales bacterium
CAAGCGCCCGCCTTCGGGAGTGACGGCCAGGCGATCTGCGGCACACGGCAGGCATCGCTGAGAGCTGCTGCCTTCCGGCCCTGACCCGGTTCACGAGCTCCCGTTGCACAGGACCCGACCGTCACACCCCAAAGCGGGCGCACCGCAATCATACTCATCCGCAACGCCTTTCGTCATCCAACGGTCCGCTCAACGCTTCTTCCTCGAGAAGGCTCACGACACGTAGGTACGCGCCTCGATACTCGTGCACCACGCCTGCACACCGCCTGTGCTCCTGGCCGCATTGGCACACAGTGAAATCCACGTCGCCGCAATACCCTCAGCTCATGCATCCAATGCAAGTACTCCACTCGATGAGCAGCGGATCCGAGTCCCCCAAAGGCATCGACCGCAAGACTGTCGCCCGCGTGTGGCAGTTCTCCGCTCCGTACAGGTTGATGATCGTCGGATTCATCATCTTGATCGTGCTCGGCACCGTGATCGGCCTCGTGCCGACGCTTGCGTTCCGAGACATCATCGACACGGCCATCGAGAACAAAGATCGCAGCCGTCTGAACTGGCTCGGTCTCCTGGTCGTGATCGCTGCCTTCGCGTCAGCAGGCATCTCGATGATGGAGCGCTGGCTCTCCAGCCGAATCGGCGAGGGCATCATCTATGACCTTCGCGACAAGCTGTTCCGCCACGTGCAGGACATGCCATTGAGCTTCTTCACCCAGACGCAGACCGGGGCGCTCATCTCCAGACTGAACAACGACGTGATCGGAGCACAGCGAGCATTCACGACGTTCCTCTCGACGGTGATCGGCAACGTCATCAACCTGGCGATCACACTCGTCGCCATGTTCACGATCGAATGGCGACTGACCTTGCTCAGCCTCGTCATCTTGCCGTTCTTCCTCATTCCCTCTCGTCGGGTCGGCGTACGTATGGCCGACATCACGAGAGAGTCGATGGAACTCAACGCGTCGATGAACACGACGATGACCGAACGGTTCAACGTGAGTGGGGCCATGTTGGTGAAGCTCTTCGGTCAGCCACGCGTCGAGGCGGACGACTTTTCGAATCGTGCTGCTCGCGTTCGAGACATCGGCATCCGCTCGGCGATGCTGGCCAGGGTCTTCATGGTGGCCATGACGCTGGTCGGTTCCATTGGAACCGCCGCGATCTATTGGATCGGCGGACAGATGGTGATCAATGGCACGATCAGCATCGGCGATCTCGCAGCATTGAGTCTCCTCGTAGTGCGGGTATACCTCCCGCTCACCGCACTCAGCAATGCTCGTGTCGATGTGACGAGTGCACTCGTGAGCTTCGAGCGAGTCTTCGAGATTCTCGACCTGAGCAATCCCATTGTCGACGCTCCCGATGCCGGAGAGTTGACCGCAACGAAGGGAAACATCCGATTCGACGGCGTACGTTTCACATACCCGAGCGCCGACGAATCGACGATCGCCTCATTGGAAGATGGCACGCAGCGACGTCTGCCAGCGCGCGGTCCTGGGAGCCGGATCGGGGCCGGGCTGACCGAGGTAACACCGTCACCGAGCTATGTCCCGGGAGTCGAACGCGAAGTTCTCAAGGGAGTCGATCTCGAGATCGAGGCAGGCCAACTCGTTGCCGTCGTTGGTCCTTCGGGTGCAGGTAAGTCGACGTTGCTCAATCTCGTCCCGCGGCTCTACGACGTGTCGGGTGGCTCGATCAGTATCGATGGCCACGACATCCGTTCGGTGACCCAGAACAGCTTGCGCAAGTCCATCGGAGTGGTGAACCAGGACCCCCACATGTTCCACGACAGTGTCGGAGCGAATCTGCGATACGCCAATCCCACGGCAACCGACGAACAACTCATCGAGGCCACGAAGGCCGCCCGTATCTATCAGGTGATCGCCGATCTTCCTGAAGGGTTCGACACCGTCGTCGGCGAACGTGGCTACCGGCTATCGGGAGGCGAAAAGCAGCGGTTGGCCATTGCCCGGATGCTTCTGAAAGACCCGGCGATCGTCATCCTCGATGAGGCAACGAGCCACCTCGACACCGAAAACGAGCACCTCATCCAGCAAGCGCTCGAACATGCACTCAAGGGGCGCACATCGTTGGTCATCGCACACCGGCTGTCCACCATCACATCGGCCGACCAGATCATCGTCGTTGACGATGGCGTCGTGGTCGAGCAGGGCACACACGTGGAGCTCCGTTCACTGGGCGGCCTCTACGACTCGCTGTATGAGAACTTGTTGCGAGTCGACGTCACAGCCGACCAGTAACGTTCGCAGGCATGATCTTGCGACACAGTGGCGACGCATCGGCGTGAATGAGCAACTCCCTGGGATCGAAGGGACAACTCGAGTTCCCTCTCCCCCAAGAGACGAACCGAGTTTCACCGTTGCGCAGCTCAACGAGCTGCTCGCAGGTGTCGTCCAACAGCTGTTTCCCGATGACCTCTGGGTCGAGGGAGAGATCAGCAACCTGAACCGCTCGAACGCCGGACACGTCTACTTCGACCTCGTCGAACCGTCTCGACCCGGTGTCACCTCGGAGGCGAAGCTGTCGGTCGTCCTGTTCAGCCAGACGAAACAGATCGTCAACAACCAGCTCAAACGCCAGAACGTCGGACGACTCGTCGATGGGATGGCCGTGCGCATTCGCGCCGCCGTCGACTTCTATCAACAGCAGGGGCGACTCCAGCTTCGGATGACAGGGATCGACCCGCGCTACATCCTTGCGGCCATGGCGGCCGAACGAGATGCCTTGCTTCAGCGCCTACACGAAGAAGGAATCACCGAGCGAAACAGCGCCCTGGAATTGCCGCTCGTCCCGTTGCGCATCGGGTTGATCACGAGCATCGGGAGCGCGGCCGAGGCCGATTTCCTCAACGAACTCACGAACACCAATTTCGGATTTCACATCACCACATGTGATAGCCGCGTACAGGGAGACCTGGCGCCTCAGACGCTCATCGCAGGTCTACGCACGCTCTACCGCATCCATGAGACGCATCGTTCGATCGACGTCATCGTGTTGATACGAGGTGGAGGTTCGCGAGGTGACCTAGCGGTGTTCGACAACGAACTCCTGGCTCGGACGATTGCCGAGGCACCTGTTCCGGTGATGACTGGAATCGGCCATGAGATCGATCGCTCCGTGGCCGATGTGTGTGCCCATACCTCGCTCAAGACACCAACCGCCGTTGCATCAGCGCTTCGCGATGCCGTTGCCGGGTACCTCGAGCACGTTGAAGCTCGATGGGAAGCTGTTCGAGTCGTTGCGCACGCGCAGACACGAATGGCCGAACAAGCACTCACCTCCATGGCTCGTCGCACAGCACTCGCTGGTCGAGAAGGGCTGAATCTCGCAGACGAACGTCTACGCGCACGGGCTCGCCGAGGAGCTCGGGCCGGTCGCGATCGTCTCGCAAGAGCGGATCGCCAAGTCGACTCACAGGTACGCGAGCTACCCAAGCTCGCCGATCGAGTGTTGCGAAATGCCGAGGCCGAACTCGGTCATGTCGAGGCACATCTACGCCTGGTCGACCCTCAGATGTTGCTTCGCCGCGGTTGGTCGATCACCCGTACCGCCAGCGGAGATGTGGTTCGATCTGTTGAGGATGTGTCCGCAGGAGACACACTGGTGACCGCCGTCGCCGACGGCACCATCATCAGCAACGTGACGCTCGCCGAGTCCGCTCAGGAAGACACACCATGACATCAGCACCACACGGACGTGACACGCAGGCAACGACGGATTCCAGCTCGAGTGTGCTCGATGATGAATCGCTCGACTATGCCGCTGCGGTCGAAGAGCTCGACGCGATCCTCGTCGAGCTCGAAGACGAAGCGCTCAACGTGGACATCCTTGCAGACCGAGTGAAGCGAGCATCCCAACTCATCACCTTCTGCCGCTCGCGTATCACCTCGGCCAAGACCCAAGTCGAACAGATTGTCACCGACCTCGAACAGCTCGGCGAAACCGAGTGAGTGTTCCTGATGCGCTCACCATCCCTGCTGGCCAGGTCGACGAACGATTGACCGATGTCCTCGAGGGCTATCGGGTCGACTGGGGTGCGCTCGATCCGTTGTTTGGAGAGACGATCGACCTTCTCTCTTCGCTCGTCTTATCCGGCGGAAAACGCGTTCGCCCTGCGATGGCCTACTGGGGATTCGTTGGAGCCGGCGGCGACACCACCCAGGAGTCGATTTCCAAACTCGGCGCAGGTCTCGAGCTTCTTCAGGCGTTTGCGCTCTTTCACGACGACATCATGGACGGTTCCCCCACACGTCGTGGTGCCCCCACCGCACACGTTCAGGCGATGGCTTCCCACGAGGCGCAGGGTTGGAGTGGGGAAGCCAGGCGGTACGGAGAAGCGGTCGCGATCCTCGCAGGTGATGTCTCGCTCGTGCTCTCCGACGTGTTGCTCGCCGACGTGAATTCCGATGTCCGACGCCTGTGGAACGAGTTGCGGATCGAAGTGAACCTCGGTCAGTTTCTCGATGTGGTCGGTACCGCACGCGGCGAAGTGTCCCTGGCAATCGCAGAGCGAATCGTCGAATACAAGACGGCGCGATACACGATCGTGCGTCCACTCCAGATGGGCGCGGCGCTGACGGGGCGAAACGATCTCGAAGATGCCCTTGCGAACATTGGCACGCCGATCGGCATCGCCTTTCAGCTTCGAGATGACATACTCGGCGCTTTTGGGCAGACCGAACTGACCGGCAAACCAGTGGGCGACGATCTCCGCGAGGGAAAGCCGACACCGCTACTAGCTCGCGCTCGTAGTGCAGCGACCTCCGACCAGACGAGACTGCTTGACCTCGTCGGCACGAACCTCGACGCTGCACAGATTGCCGACATCCAGTCGGTCTTCATCGACACCGGCGCGGTTGCCGACGTCGAGGCGCAGATCGAAGAGCTCACTGCAGCGTCGATCGATGCGATCGCCCGTACCCCACTCAGTGGCGATGCCGCCAAACACCTCACCGAGCTTGCCATCTACCTCGCTTCGCGCAACACCTGACCTGCACATCTGCTTCTGGTGGAAAAGATGCGGGTTGCGGGTTGGCTCTAGGGGTGACTACTTCAGAGCGTGTGCTCGCCGAGGCGACGCGTCGACGGACCTTTGCGATCATTTCGCACCCCGACGCGGGCAAGACGACGCTGACCGAGAAGTTCCTGCTGTACGGCGGGGCCCTCGGCGCTGAAGCCGGCTCTGTGAAGGCACGATCGGGGCGTCGCTCGGCAACCTCGGACTGGATGGAGCTTGAACAGCAGCGTGGGATCTCGATCACGTCGACCGTTTTGCAGTTCCCGTACAGAGACCACGTGATCAACCTTCTTGACACACCAGGTCACCGCGACTTCTCCGAAGACACCTACCGAGTGCTCGCCGCCGCGGACGCCGCAGTCATGGTGCTCGATGCCGCGAAAGGTATCGAGCCACAGACGTTGAAGCTGTTCGAAGTGTGCCGTGATCGTGAAATCCCGATTCTGACATTTGTGAACAAGTGGGACCGGCCCGCGCTGCAGCCCCTGGAGATTCTCGACGACGTGGAGAAACAACTGGGGCTCACACCCACCCCGCTGTCCTGGCCGGTCGGCTCATCGGAGGGCTTTCGCGGTGTTCTCGACCAGCGCACCGGCGAGTTCGTGCGGTTCACGCGAACTGCACGCGGGGCAACCATGGCACCCGAGGAGATCATCGACCCAGAGCGAGCAAAGTCAGAAGAGGGTGATCCCTACCTCGAGGCGGTCGACGAACTCGGTCTTCTCGAAGCAGTTGGCGCGGAGTACGACGAAGAAACGTTTCTGGCCGGGGTGACCACTCCGGTCTTCTTCGGATCCGCACTGACGAACTTCGGTGTTCGGCTGCTTCTCGACGCCGTCGTTGATCTCACCCCATCACCAATCCCGAAGACCGATCTCGCCGGACATGAGCGTCCGCTCGATGCTCCCTTCTCCGGGTTCGTGTTCAAGGTGCAAGCCAACATGGACAAAGCACATCGCGATCGAACAGCCTTTTTCCGGGTCTGCTCCGGCCGCTTCGAACGCGGCATGGTCGTGACACATGAGGGTACCGGTAAGCCGCTTGCCACCAAGTACGCCCATACCGCCTTCGGTACCGACCGCGAGACCCTCGACGAAGCATGGCCTGGCGACATCGTTGGGCTGGTCAATGCGAACGATGTCCGTATCGGCGACACACTATGGCTGGACGACCGCGTCGAATATCCACCCATTCCGTCGTTCGCTCCCCAACACTTTGCGATCGCTCGAGTCACCGATACAAGTCGGTTCAAGCAGTTTCGCAAGGGCATTTCACAGCTCGACGAAGAGGGCGTCGTGCAAGTTCTCCGTCATCCCGACATCGGCGACCAAGCACCGATCCTTGCTGCGGTTGGTCCGATGCAGTTCGAGGTCGCCACCCATCGACTCGAGAACGAATTCGGTGCGCCAGTTGAACTCTCCATGACCAACTACTCAGAGGCTCGGCTGACCGATGACGAGTCGACACCGGATCTGCGTTCGATGCAGGGCGTCGATGTCCTCGCGAAAGCTGACGGCACACTTCTCGCGCTCTTCGAGAGTCCGTACTGGCTGGCGCGCCTCATCGGTGAACGGCCCGAGCTCACGCTCGAGAAGCTCGTAGCCGGCGCAAGTTGATCTGCGTCGTTCTCCATACGTTTGGTCGAGATCAGCGTCTGCTGACGTGGTCGCTACGATCTAGCTACCCGTCAGTAACAAGGAGCACAACATGACCCGTCTGATCGAAGGCCGCGTCGCAATCATCACTGGAGCAGGTCGAGGAATCGGACGTGAGCACGCGATCTCGCTCGCCAGCAAAGGCGCAAAGATTGTCGTGAACGACCTCGGCGGAGACGTGACCGGTGAGGGCGGCGATGTGTCGCCTGCTCAATCTGTGGTCGACGAGATCATCGCACTCGGTGGCGAGGCCGTCGTCAATGGCTCGAATGTCGCAGACTTCGGCCAGGCTGAGGCGATGGTGAATCAGGCCATCGAGACGTTCGGCGGGCTTGACATCCTGATCAACAACGCTGGCATCCTCCGTGACCGGATGATCTTCAAGATGGACGAGTCCGACTGGGACGCCGTCATTGCCGTTCATCTCAAAGGCACGTTCGCTCCGACACACCACGCTGCCAAGTACTGGCGCGAGCAGTCGAAGGCTGGCAATCAGCGCGATGCCCGGATCATCAACACCTCGTCGCCATCGGGGATCTATGGAAATGTCGGCCAATCGAACTACGGCGCAGCAAAGGCTGGCATTGCCTCCTTCACCACCATCGTTGCCATGGAGCTCGCGAACTACGGCGTCACCTGCAATGCGATCGCTCCCGCCGCCTACACCCGCATGACGAAGGATCTGCCCGGCTTCTCCGAGCTGACCGAAGAACAGATCGGCGGAATGGATCCTCGCTGGATCGCCAACGTTGCGTGCTGGCTTGCCTCAGCCGAATCAGCCAGCATCACCGGTCGGGTCTTCGATGTCGTTGGAGACCGAGTCGGCGTGGCCGAAGGATGGGTGCTCGGGCCACACGGCTCACAAACCGACGAGCCTGAGGGCCTCGGAGATGTCATGCGGCAGATCTGTAACGACGCTCGTTTGAATTCGAACATGTTCGGCACGCCACAAGACGGCAACGGCCGCCCGCACAATCAAAACTGATTTTCAGCCGGATCAGATTACCCGAAGCTGGCCGAGCCAGCAGGGGCGAGTACCACCCAGGTCTGGCCTGGGGCAAGTGTGGTCGCGGTTCCATTGCCATCGGTGAGTGTGTAGGGCAGATGTCCCTTGGCCCTGCTCCAGCTTCCGGTCGTGATGGTGCCATCTCGAAGCATCCACGCCGCGCCTGATCCAATGGTCTGTGCATCAACCGACGCCGAGTCGATTGCGCTCTGCACGTAGGGAACGAAGAGCACCACGACGTTGGCAGGAGCGAGGGCGGCACCAGTGCGAGTCGTATGGGCGTACCCATCTTGTGATCGAACCCACCGCGAACCATTCCAGTCAAAGCGGTACGGCGACCGAGCTTGGAATGAGACCGAACTCGCTGGTTGCGCAGTCGTCGAGCTGGGGGTCCCATAGCTGAAGATCGGCGTTGGGTTCCCCCCACCACCACACGCGCCAAGACTTGTCGGATCGACGAAGAGATTGTCCGGGGCCTTGAATCGACCATCTCGAGCAAAGGGAGCAGAATCGGTGTTCACGTACGGGACGAGCAGTCCTTGGTCGGCAGCGAACCTGATCTGCGCCGCCACGCCCTGATTGCTGCCCGAGTAGCCCATCACCGGTCGATTGAGATTCTGCGTGATCTGAATGTCGGTCGTGCGGCCAGATCGAACCGGCCCGACGTTGGGGGGCGGCGATGAGTGGAACACTGCGGCAAACCGTGTCGCCGAGGCTTCGATCCGCTCCTCGAAGACAACATCTGCCTGATCGAGGCCGATAAGAGCCGCACGACTGCTCGAGTTGTTGTTCGACACCTTGACGAGCACCGCCGGGAGGTTCGATGGAATTGCGGCACTGAGGCCCGTGAACGGAGCCGTTCGTGAGGTGGGGGCTCCGAGACCGGCAGCACAGGAGGGGCGGGCGATTCGAACCGGCGCCGAGCCGGCCGGTGCACTGCTCGTCGTGGATGCACCATCGTTGCTCTCGGATTCGCGCAAACCTCCACCAGGAGGTCCTTCGTCATCGAAGCCCGCTGCGGCCGTCGCGGCTCGGTTGATGTCCTCACCGACGCCCTTGGCCAGCAACGGTGCGGTGGTCGTCGTGCTCACCGTCGATGTCGGTAGCTCCGATGCGTCGGTGGCGAGCTCGCTGTCTTGTTCTCCCGTTGACGTGACGGCGATCAACACGACGAGAAGCCCGGCCACCGCGAGCGCCGAACCACCGGTGCGCATCAGCGTGCCCTTCATGTTTTCACCATTGGCTTTCATCGGTCTTTTCCGAACTAAACCAAGTCGGCCCGGTTCGACACCAGCGCGCTATCCATCGACGATCCCGGTGAGCGCCTTGAGATATGCGCCCTGCGGGAACGTGATCGGATGGTCGAGCGCGTGGCCAGTGACCTCGTAGCTACGGAACGAGCGACCTTGTGATCTCACGGCTGAGAACACCGTGGCGACAAGATCGTCCTCGGTCACCCGAGACGAGCACGACGCCTGCAGGAGACGGCCGCCAGGTCGAACGAGCGGCAGTCCGAGCTCACTGAGTTTTCGATATGCCCGGATCGCACCGTCCCGTTCAGAAGATTTCGACGCGAAGGACGGTGGATCGATGATGACAACGTCGTATTGCTCTCCGTTTCGACCAAGTCGATCCATGACCTCGAACGCATCACCTGTTGTGGTGACATGACGGACCGATCCGGTCACCGTCCTGTTGTGATGCATGTTCCTCTTCGCCGTCGCGAGTGCTGGTTCAGCGATGTCCACACTGTGCACATGGGTCGCGCCCCCGGCGGCGGCATGCACCGAGAACCCGCCAGTGCACGAAAAGACGTCGAGCACCCTCGCCCCCTCTGAAGTCGCCTTGATCATCTGTCGGTTGTCGCGCTGATCGAGGAAGTGACCTGTCTTTTGTCCATTGATCACGTCGGCTTCGAACGTGAGCCCGTTCTCGGTGAACAGAACCGGTCCGTCGAGAACATCTCCACGGAGCACCATTCCGTCGCGAAGTCCCGCTTCGTGAACGGCCCGATCGGCTGCAGCGAGTCTGCCCAGTCGGAGAACCACCCGGTCGGTTGGCACCGTCGCCACGAGAGCCTCGAGGACAGCGGAGAGGTGCGGTAGCCAGCATGACGAATAGACCTTGCACACCAGAGTCGAGTCGTAGCGGTCGATCACGAGTCCGCCCGTTCCGTCGTTCTCGCCGTGCAACAAGCGCCAACCATTCGACCCGCGTCGGGTCAGGACTTGTCGTGACCGATACGCGCGCCCGATGACGTCTTGCCAATGGTCGCTGTCGATCGCTCGAGGTTTACCAGCGTGGAGTATCCGGAGCCGGATGGGCGATGTCGGATCCCATAGGCCGATTGCGACGAAGCGCCGGTCTTTGTCGAAGACCACCCCGAGCGTGCCCGGAGGTGCCGAAGGTTCCGAAACCGAGGTGATCGCTTCGGCGTAGACCCATGGATGTCCGCCCCGAACCTGACGAAGTGCGTCAGGGGTGAGTCGGATCGCCAATCGACGCGAAGGAACCGAGGGCAAGGAGGAAAGCACGGACGAAGTCTGCCGCCGGCAGGAGCGTTTTCAGAGCGGAGCGATGAAAAGGCGGTGAGTGAGGAGATCCCTCAGGATCGACGAACGACGTGGAGCCTGGGAGAATCGAACTCCCGACATCTTGCTTGCAAAGCAAGCGCTCTACCAACTGAGCTAAGGCCCCGAACAGCGCTCAATTGTACCGCCAAATCCACCGGAGCGATCCCCAATACCAGGCATCAGGATGTGAACATCTTCGGATACTCCATGGCTCATCGACTCTGCTGTGCGGGGTATGCGGTTTGATGAGGACGTGCCAGGAGGCGAAATGACCAAGGCGATCACAGCCACCGAGGTCGACCAGACGGACCTACCAGAACGGATGGCGACGGAGAAACATCCGCGAGCGATTCGCTGGATGCACTGGTTCAACGTTCCGATTCTGACGGTGATGATCTGGAGTGGTCTCCGCATCTACTGGTCGTACGACGTCTCCCGTGTACCGTCGATCCGATTCGGTGAGGAGACGCTGTTCCCCGAGGGGTTCTACGACGTGCTCCAACTCGACCGCAAGTTGGCGCGAGGCATGGCGTTTCATTTCAGCTTTGGCTGGCTCTTTCTCATCAACGGACTCCTGTATGTCCTCTACCTCGCGGCGAGCAAGGAATGGAAGCACCTGATTCCGCGATTTGCCGACATCAAGAAGATTCCAGCGTTGCTGCTCCATGACATCGGCCTCCGTAAGGAAGCTCCAGAGCAAGGGCAGTACAACGTGATGCAGCAGCTTGCCTACAGCGGGGTGACCGTACTTGGATTCCTCGCAGTGGCGACTGGCTTCGCGATATACAAGCCGGTGCAGCTCAGTTGGCTCACCTCGATCTTCGGTGGATACCAGTCGGCGAGGCTGATCCACTTCATCGTCACGATGTCATTCCTCGCCTTCTTTGTCGTACATATCATCCAAGTCGTTCGTGCTGGCTTCGGAAACTTCTGGTCGATGGTCACGGGATATGAGCTCGAACCGGCCGACGAGCCTGTGCTCGAGAAGGAGGTAGCTGATGTCTGAGCGCAAGACCTTGACCGAAGCGCAGTTCAAATCTCGCTCTCGCCGGTCGTTTCTTACAGGAATGGCCGGGGTCGCAGCCGGCCTCGGAGGTTGGCGGTACATCCAAAATGATGAACCGGTGGGCCGAATACCAGGCATCTTGCGATCGGCACACGAACGGAACGGCTCGATCTGGCAGGCGCTGTACGACTCGAATCGGCTCGCGCCAACGTTCGACCCAGGTGACGCACGTCCGCTTCGGATCAACGGTCGGCATGGTGTACGAGAAGAAATCGATCTGGACGAGTGGACAATGGACGTCGTCGGGCGCTCTCGTGCAACGATCGGTACTCACGAAATCGGTGACATCACCTCGTTGCCCTTCACCGAGATGACCGTCGAACACAAGTGTGTCGAAGGTTGGAGTGAGGTCGTCACGTGGGGCGGAACAGCCTTCAGCAATTTCGCCTCGCTGTATGACCAGGATGCACAGGCACCGTTCGTCGGTCTCGAGACACCAGATGGCGACTACTACGTGAGTCTCGAACGAGATGCGATGATGCACCCGCAGACGTTGCTCGCATGGGAGCTCAACGGCGAGCCGCTCACCCAACTTCACGGTGCCCCACTTCGGCTCGTGACACCGCTCAAATACGGAATCAAACAACTGAAACGAATCGGACAGATTTCATTCTCGGACGAGCGAGGACCGGACTACTGGAACGAGCGCGGATACGACTGGTACTCGGGTCTCTAACTGCTTCTGACACTCGCGTTCCTAGACTGGCATCATGCTCTTGGGGCTGATCTTTGGCGTCTCCTTCGTCAATCTCGTGATTGCGGTCTTGTTCGGATACCTGATCATCCGGATCGGTCTTGCGATGTTGCGGGGTATGGCCGCGCCCATTCCCGAACCGCCACCAACGGGAGAACTCCGAAAAGTGAAGATCCAGTTTCGTTGTCTGTCATGTGGGACCGAGGTTCGGATGACGGTCTCGACAGATCAAGATCCCGAGCCGCCCCGGCATTGCATGCAAGAAATGGACCTGATCGCCCCAATTGAGTAGGGAGATATCCACAAGCACCCATGCAACATGTGAATTGTTTACGGCTGTGGTCCACATTGTGGAACAGCACAGACAACATGAACAACACTGACAACATCATTTGCTTGTGCCACACCAGAAACGCCGAAAACAGGGTACCGATCTCTTCTGTGTAGCTCTCCCTGGCCGTTATCGACGGGAAAAACGCCCTGTGGGCAATGTTGTGGATCCTGTGGATTACTTTTCAACGCTTGGAAAGGCCGTCAAGTTATCCACAGGTTGTGCAGAACCCTGGGGGAAACTACATCCATGTAAGTTCACCGCGCTGGTGCCCAAACCGTCGGCAATTCAACGGTGCGGGGCTCGAACCACCCGCAACCTGTTGTTCATGGAACGGACGTCTCAACGCAAACGTGTTGCGGTCACGATGCCGCCAAGGATGAATCCGAGCCCAAGGAGCGTGAACGCGTTGTTGGTCTCTCCACCCGGTACAAGTTTCGTGTAATTCAAGAAGATGACGATCATGCCCAGTGCGAGCAAACCGAACAACAACCACGTCACCCACGGAGCACTTGGCTCATCACTGATATGGCGCACCGTCTCGACGGACTTCGCATTGTGAGGTTGGGTGCCTTTGGGGGTGACACGACCACCCTGGACCCGGCGCTTCTTCGGACTCGACATTGTTCGAGTCTAGTAGATGCCACCTCTCACCCCATTGTCGGTGAGGCGTGGCCCGGCCCGGTCGCGTGGCTACCGTTGTGGGTCCATGACCGACATCTTGGTGATCGACAACTACGACTCGTTCGTGTATAACCTCGTTCAGTACCTCGGACAGCTCGGCGCGAACCCGATCGTTCGACGACACGACGAGATCGACCTCGCTGGTGTGGATGCCATGAATCCCGACGGAGTTCTCATCAGCCCGGGGCCCGGCACCCCCGACGACGCTGGGATCTCGAATGCGCTGATCCTCGATTCGGCAGGCAAACGACCATTGTTCGGTGTTTGTCTCGGGATGCAGTGCATCGGGGCGGTCTTCGGTGGAACGGTCAGCCGTGCCCCTGAGGTGATGCACGGAAAGACCTCGATGATCTCGCACACCAATGTCGGTGTATTCGCCGGATTACCGAACCCGCTCGAAGCAACCCGGTATCACTCCCTCATCGTTGAGCGAGAATCAATTCCCGAGGTGCTCGAAATCACAGCAGAGTCGAACGACGGGCTCATCATGGGTCTACGACACGTCGAACACGACATCGAGGGCGTGCAGTTCCACCCCGAGTCGATCCTCACCGCAGCAGGACATGACCTGTTGCAGAACTTCCTCGCTCGCGCGAGCGACTAGCTCACCCGACTATCCGTCGGCAACCGTGGTCGTGGTGGGTGCGACGGTGGTTGTCGGGGCAACCGTGGTCGTGGTGGGTGCGACGGTGGTTGTCGTCGTCTCCTCAGGCGGAGGCTCGAGGCCCACAATGATCCGCACCGTCTCGCCTTCGGGCAACTCGATGTTGGCCGGCGGTGTCTGATCGACCACCTTGTTGACCTGCGTCAGGTCCTCGACTTCGATGAAGTCGATCTGAACTTCGAAGCCGCTCGCGGTGAGCTGTTGCCTGGCTGAATCGGCGAGTAGTCCAACGACCGAGGGGACCGGCACACGTGCAACACCACTCGACACGTACAAGGTGACGATCTCACCACCGCGCAACAATGAACCAGCGGGGGGTTCAGTACGAAGAACAAGGCCTTCTTCGACCTGTGGGTCGGGTTCCTCGATTTGGGTGATTCGGAAATCGAGCTCGAACAACTTGTTCAATGCGTCGGTGAGTGATTGGCCGGCCAGGTCAGGAACGGTCCGTTCTGATGGGCCGAGTGAAACCTCGAGGAAGATCACCGAACCACGGTCGGCGCTCGTGCCCGGCAGCGGATCTTGGCTGATCACCTCGCCGGGGCTGAACACATCGTTGTCCACCTCTCGAATGTCAGGCGTGAACCCGAGTCGACGCAGCTGACGCTCAGCCTCTTCCCGCGTGAGCTCAACGAGCGTCGGAACCTCGACCTTTCCCTCAGCTTCGCTCACGGTGATCAGGACGGTGGAACCAAGCGGCACGATGGCACCAGCGGGCGGATCCTGCTTGAACACCCGTCCTTCACCTACGTCATTGTTTGGTTCGAATTCGATCTCGGGGACAAGGCCCTGATTCTCGATGAGATTGATCGCCTGGTCGCGTTCGAAGTTCGTGAAGTTTGGAAGGGTGACCGTTTCGACGTCTTCGAGGTCCTCGCTGTTCGTTGGCGCATCGTCGCCGCGGAGCACGTCGATGAATGCTCGTGCGAGGAAGCCCAGCAGAAGAAGCAACACGCACAGTGCGATGAAGAAAAGCACATTGCGTTTCCAGGTGTCATCTGTGCGAACCACGACCGGGCGGCTCTCGACGGCAACCGGGTCGGCGCTCGATGCGACCACTGTCGCTGTTGCGGGAGCCGATGCTCGTGGTGCAGTAGCCAGCGGCGTTGCGGCTACCGTCGCGGGAATGATCGTGGTGGCATCGCTCGGCTCTGGCGGAGTTGAACGACCGGTCAACGGACGAACGATGGGAGGGTTCGCCGCAGCCCCAGCAGCCGCGGCCCCAGCAACACCAGCCGCGACGACACCAGCCCCCGCAGCAGCTGCCACAGCCCCACCGCTCAAGCTGTGCGCCCCAGCGAGATAACGCTTCAGATCTGCGGCGAAGTCGCGAACCGATGGGTATCGATTGGCAGGACTCTTCGCCAACCCCTTCAACGTGATCGCCTCGAGCGACTGGGCGATGTCCACCCCGAGCTGGCGAGGCGCTTGCGGAGCCTCTTCGACATGTTTGCGGGCGATGTCAGCGGGGGTGTCGCCGATGAACGGTGGCCGTCCGGTCATCATCTCGTACAGCAGAACCGCGAGCGAATAGACATCGCTGCGGGGACCGACCTTGTGACCCTGAGCTTGTTCTGGTGAGAGATACGTCGCCGTGCCCATGACCGTTCCGCCCTCGGCGGTGAGGTCCGTCTCCGAGCCCTCGTTGAGCGCCTTTGCGATCCCGAAATCAGCCAGCTTCACCTGGCCTTCGGCGGTGATGAGTACATTGCCCGGCTTCACGTCCATGTGAACCATGCCCTGCCGATGTGCTGCGTCGAGCGCGGCGGCAACATCAACCGCAATGGTTGCGGCGCGATCTGGGTGGAGATGGCCCTCACTGCGAAGAATCTCCGCGAGGCTCCGCCCATTCACGTACTCCATGACGATGAAAGGCGCACCGTCCTGCTCGCCCTGATCGAAGACTCCGACAATGTTCTGATGGTTCAGGCTGGCGACAAGTTGTGCTTCTCGGCGAAGCCGCTCGACGAAGGCTTGGTCCTCGGACAACGTCGCATTGAGGACCTTCACTGCTACCGGACGGTTGAGGAGCTGATCTCGTGCGAGGAAGACGTCGGCTGATCCTCCGGTCGCGAGCTGTCGATGTAGCTCGTACCGGCCAGCGAGGACCTCATAGGGGGCGTCAGACATAACCGCTAAATGCTACAGACATGGGCAACAGAACACAGATCAGGCGGTTCATCGTTGTCGCGACCAGGCTTCGAGGACCTCTCGGGCGACCGGTCCGGCGACCCGGCCTCCCGTTTGTTCACCGACAGCTTGGTCGGCCTCAACGATGACCGCAATGGCTACGGCGGGGCGATCGACGCGGTCGCCAGCAAAGGCGATGACCCACGCGTGGGTCGATTCGATGTCGGCGCCGATCTGCGCCGTCCCTGTTTTTGCACCGATGATCAGTCCGTCGATCGCCATGCTCTGTGCGGTACCCGATTCGACGACCTCGAGCATGACGCCTCGAAGCTCGATCGACGTTTCTTGTGACATCGCCCGGCGCCAGGGATCGAGATCGGCCTCATGGATGACCGAGCCCTCGGAGTCGACGACGGATTGGACCACGTGTGGGCTCGGGACTTCACCATCGTTGGCGATCGCTGCCGCAACAAGCGCCATCTGCAGCGGCGTCGCCTTCACATCGAACTGACCAACGGCAGCTTGAGCCAACGACGGAATGTCGTCGGTCAGAGGTACTTCGGGTATCTCATCGAGCTGCGCCAGCAGATCTGGAGCAACCTCCACCGATCTTCCGAGGTCAGCTCCAAAATCGTCGGGCATCACCGAGGCCACGACGTCAGGAAGTTCGATGGGCGGGACCGAGCCGAACCCGAAGTCTCGTGCCGTCTCGACCAGGGGATCGGCACCGAGAAGCTCAACAGCGAGTTGTGCCATTCCCGCGTTGCACGAACGGCGAAGGAGGTCGCGTAATGGACCCCCGCACTGGGCTCCGCCAAAGTTTGACAGCGGGTTGTTGGTGAGGGGAGGTGTGTAACTCTCGGTGGTCGCAAAGATCGGGGAATCCAGGTCGACGACGCCCGCATCGAGGGCGGCTGCTGCGGTCACCACCTTGAACGTAGAACCCGGGAAGAACAGCTCTCGTGTGGTGCGCGGCAGGAGGGGGTTGCTCGGATCTGCAAGCAACGCAGAGCGGGCCCGGCGTGCCTCGGCGGTATTGGTCGAGGCCAATGGATTGGGGTCATATGGCGGCCATGACCACAGGGAGAGCACTGCTCCAGATTGCGGATCAAGGACGACCACAGACCCGGGTCGTTCACCAAGAGCGTCTCGGGCTGCGGTCTGCACGTCAACCGAAAGAGTCGTCGTGATGTCCGCTGTTGTCGAGGCGCCACCGAGAAGTTCTCGAAGTCCGTCCTCGAGAGCGTTTCGTTCGCCACGGAGTTCGTCATCCCACGTGCGTTCGAGACCATCGGACCCCGAGTCAAAGGAGAAGAAGCCCGTCGCTTCCGAGAACAACGGACCAAGGGGGTACTCCCTGCGCCGGGCGAAGGCGCCATCGTCGAGCTCGATCGAACGTGCGAGCACCGTGCCATCGGCGGCACGGATCTCGCCTCGGGGAGCGCCGAAGTCAGCCACGAGTGGCCGACTGTTCGAGGGATGCGCGTTGAGCTCGTCGGCACTGAAGAATTGAAGATTGTTGAGTTGTGCGAACAGCACAAGATACGCGGCCATCAGACCAACACCCAAACGAACGATCTGCTTATTCATTTTGCCGCGCTCATGAGCCGACTCGCTCGGTCACACGTTGATCAGACCGTGGTTCACCAAGATCTGGTCGCGCCGCACCGTCGTGAGAAATGCGAAGGAGGAGCGCAATGAGCACATAGTTCGAAACCAGCGATGACCCACCGTAGCTGACGAACGGAAGCGTGATCCCGGTCAGTGGCACGATGCGGATGACGCCACCGATGATGATGAATGCTTGCATGCCGATCAGCGTGGACAAGGCAGCAGCGAGCAGTTTGCCGAACGTATCCCGAGTGCCGATCGCGATCCGTAGCCCCGACGAGACGATTAGGACGAACGCGATCAGAATTCCAACCGATCCCACGAGGCCCAACTCCTCCCCGATGGCAGCAAAGATGAAGTCCGTCTCCACCTCAGGAATTCGATACGGCTCTCCGCGGCCCGGTCCCGTACCTGTCAATCCGCCATTGGCGAGCGCGAAGCTGGCCTCAACAGGCTGAAACCCGACACCATCGGGGTCGGCCCACGGGTCGAGCCAGATATCGAGTCGATCCTGAACATGCTCGAAGCGCATAGCGGCGCCCCACCCACCAATTGCGAACAGTGCGACCCCAGCAAGGAGGTAGCTGACCCGAGCGGTCGCGACCCAGAGCATGACCACGACCAACAAGAACAGAAGTAGAGATGAACCGAGGTCCTTTTCTGCCACCATGACGACCAATGAGACCCCCCACGCCACCATGACTGGGGCGAGGTGTTTGGGTTCTGGCAGGGTGAAGGGCCCCAGCGAGAATCTCGCCTGCTGGAGAATCTCTCGTTTTTCGGCCAGGTAACTCGCGACGAAGACCGCCAACGCAATCTTGGCGAACTCCCCAGGTTGGAAGTTGATCGGCCCCAAGCGAACCCAGATACGCGCCGAGTTCACCTCCCGACCGATGAACGGGACGAGGGGCAGCACGAGAAGAACGATCCCTGTGATGGCTGCCAGATATCGATAGTTGTCGAGCACCTTGATCCGAGGGATGACGATCAGCGTTGCCGTGAATGCAGCAATGCCAACTGCGGTCCACGTTGCCTGTTGGCCAGGCAGGGACTCAGCGTCACCGACGTCGCTGGCAAGTCGAGCAATGAATACGTAGCCAATCCCATTCAGAAGTGCGACGACCGGCAGAATCGTGGGGTCGGCAAGCGGTGCGAACCTCCGCAGAACCATGTGGGCCACGAGCAAGAGACCGAGCACCACCCCGAAGAATGGGAGCAGGTCCGCGGGCATCGACGCGTTCCTGCCGAGGCTGGCAAGCGCGTACGCCCCAGCGGTGATTGCGGCCGCAGCGGCAAGTAGGACTAGCTCGTGATTTCGGCGGGATCGCACGGCGAAACATCTGGGTCGAATTCATCGGCATCGACGACGTCGACGATCAGGACAGTGATGTTGTCTCGTCCGCCGGACTGGTTCGCCAAATCGACCAACTGTTGCGCCGCGGCCTCCGGGTCCTCGTGCTCACTCAGGACACGTTCGACGATGCTGTCGCTCACCTCATTGACGAGACCATCGGAGCACATCAGGTACCGCTGGCCGAGCCGAGCTGTCAGGACCCAACTGTCGACCTTGACGTTGGCCTCGGCTCCCAGCGCGCGGGTCACGACGTTTCGCTGAGGATGACGCAAGGCTTCCTCCTCGGTCAGCCGCCCGGCTCGTGCGAGCTCGGCAACGAGGCTGTGATCGACGGACACTTGTGACAGGATCCCGCCTTCGTGCACATAGAGCCGGCTGTCGCCGACGTTGATCGCACCGATCTGCAGTTGCGAATCGGGTTGCCCCTCGGACAACACACCAAGCGCCACGATCGTCGTCCCCATGCCGGTGAGATCAGCGTCGACGGCAGCACGAGCCCGGATCATCTCGTTTGCCGAAACCACCGCCGCTTCGAGTTCTGCGACGTTGGAAACTCGTTCGATGATCCGAAAGTGGCCAGCAGCAATTCCGGAGGCGACCTCGCCGCCCCGATGTCCACCCATTCCGTCGGCGACGGCAAACAGCGAACCGTTTGCCATGGCGGAATCCTGGTTCGCACGTCGAACCATACCGACGTCAGAACTCAGCCCCCAGCGAAGTCCAGTTCTGCTCATCGTGACGCTTCTTCCATCGGGCGCATCTGTTTCATCTCACCTGTCATGAGAACTCCAGCACGGTACTGCCTATCTGTAGGCGGTCGCCGGGTCGGAGGACAACCGGTGAAACGAGGCGCTCGCGATTCACATATGTCCCATTGGTCGAGCCCATGTCTTCAGCAAAGAATTGGCGGTCACGCCACACGATGTTTGCATGTTGCTGGGAGACATACGTGTCGTCGAGGGTCAGCGTGCATGCCGCTGCACGTCCGATCGTCAGTTCGTCGCCGATGGTCATCACGGCACCCGCGAGTTGCGGCGGTTCAAGAATCGTCACCTGGCCACGAACAGCCGTTGTGGTCGATCCGAATCGTGATGCTGCGGCTGTGGGTGCCGCCGCAACCGCCGGGCTGCGACGTAATTGGTTCACCGCCGACCAGAGCACCCAGGCGAAGAAAACATAGAGAGCCAGCAGGAGCCCAAGCTTCAAGAGGGTGAGGACCGCATCAGACATCTCTACCCACAAGACCACAACGCTGATCGACGTAAGACCTCATCATGATGCATCGAAGGTGAAAGTCGTGGCACCGATCGTGATGAGATCACCATCGATGAGCAATTGGGCCATCGTGCGAAACCCGTTCACTCGGGTGCCATTCGTCGATCCCAGATCCTCCACGATCCAACCACGGGCACTAGGCCGAACGTGTGCGTGCTGACGCGATGCCCGTTCGTCGTCGATGACGATGCCCGAACCCGAGTCGCGCCCCAGAACCACGCCCTCGGTACCTGTTTCGGCCAAGTCGTACCGATAGCCATCGGGATAGATGAGAGTTCCTGGCGGTACTCCTGCAATTGAGTGTTCTGCGGTGGCGAACACCTCGATCGTTCCACGGTGCGCTTCGCGAGTCGCCGTGACGGTGACGACCAGCGGTCCATCGAACCCACAGTCCTGTTCTCTCGCCTGCGTTCGTGCCATGACGAGCAAGTCATGCTCAATCTCCGACATGCCACCGCTGAGTGAGTCTGCATCATCGGGGTGAATTCGAACCTCGATCTCGTTTGGCATCACCCGACTTCCTGCAGGACCTCGCCGCGTTCCCGCCTCGAGTTCCCGTTCAACCCTCTTGGAGATCTCGAGCCGACTCACATCGGATTTGAAGACGCGGCCCAGGACACCGTCGACACGTCGCTCTATCGCTCGCTCGAGATCGCGTAGTCCCATTGTCCGCAACGCTACCTGCCGCGCACGTGTCACCTCGTCAACTCGGGAGCGCGCCCCAGATCTCGAAAAGGCCGCTAGCCTCTATCTTCGCCCACTTTGCGCGAGTGGCGGAATTGGCAGACGCGCAGGCTTCAGGTGCCTGTGTCCGAAAGGGCGTGGGGGTTCAAGTCCCCCCTCGCGCACAACTGTGATGTGTCAAGACATCTGCAAGACCCGAACCCTCAGTGGTTCGGGTTTCTTGTGTTTTGGGGTTGGTAGTTGCGGGTTGGGTCGAGGTGGAAGTCTCGGAGGATTTCGCCGGTCGTGGTGGCGATGATCTTGATATG
>CAJQNJ010000233.1 GCA_905479685.1 uncultured Acidimicrobiales bacterium
GATTCCCAGAAACACACGATCGCTGATGTCGTCGACCTCGTGGGCGAGCTCCCACCGTCCGCACCACTCCGATTCCCGACGGCGGCCGGATTCGACATTGTCTTCGTGCCGATCAACACGGTCAATTCACACGCCCTGCGAGGGGCGCTGCTCGCGTATGGTCGGATCTCGCCTCACCCGCCAAGCCCAACCCACACCGAGGCCCTGGACATCGTGGACGGCTACCACCTCGACCCCAACGACCTGAACATCGCGGTGATGCACCATCCACCGCACTTCTACCGACCGCTCACCCTCCGCGATCGCCTCGGTATCGGGCACCTCGAGGACTCCAGCTACGTGGCCGACCGCTTGGCCGCCGCCGGCATCGACCTCGTGCTCGCCGGGCACCGACATCGCCTCGACCCAGCGTTCCGGGAGACGACCCACGCAGCCCAGCCACTGCGCTCTCCCCTCCATCGGACCATCGCACAGATGGTTGCGATATCCCCGACGATCCCGACCGATGCGTCCGCAGCACGCCATGACCCCGAGGGTTCGCCGCGCAGCGGGCTCTGTGTCTACCAGATCATGGCCTCACCAGAATCGATCTCGCTCCATCGGGTCATCCACCCCACCGACCCCGAACACGATCCTGAACCCATCGCCGAAGGTGCGACCGTCACCGGGCTTTCGGCGGGACGAACTACTACAACAGGGCCAACACCATGAGCGAAACCTTCTCGGGCGACAAGAAGAAGGGCACCTCAATCCTCGGACCCTACGAACGACGCTTCATCAACTGGGCGGTTCCCAAGATCCCTGCACCGATCATGAGCCAGCACCTCACCTACATCACGATCGGGTGGTCTGCCGGCATCATCCTGGCTGGCTGGCTCGCCGACACCTACTCCCTGGGATGGTTGCATGTCATGTCGGTCATGGTCGCAGGGCAGTGGCTCACTGACTCGCTCGATGGATCGCTCGGGAAGTACCGCAAGCAGGGCCTGGTGAAGTGGGGCTTCTTCATGGATCACCTACTCGATCTCTTCTTCGCTGGATCAGTCGTGATCGGCTATTCGTTCCTTGTCGATGCCAGTTGGCTGAAGTTTCTCTTCATGCTCTTGTTGCTGGTCACGACAGCAACCATGGCGGTCTCGTTCCTGTCATTCGCGGCAACCAACCAGTTCCAGATCGCCTACTACGGGATCGGTCCCACCGAAATCCGGATCGGCTACATCGCACTGAACACCTTTGTCGTCTTCGTCGGAACGGACATCTTCAGCTGGGGCGTCCCACTCATCCTCGGCGTCAACGTCGTCTCGTTCCTGGTGATGACCGTGCAATCCAGCCGAATGATCTGGCAGATCGACTACGAGGACAACGCCGACGGGCAACCCCGGCCATGACTGTCGAGACGAGCCCCACGAACTCGGTTGACTCACGCGAGCCACCGTAGGTGTCTGGCTTCGGCCGCGCCGGCGAGCACGGTATGTCATGCTCGACGCGTGACCAATGCCGGGACAGAACTCAAGGCTGGTGCGGACACCGTTACCGCCGCCACGCTCGTCGCACCCTTCGATCTCCAGGTGATCGAGTACCCGATGCCCGATCGTCTGGAACCCGGCGCAGTGTTGCTCCGGATGCGGGCCTCGGGGATCTGCGGCACCGACAAGCACACCTACCGTGGCGAAACCGAACAATACGCCGGAACCGACCACGCATACTCAACGCCATTTCCCATCATTCAAGGTCATGAAAACGTCGGCACGATCGAAGCCATCGGGGACGGTGGCGCTGCTTGGAGGCTTCGCCGAATACCTCTATCTGCTGCCGAACACACCCGTCTTCAAGGTGCCCGAGGTCCTTCCCGATGACGTTGCCGTTCTAACCGAACTGTTCGCGGTC
This sequence comes from uncultured Acidimicrobiales bacterium, assembly GCA_905479685.1. Lineage (GTDB taxonomy): Bacteria > Actinomycetota > Acidimicrobiia > Acidimicrobiales > SHLQ01 > SHLQ01. Next base: position 1,888 of record CAJQNJ010000233.1, read on the forward strand.
ACCCACAGCCTCGAGCTTGCAGCCAAGATGCCCCGTCCGGCCGGCTTCCGCCCGGACGATACCGTCGCCGTGGTGGGGGTCGGCCCGGTTGGTGTGGTCCATGTAGCCAAGGCGGCATTGATGGGAGCTGGTCGGGTCATCGGCATCGATCAGCACCACGCTCGGCTTGACATTGCATCGGACCTCGGCGCGACCGATTGCATCGAAGCCTCAGATGATCCGGGGCACGTGACAGACGAGGTGCTCCGACAAGTACCTGGCGGAGTCGACGTAGTGGTCGATGCCACCGGCCATCCTTCGAGCTTTGGCACCGCCATGAGCCTGCTACGCGACGGCGGCACGCTGCTCGAGGTCGGCGCCTTTGTCGACCTCGGGCCGGTCGACCTCAACCCGGCCGACCTTCTTGGCCGCAACCTCAGCCTGGTCGGGGTGGCCGGCGAGGACGCCCGGTGCTACTCGGACACGCTGCAAATGTTGGCCGACCATCATGAGCGAATTCCATTCCATCGGGCTGTCACGCACCATTTCGATATCGAAGAGGCCGAGACGGCGATGCAGACCGCTCTGGCTGCTGGCGACGCAATGAAGGTCGTCATTCGACCATCATCGGCGTCCTGATTGGGTTCGACAAGGACCCCTTCGGGATCGTCAGCGACCTAGGAATCGACGTCGAGTGGCACGGTGAGCTTTGTATCGCTGACGATGATCCCGCCTCGATCTCCGATCTCGATCGACCCGTAGCGTTGAGCGAACACCGGCGGGAGGTGCCGATCGCCGGGCAACGAGAGCCACAGACGAAGCAGGTGGCGGCGAAGTGCCGGATCGGCGTCGTCGACAAAGGAGGTGCGGTCGTGCAACAACGAGTGGTTGTAGACGAACTGGATGTCACCAGGCTCGAGGTCCATGCTCAGGTGCACCTCCGGTTCATCGACGACGGCGTCCCAGAGATCGAGGGCTTCGACATGCTCGGCAGTAGGACGCGGTGCGCCGGGAAGATTCGCCGCAGAATCGACGTAGGTCCGCTGGTAGATGACGGTCAGGCGACCATCGAACCAGGACAAGACAGGGATCTCGAACCACGGGTCGGCGCCGCTTGGAATCTCACCACGCCGGTCCGTGGCAATCGGTTCGAACAGCCAGGCCGCAAGATCAGGACGGCGCTCTCGCACGATCCGATACACCGTTTCCGCGCTTGCAAGCTGTGAGCGTCCGCCCGAGACCGCAGTACGAAGACACAGAAGGCCAACGGCGTCGGTCGAGTCGGTATGGAAGCTCTGACGGTTGTTCGTCTGGTAGATCCGAGTGCCCGGGTCGGCGAGATCTCCTCCCACATCCTTGACGTGTCCCAGCAGATGTCCGGCCGAGTTCTGCGACCGCGGGTCGCCGATGAGTCGCCCGAGAATCAAGTACGCCACAGCCAACGTCTGACGATCGTCTTCGCCGATCGGAAGGCCCTTCAGAAGTGTGAAGCCGTGGCGGTGGATCAAGTCCTCGCGTATGTCATCAGCGAGCTCTCTGAGCGACGCAGGGGCTCTGGAACTCACATCAAGAGCGGTCAGATCAGTGTCGCCGACGCTTCGCGCCAAGTCGAACAAGTCCTCGAGTTGGCCCGGCGTCCAGTGGCGTGTCCACCGCTCGGGGGCGGCCGCCATGTCTTTGCCCATCCACGATGCTGCCGTTTCCGGTACCAGGGGCGCAGGAGAAATCATGGGGATCACCCGCTCTTGAACGCTTCGAGGATGCGAGAGCCAGGGGCCGTCCATACTCCCTCGTGGGCGATCAGCGAGGACAATGCCCTCCGCAACGCTTGGATCCGATGTGGCTGACCGGACATCCACGGATGGATGACCAGCGACAGGATCCTCCCGTCCGCGGTTGAACTCTCACGATGCACAGCAGTCATGGCGTCTTCGACCTGTTCGGCGAACGAAGTCTCTGATTGCTGATACTGCAGCTGGATCGTCTGGTCGTCGAGCTCGTGACTCATGGGCATCGCGTGGATCGTCCCGCTCGTCGTCGTGAGTGGATACGGCATGTCGTCGTTGTACCAATCACCCACGTACTCGACCCCGCGCTCGGCCAGCAGGTCGAGCGTGTGCATCGACTCGGACCGAGCCGGAGACAACCAGCCAGTGACCCGCTGGCCCGACATCTCACGGAGCACACCGAGCGACTCATCGATTTGTGCCGCCTCGTCGGCGATGTCGAGTCCGCCGTAGTGGAGCTTGCCCATATCGACGCCGTTCGCCATGACCTCCCAGTTGCGCCGCGTGACCTCGTCCATGAGTTGCGGGTAACGCTGTGCCACCTTCGAGTTGAAGCTCACCGATGGCTCGATCCCCAATTCCTCGAGCAAACGGAACACGCGGAACACGCCAATTCGGTTGCCGTAATCGCGAAGCGTGTAGTGCCGAAGATCGGGATATGGGGTGACCATACCCCCTGGTGCTTTGAACGGAGACGCCGGCTGGTCGAGCGGAAAGAACTCGAGAGCGACATTGACCCAAAGGGCAACGCGGGCACCATCGGGCCACTGCACCTTGGGACGTTCGTGGAGCATCGACCACTCGTATCGGTGTTGATCCATGCCGTATTCGCGATGGGAGAAACGCATGTAGGAATCGGGCAGTGCCATTGCGCTACCTCCTGTTTGCGGCAGCGATGGAGGCGGCGGCCGCGTCGTAGTGATGGTCGTAGTAGTACTCGGCGATCTCGCGTCCGGTGGTCACCCATACGTCGTCGTGGCCGGTGATGTATTCGAGGGCCTCTTCGAACGCATCGATCCGATGAGGTCGACCTACGGCATAGGGGTGAAGGGGAATACACATGACCGTGCCGCTCTCCGCCCCCTCTTCGTAGAGCTGGTCGAAGTTGGCCTTCAACATTTCCGCATAGCGACGCGGCGGTTGCTGGTTGACGTTGTAGACGATGATGTCGTTCATCTCGAGCGAGTAGGGCACCGAGATCAGCCGCCCGTTGCGCACATTCACGGGTTGTGGCTGATCGTCGCAGAAGAGGTCACAGGTGTAGAGGATCCCGTACTCAGCGAGCAGATCCATGGTCCGCTCGGTGTGGGTGAGGGCCGGTGCGAGCCAGCCGGCAATTCGTTGCCCGGTGTGGCGTTCGACCGCCTCGAGCGAGTCTTCGATGATCGCACGCTCTTGAGCTTCGTCCATGCCATACGAGTAGTGGGTGTTGTAGATGCCATGAGAGAAGATTTCCCAATCGCGTTCGACACACGCCTCGATCAGTTCGGGATGGTGGTCACAGACCGCAACGTTCAGCGAAACGCTGCCGCGGACCTTGTAGCGATCCATCACATCCATCATCCGCTTCGTCCCGACTCGGTTCCCGTAGTCGCGGAGCGAGTAGCTCAAGACGTCGGGCTCAGGGCGGGGCCAGGCCTTTCGCGTCGGATTGGGTTCGGGCTGGAGTTCATAGAACTCGATGTTCGGGGCCACCCAGAACGCGACCTTGGCTCCGTTCGGCCAGGTGAGCTTCGGTCGGCCTTCGTATGGCCAGTAGTCGTACAGTCCCGGGTCCGACGGATCGGAGAAGGGTTCTGAGTTCGCAGCCACGTCAGGCATCACCGCCTCCGTTCTGCAAGTACTCGAGCACCTCGGCCACCGGCAGGACGTCGGCGTATTTCAGCGCCAGGTCGCACAGATTGGAGAAGTGCGGGATCTCGTGCTTGTCGGCGACGCACTCCTCGGGAACGATCGTCCGGTAGCCGCGGGAGAGACTGTCGATTGCCGCCGCTCGGATACATCCCGATGTCGAGCCGCCCGTCAGGATCACGGTGTCGACCTGATGCCACACGAGCAGGCTCTGCAGTTGGGTCTCGAAGAACGGAGAGGGCATCTTCTTCTCGTAGATCACGTCGGCGACGCGGTCGACGTCGAGCCTGTCGTCCAGTTCAGATCGTCGCGACCCGCGTTTGATGTTCTGCAACGAGTTCTCGGTGTCGGTTCGGGTGCCCCAGATTCCGCAGTCCTCGCCCGATTCCATGTAGGCGACGTACGTCCAAACGACAGGCCAGTCGCGCTGGCGGGTTGCGGCCACCAGATCGTTGACGAATCCGAGCTGATTCGGATGCGTCTCGTAGGCCGTCGGAAATTCATCCACCTTGGTGTATGCGTTCTGGATGTCGATGTTGACCAGTACCGCCTTACGACCGAACCCGAACCGGGCTCTGTTCGGCTTGGCTTTGATCTGTTCGTAATACTCACGAGGGGTGAGGTCGGACGTTTCCATGGTGTCTCCGGCTAGAGGGGTGGTTGGTAGGAATGATCTCGATCGGTGACCGCGCTGTCGGCGAGAAGGTAGAAGTGAAACTTGGTTCGGCCGGCGGGGCCACGCGAGGGATCGATCGGATGTTCCTCGAACCAGGCGATGTACTGGTCGTAGGCCTCGCGATCGGCGAAGTGCATCTCGACAACGCGGTAGAAGGTGGTGGGTTCGTCCATGATCGCCGAGCCCGCGCTGCTGGTCGTGACCGGCCCGATGGTGTCGTTGGTGACGATTCGGTCGAGATATGGATTGGCCAGCAGGTCAGGGAAATGCACATCGGCGAGCCAACGCTCGTAGTCCTCCACGCTGACGCCTTCGACGATGTCGTAGCCGAGCAGTGCCTTGATTCCGGGCTTGTCGATCATGAAGCTCCTCGTATCGATGCTCGCCGAGCGATCTCGGCTTCCCATTCGGTGGCGGCACTGAGTCCGACCACCTCGTTCACTTCTTGGAAGGTCGCCATTCGGTCCAACCAGCTCATCGTTGATCCGTCTGCCTGGAGATCAGCGAGCAATTGTTGGGCGACGGGAACCAAGGCCCGGGTCAACGCTCCGGGATAGATGATGAAACAGAAACCGAGCTCGGCGAGACGTTCGGCGGGCAGGAGCGGAGTCTTGCCGAACTCGACCATGTTGGCCATCAACCGGTGACCGGCAAGCTCTTTCCCGACGCGCTGCAATTCCTCCTCGGTCTGAGGCGCTTCCACGAACAACACGTCGGCTCCGGCCTCGGCGTATCGGTGTGCTCGGTCGATCGCCTCATCCAACCCGAGGGGTGCACGAGCGTCGGTACGGGCGATGATCAGAATGCCATCGTCACCGCTGCGAGCATCGCGCGCTGCTTCGATTCGTTGCACCATTTCGTCGGCGGGAACCACCACCTTTCCCTCGAAGTGTCCACATTTCTTCGGAAAAGCCTGATCTTCCAGCTGGATCGCGGCCACTCCGGCCCGTTCGTACAACCGGATCGTGCGGGCGACGTTGTGCACACCGCCATAGCCGGTGTCACCGTCGCAGATGACTGGCACGTCGACTGCCTGACAGACGTAGTCGGCGAGGTTCGCTATCTCGGTCTGCGTGAAAATGCCGAGGTCGGGTTCGCCAAGCAGCGAATTCGCGACGCCGGCACCGCTCAGGTACACGGCCGGGAACCCCGCACCCTCGATCAGTTTGGCGAAGAGCGCATTAAACGCTCCCGGGGCGACCACGGGGGCTTGCTCGTCGAGCATTCGGCGCAGTCGAGCCGCTGGTGTGGTCATGATTTTTCTCCTGCGAACTTGGCCGCCAAATAGTTCTCCATTCCGCCGGCCCCGAGGATCTCACCGATCTCTTCGGGCAATGCCACAGCATCGAGGACTCGACCGGTGTCGAGAATCGTCACGGTGCCTGCGGCGAGATCGATGGAGATGCGCTGGCCTTCCTCTATCGCGTTGGCTTCCGCGCACTCGACCGGGGCAAGCCCCACGTTGATGCAGTTGCGAAAGAAGATCCTCGCGAACGACGTAGCGACCACGGCTCGGATGCCAGCAGCCTGCAACCCTCGTGGCGCCATCTCGCGGCTCGATCCCGTACCGAAGTTGCTACCTCCGACTACCACGTCGCCAGCAGAGACCTCGGTGGCAAAACCAGGACGAATGCCGTCCATGACATGTTTCGCTATCTCGGGTAGATCGTGGACCAGGTACTTTCCGGGAACGATCACATCGGTGTCGATGTTGTCACCGAACACCCAAACCTTGCCTTCGATCAACGGGCTGCTCGTAACCTCGAGGTCGCTCATGTTGCAGTTCCGATCAGGTCGCGTGCATCGATGATTCGTCCTGCGACGGCGGCAGCGGCCACGCTGTAGGGCGATCCGAGATACAGACTCGAATCGGGGCTACCCATCCGACCTTTGAAGTTCCGATTCGTGGTCGAGATCGAGACTTCTCCAGCCGCAAGAATTCCGGCGCCGATTCCCGGACATGCGCCGCAGCCCGTCGACAACAGATGCGCGCCGGCTTCCATCAACGCCTGGGCGGTGCCGTCGGCCATCGCCTGCTGCAGCGCCGCTCGTGATGCCGGCGCGACGTGGAGGACGACCCCATCGGCAACCTGCCGCCCGCGCAGAACTTCAGCCGCCATGGCGAGGTCTTCGTACTTCGCACCCGTACACGATCCGATGTAGGCCCGACTCACCACCGGTTCTCCGAGCGAGGAGATCGCAACGACATCATCATGTCGATTGGGCCGCGCCACCACCGGCTCGATCATGTCGGCGTCGTAGAGCCATGTTTGGGAGTACTCGGCGTCGGGATCGCTCATCGGCCCTTCCTCGGCATCGATACCGAGAGCGGCGAGGTGGTCGACCGTCACCTGATCAGCCGGGACAACACCCGTTTTTGCACCGATCTCGGCGCACATGTTCGTGAGCACACTGCGCTCTTGCACGCTCATCGCGTCGATCGCCGTTCCGACGAACTCGAGCACTTGGTACAGCCCACCGTCCATGCCCTTGTCACCGATGATGGTGAGGATGAGATCCTTGGCGGTCACGCCCGGTCGGAGAACTCCGTCGACCTGCACGCGAATGGTGTGCGGGACACGCAGCCACGTTCGGCCAGTCGTCACGACACCGAGGATGTCGGTCGACCCGACGCCGAGAGCGAGGCACCCCATCACGCCAGCGGTGCAGGTGTGGGAGTCAGACGCCACGTACAACATGCCGGGCTGGGCGTAACCCTTCTCCACCATCAGGGTGTGCGCAATGCCCTGCGCCTCGTGGAACCGTTCGATCCCGAATGCCTCGGCGAAGTTCCTCGTGGTCTGGAGGATCTCTGCTGCCGCAACAGTGTTGGCGGGCACGTAGTGATCGCACACGAGCACGATTCGATCTCGATCCCACAGGTCGACGCCCAGCTTCTCGAGCGCCGGCCAGATCCGCCGGGGGCCACTCGAATCGTGCATCATGGCCAGGTCGACGTCGACCCAGAGCACCTCGTCGGGTTCGACCGATTCGCGGCCGGCGGCGCGGGCGATGATCTTTTGCGCCAGGGTCATTCCCATGTTATTCGCCGCTCTCGGTCGGTTCGTCTGTAGTCGGCTCGTCTGTGGTCGTTGCGGCATCGAGTTCTTGGCGAAGCCGAGCCACCTCGGATTCGAGGCTGGCGATCTGCTCCGACTCGTCGACCCCGGCTCCGGTTCCCCATGACTCCTCGGTCTCGACCGGCGGCGAATCGGCGTTCTCCTCTGCCATGGGTGTGCGCTCGAGGACCGCTTTCAGAAAGGCCTTGGTTCGGTCCTGTTGGGGCGATCCGAGCACCTGACTGGCCTTGCCTTGCTCGATGACAAGTCCGTGATCGATGAACAGGACACGATCGGAGACGTCGGCAGCAAAACCCATCTCATGGGTGACGACGATCATCGTCATACCCTGCTCGGCGAGTTGCTTCATGACGAGCAGGATCTCACCAGCGAGTTCGGGGTCGACCGCCGAGGTCACCTCGTCGAACAACATGACGGCCGGATCCATCGCGAGCGCGCGGGCGATCGCGACGCGTTGTTGCTGACCACCCGACATCTGTAACGGATAGTGATCAGCGCGGTGTGAGAGGCCGACGGAGTCGAGCAACTCGAGAGCCCGAGCTTTCGCGACGGCTTTGTCGGCGCCCTTGACCGCCATCGGTGCCTCGACCACGTTCTCGAGTGCGGTCATGTGCGGGAAGAGGTTGAAACGCTGGAACACCATCCCCACCTCTTCGCGAATCTTGCGGATTTCGCTCTTGCCCGCAAAGTTGATCCGACCGTTCGCACCGTCCTCACAGAGCATCTGTCCATCGATCTCGATCCGGCCACCATCGGGCCGCTCGAGCAGGTTCAGACAGCGCAGGATCGTGGTCTTGCCCGAGCCCGAAGGCCCGATGATCGATACCACCTCGCCGGCGGCGACCTCGAGGTCGATGCCGTTGAGGATCTGGTTGTCACCGAAGGACTTCGTGAGGCCCTCTACTTTGACGAGGGGGGCTACGTTGTCGAGGGGAGCCATGTCATGCCTTCAATCGGAATGCGCGCTCGAGCCCCTGTTGGGCGAAGACGAGCACGGTTGTGAGTGCGAGGTAGATGATTGCGAGGGCCAGCAGCGGTTCGAGAGCGTTGAACTCGCGGCTGATGATTCGGGTCGTGAGCAACGACATCTCGGGCACGGTGATCACTGTCGCGAGCGATGTCTGCTTGAGCGTGTTGATCGCGTTGCCGGTGAATGGCGGCACGATGATTCGAACACTCTGGGGAAGCACGATTCGGCGCATGTAATGAAGCTTGGTCATGCCGAGCGCCTCAGCGGCCTCGAATTGCCCCTGATCGACGGCGAGTACCCCGGATCGAATTGCCTCGGCCTGATAGCTCGCCGTCCAAACCGAGAGCGCCGCGACCGCAGACCAGAACGGCGATAGGAGAAACGCTTCCCCGAACTCGGGGAGCGCGAAGAACACGTAGAACATGATGAGAATCAGTGGGATGCCACGCACAAGCCAGCCGTAGAACCCGGCTACCCAACGAAATGGCCCCAACGGCGACAAACGCATCAACGCCAAGGCAAGGCCGAGCGGTGTCGAGAACAACATCGACCACAGGAACAGCCTCACCGTGGTCGAGAAGCCTTCGAGTATCTCGGGCATGATGTCGATGATGAATCCAACGTCCATGACCGCGACCTACGTCTTCAGCGCGAAGCGTCGCTCGATGAAGCCCTGCGAGAGCGTCATCAATGATGTGAATACCAGGTAGATGACGCCCGCTGCGGCAAGGATCTCGATTGGCTGAAATGTCGAATTCGCCAGCTGCCGAGCGCGTCCGGTGAGCTCGTTGAGCCCGATCACCGTCGCGAGCGAGGTCGACTTGAACAACAGCGTCGAGTTGCTCACGTAGTTCGGCACCATCACCCGTATGCCCTGGGGGATGATGATCCGGCGCATGTAGTGGACCTTCGTGAACCCGAGCGCCTCGGACGCTTCGTATTGCCCCCGGTCGACAGCGAGCAGTCCTGCGCGGATGATCTCGGCTTTGTAGGCACCCGATGAAACGCCCAACCCGAGGATCGCCGATTGGAATGGTGTGAGGCCCAAGTTGTTGCCGAGCCAGAAGAAGGCGATGAACAGAATCACCAGGGCGGGAAGGCCACGAAAGATCCACACGTATATGGCCGCGAACCAGCGCAGCGGAGTGATCTTGGACATGCGCATCAAGGCCACCGCCAGGCCGATCGCAGTCGCGAGTATCAGCGACAGTACGAACAGCTTGATCGAGATCCAGGTCGCATCGCGCAGAATGGGCCACGTCGTCCAGATGATGTCGAAATCGAAGTCGCTCACCGGGTTATCTCCAAGGGATTCCTCGACAGGTCACTGCGGTGTCAGTGGAACGCATTGCGCATCCACTGACACCGCAGAGCAAACCGTCAGCTCAGCAGTCGCCGGCCGGGTTGGTCGTGTACGGACCTTCCTGGTTGTTGTCGTCGGGGACTGGGATACAGGCGTTGAACCAAGTCTTTTGGATCTCGGCCAACGTGCCATCGGCAATGATCTCGTTCAACGCAGCATCAACTGCGTCACGCTTGCCCTCCATGCCCAACTGGAACGCCAGCGACAACGGATGCGCAGCAACCGTCGGACCAGCAACCGCCAACTCAGGATCGTTCACCGACGCGAACCCAGCCACCAACGTGTCCTGGCTCAATGCATCGACACGACCCTGCTTCAACGCGGTCAGTCCTTCACCAGCACCAGCAAAGCCCGAGTAACTGGCATAACCGAGTTCAGCTTCGTTCTCGAGAAGGTACGCCTCCTGCGAACTGCCCTGAATACCACCAGCGTTCAACCCGGTCAGATCGCCCAACCCGGCAGTCCCGGCATCCTCGGCACGAACCTGCGCCACGATGCCCGTCGACGTCATCGGCCGGGAGAACAAGAAGCTCTCCTGACGCTCAGGCGTCGGCCAAATACCCGAATCAGCAATGTCATAGAGACCCTGCGACAAGCCCTCGAGCTCAGCCACGAAGTCCACGGTCGGAAGTTCGAGCTCCAACCCGAGACGATCCGCCACCTCACGAACAATGTCGATCGTGTACCCGACGTTCTCGCCCGTATCAGGATCGATCGACGTGAACGGCGGGAAGTTCCCCGTCGTCACCACGATCAACTTGCCATCCTCAACCAGACCCGGAACCTCGGCCGGAGCAGCGGTTTCCTCCTCGTCGGCGCTATCGCCACAGTCGCCGGCCGGAAGGGTCGTGTACGGACCTTCCTGGTTGTTGTCATCGGGGACTGGGATACAGGTGTTGAACCAAGTCTTTTGGATCTCGGCCAACGTGCCATCCTCGATGATCGCGTTCAACGCAGCATCGACTGCGTCACGCTTGCCCTCCATACCCAACTGGAACGCCAGCGACAACGGATGCGCAGCAACCGTCGGACCCGCAACCGCCAACTCAGGATCGTTCACCGACGCGAACCCGGCCACCAACGTGTCCTGGCTCAATGCATCGACACGACCCTGCTTCAACGCGGTCAGTCCTTCACCAGCACCAGCAAAG
>CAJQNJ010000234.1 GCA_905479685.1 uncultured Acidimicrobiales bacterium
GGCCTTCTGTTGGTGATGGGGATGCTCGCTGCAGCGTGCGGATCGGATGACTCCACCGACGATGCAGGATCGAATGGATCCGACTCGGGCGACACCGCCGACTCAGGCGACTCCGACGACTCAGGCGACTCAGGCGACTCCGACGACACCGCCGACTCCGACGACACCGCCGACTCCGACGACACCGCCGACTCCGACGACACCGCCGACACCGGCGGCGGTGAAACCCTGGTGCATGCCGCCGATGACGAAGCAACAACCCTCGACCCCGCGCAAGTCGAACCGGGCGAGGGCGGCGAGACCATCATCTTGCAGGTATACGAGCGACTGTTGGAGATTTCTCCCGACGGACCTGACCTGATTCCGGGCATCGCCACCGAGGTTCCGTCAACGGACAACGGCCTGATCTCTGCTGACGGGTTGACCTATACATTCCCGATTCGCGAAGGGGTCACGTTCCACGACGGTACCGACCTGACGGCCGACGACGTGAAGTATTCGTGGGACCGCGTGATGGAGATGAGCCTGCCAGAAGGTGCCGCCGACATGCTCAACGACATCGTCGCCGAAACGGCGGTCATCGACGCCACGACATTCGAAGTCACGCTGCAAAAAGCAAGCGCTGCGTTCTTGAACACAACCGTTGTGGCGATGGTGGGGTCCATCGTGAGCCAAGACGCAGTCGAGGCCAACGGCGGAGTCGTTGCTGGCGAACCGAATGAGTTCATGCAGACGAACATGGTTGGCACCGGTCCCTACACGCTGGTTGCGTGGAACCGTGGCGAGAACATCCAGCTCGCCGTCAACGAGAACTACTGGGGCGTTCCGGCCAACAACGATGTGCGAGTCGAGATCGGTGCGACCCCTGATGTCCGCGTGCTCGGACTCGAAGCCGGTGAGTATGACACGATCGAAGCCGACCCCTCCTTCATTGGAGATCTCGAAGGCGCTGATGGCGTCACCATCGCCGTTGAAGGCCTGACCGTCGAACCGATCCACGTCGGCTTCAACCTCAACATTCCCGAAGGTTCCCTCCCCGACGAGGACACAATCCCGACGGACTTCTTCCACGATGCTCGAGTTCGCCAAGCGTTCAACTACGCGTTCAACTACCAGGCATTCATCGACGGAGCCCTCGGTGGCTTCGGAGACTTCAACCCCCACTACATCCCTCAAGGGATCTTCGGTTACGACCCAGAGGCGCCTCGATACGACAAGCCTGACCTGGCGAAGGCCGAGGAACTGTTTACCGAAGCGGGGTACTGCCCGGACGGATTCGTCGCTTCGGTGATCACCGAGGAAGCCAACCTGTTCGAGACCGCTGCGCTCGTACTCAAGGACTCGCTCGAGGCGATGCCGTGCAACATCGAGATTCGGGTGCTCGCCGTGGCCGAGGCCCAGTTCGACGATGCCCATGCGCAAGATCCGATCGAGTACGCCATGTGGGTGAAGAACGCCGATCCGTTCGCCGATCCACATGCCTATGTTTCGTCCTACGCTCACCCAACGGGTGAGTGGGGCGAGATTCATGGCTTCGCCAACGGATACGCCGACCCCGACCTTGTCGCTGGCCTCATCGACGACGCTGAGGTGGAGCTCGACCCGACTGCTCGGGCCGCGCTCTACAGTGAGCTGCAAAATGTGCTCTTCGACGAACCGATGTGGTTGATCGCAGGGCAAGAGGGTGTCGTTGCCGCCTACCGCACCGACCTTCAAGGATGGACATCGAACCCGCTATGGCCTCGACCCAGCCTGAAGTTCCAGTTCATGTCAAAGTAAACGTGCCAGTTCATGTCCACGTAACGAAGACACCGAACCGACAGGACCACCCCCCACGATGCAGATCCGCGACTATCTAATACGTCGATTACTCGTCCTTCCGTTTCTTGTTGTTGGCGTATCGATAGTCGTGTTCACGCTGACGCGGGTGGGCGGCTCTCCGATCGGCATCTACCTGTCCCACGAGATGAATGCGGCAGAGGTCGCTGAGTTGGAGGAACGTTTTCATCTCGACGAACCATTGCCAGTGCAGTACTTCTACTGGGTCGGAGGGGTCCTGCAGGGCGACCTCGGCTGGTCCGGTGTCGCTTCTGCACCGGTCACCGAAGTGTTCCCGTCAAAGCTTGCAGCCACGATGGAACTAGCTGTCGCATCCGCGATTGTGGCCGTTTCACTCGGAATCGCGCTCGGCACATTTGCCGGGGCCCGCAGAAACCGAATGCCCGACCACATCGCGAGAGTTGTGTCGATCAGCGGTGCAGCGATGCCGTTGTTTTGGTTCGCGATTGTCATGCTGATCGTTTTCTGGGTCAAATTAGGCTGGTTTCCGATCGGACGAAGCGATCCGGATATCTTCGCGTCCATCGACCACCCGACGGGTCTCTACACGGTGGATTCGCTCCTGGCCCTTGACTTCAACGCCTTTAGCGATGCCATCTGGCACCTCATCCTCCCCGCACTGACGCTTGGCTACGGCGCCACGGCAATCATTGCAAGGATGATGCGATCCTCGCTCGTCGAGGAACTCCAGGAGGACTACGTCGACGCCGCTCGCGCGAAGGGCCTTCCGGAACGACTGGTGCTGCGCCGCCATGCCCGTCGCAACGCACTCATGCCCACCGTCACGGTCATCGGGCTGTCCTTCGGGTTTCTGCTCCAAGGCACGGTGGTCGCCGAGATCATTTTCCGATGGCCCGGGCTAGGACGATGGATGGCAGATTCGGTGTTACGCGGTGATCAGGCGACGATCATGGCGTATGTCTTGTTCACAAGCATCTTGTTCCTCATCGTGAACCTCATCGTCGACGTCGTGTACGCCTACCTCGACCGCCGGGTGGTCCTCGGTGGCTGAGATCGTCGTTCACCCTCATCGCGAGAGCGCTCTTCGCGTTCGTCTGAATCGAACCCTCGAACTTGCGGGCAACGTTCTCTCCAATCCGACCACGGTGATGGGTCTGGTGCTCATCGTCGGATTGATCAGCATGGCCATCTTCGCACCGCTCCTCGCCGAGCCCAACACGCCCGACGCCTCGCAGATGCCCCGCGATTGGGGTGCCATAGCGGTCCCACCGGGATCGCCCGATCACATCCTCGGTACGACAAATACCGGCGGCGACGTGTTCTACGGCGTCGTTTGGGGATCTCGAGCTTCGCTGCGCCTCTCATTGCTCGTCGTCACCGTCACCGTTGCCATCGGTGTGACCGTCGGCAGCATCGCTGGGTTCTTGGGAGGCAAGGTCGACGAGATATTGATGCGGGTGGTCGACGTGTTTCTCTCAATACCGGAGCTGATCTTCGCTCTCGCCATCGCTGCCGTGCTCGGTCCCTCCTTTCGCAACATCATCCTTGCCCTCGCGATCGTTTACTGGGTCAAGTACGCGCGCATCATGCGCGGGCAGGTCATGACAGTGAAACAGAACGACTACGTCGACGCGGCGCGCGTGGTCGGCGATTCGCGGCTCGGGATATTCATGAAGGACGTCCTTCCGAACTCGATCACACCTGTTGTGGTTCAGGCGACGATGGACATGGGCAACATCGTGCTCGTCGGCGCGACACTCAGCTTCATCGGGCTCGCCGAGGCCGGCCTCGCCGAATGGGGTGTTCTCGTCGCGGAAGGCCAGGCCGGCATATCGGCTGGTCGGTGGTGGGCTTCGACCTTCCCCGGTCTCATGGTCTTTCTCTGGGCGCTGGGCTTCAACCTCGTCGGCGACGGTCTGCGTGACGTGCTCGATCCACGAACCGAAACAGCTCGATGACAGCAATCCAAAACAAGAACGACACGTCCGAGCATCCCGCCGAGCTGCCACCTTCGGTCATCGCGAGCGTCAGGGACCTCCGGGTTCACTTCCGATCCAAAGCAGGGACCGTTCACGCTGTCGACGGAGTGGACTTCGACATCCATAATGGCGAGATCCTCGGGTTGGTCGGCGAGACCGGCTGCGGAAAAAGTGTGACCGCTCGCTCGTTCCTCCAGTTGGTACCCAGTCCCCCAGCGCTTCCCACGATGGGGTCGATTCTCTACCGCCAACGTGCCGACGACGGGGACCCGATCGACCTGGTGACAATCGATCGAGAACGCCTCGGCGAGATCCGGGGGAACCGGATCGCGATGATCTTCCAGGATCCGGCAAAAGCCCTGAACCCGGCGCTCTCGATCCGCAATCAGCTGGTTGAGGTATTTCTCATTCATCGCACCGAAGAAGTCCTACAACGAGCTGGTATCCCACTCGACGACACAGGATTCGGCGCGACCGCTCTTCGCCGCGAAGCCGGATTACGCACCCGACGAATCGAGAAGCTCGCCCTGGGATTGCCAGGGCTCCGCGGCAAGCGAAACGCGATCACCGCTGCATCGAATGAGATGGTCGAAGCGGCACTGTACGACACTCAAATCCCGAACCCCGCAAACGTGATGGATCGCTATCCCCATGAGCTGTCGGGTGGCATGAAACAACGGGTCATGATCGCCCAGGCGCTTGCATGCAACCCCGATCTCCTGATCGCCGACGAACCGACAACAGCGCTCGAC
>CAJQNJ010000235.1 GCA_905479685.1 uncultured Acidimicrobiales bacterium
GGGATCTGGCCATGACGCATCACATGGAATCCGTGCTCATCGAGCATGGGGAGGAGGAGCTCGACGAGTAGCTGGTTTTGGAACACTCCACCGCTGAGGGCGACGGAGTTAAGGCCGGTTGAATCCTGCAGTCGGAGGCACATCGAGACCACGAAGTCAGCGAGTCCTCGGTGGAACCGGTATGCCACGAGCGACCGGTCGACCCCGGCTTCCAGGTCGTTAACGATCGCACGAATCACAGCCGATGCATCCGTGCCCGACCATGCGTATCCGTCTTCGGTGCGATCACATTCGGACGCAAGGCCTTCGATTGCAAGGCCTTCGATTGCAAGGCCTTCGAGTGCGATGGCGGCCTCACCTTCGTAGGTGATCTCCTTGGCTAGGCCGCACAGCGCAGCGACCGCGTCGAACAGTCGACCGACCGAGGAGGTGCGCAAGGTTGCTGGGTCGGCACAGAGGGCAGCCACTGCGTCGACTCGTTCTTCGTCGAGGACGCTGCGAACGAATGGGGACACCTCGCCAAATGCCGCTGTGTCGAATGCTGCGATGCAATGGGCGACGGCCATTCGCCATGGTTCGCGGATTGCCTTCGCTCCGCCAGGTAGTGGCACGGTGTTCAGGAAGCCGGCGCGTTCGTATCCCTCGGCGTCTCCCACAAGGAACTCTCCGCCCCAGACAGTGCCGTCCTCGCCCCAGCCGAAGCCATCGAAGATAACCCCGATGGCCGGGCCGATATGACCATTCTCGACCAGGCACGACACAAGGTGTGCGTGGTGGTGTTGCACAGCGAGGGTCGGGGCAATGTCTTGGCTCATGGCGAACTTGGTCGACAGATACTCGCGATGTTGGTCGTGCACGATGAGCGCTACGTCCGCTTCGGCGAAGGCGATCTGATCGGCGATCGTCTCCTCGAATGCACGCAGCGTTTGCGGGCTCTCGAGATCTCCGAGGTGCACCGACACCGACGCTCGGTCGGCGACTGCCAAACACGTGGTGTTCTTCAGTTCGGCGCCCACGCCCAGGACGGTTGGCCCGGTCGACCCCAGCGTCACTGGCCGAGGTGCGTAGCCACGCGCTCGTCTCAGCACCTGGAAGTCTCCGGCCATCACGACGCCGACCGAGTCATCGGCGCGTCGCTCGATTCGTCGGTTGTGCGAGATCACCAGATCAGCGATGTCGCCGAATGTGGCTGCAGCAACGTCGTCATCGATGACGATCGGCTCGTTCGAACGGTTGCCGCTTGTGCAAACCAGCGGAACACCAACTCCCGTCGCCAACATTGCATGGAGGTGGCTGGCCGGAAGCATGAGTCCGAGGAGACGCGTGCCGGGTGCGACCGCGCTTGCCACCCCACTGGTCGAACGAGCTCGGGCGAGAACGATCGGCGCTGCTGGAGACTCGAGCGCCGCCAGCGAAACCACATCGAGCTCGACGAGCCGGTCGGCCATCGCCACCGACTCGACCAAAAGGGCAAAGGGTTTGGTTTCGCGGTGCTTCCGGTTTCTGAGTTGCTGTACCGAATCGTTGCGGTCGGCTCGGCATAGAAGTTGATAGCCCCCCAACCCCTTCACGGCCACCGTCGCACCGCTCGCGAGGGCTTCAATGCCCTCGGCAATGGTCGCTCCGGTGAGTTGCGGCCCGCAATCGGCGCACGAGGTTGCTTGGGCGTGGAACCGTCGGTCGGCGGGGTCAACGTATTCTGCTTGGCATTGCTCGCACAGCGGGAAGTCTGCCAACGAGGTGTTGCTCCGGTCGTAGGGGAGGTCCTGAACCACCGTGTAGCGAGGCCCACATTCGGTGCAGCAGATGAACGGATACCGGTGGCGCCGGTTTGTCTCGTCGGCTGCTTCGGCCTGGCAACTCGCACATGTCGCAATGTCTGGCGGAACAGCGCTCGACCGTTCGTGGTCGACCGCCAAGCTGTTCGTGATGACGAACGCCGTGTCCCCAACGGGTTCCGACGCCTCGACCGAAAACGGCGACTCTTCGACCGTGACCGAGTGGAGTTCGGCGAGCTCGGGAGCGTCGGTTTGCACACGTCGCACAAACTCATCGCACGCTGCTTTTGGACCTTCGACAATGCAGAGTACGTGGGCCCCGGTATTCGCCACTGAGCCCACCAGATCGAGCGATTGCGCCAAACCGAAGACGAACGGCCGGAAACCAACTCCCTGGACCGTTCCGGAAATCTTGACCGTTAGACGCGTGCGAACATTCACGGCAGCAAGTCTGCACCGTCGGACCCACAATTTTGCATAGACCGGCCAGGTGACCGAATCTGTTGATGTGAAAAAGCTCATCTTCTTCTGCAGCGCCGATCCTCGGGAGGACACGGGAGCATTCTTTCGCGCCTACCACTTCGCCAATGTCGCGGCGACGAGTGGTTTGGAAGCCGAAGTGCGGTTGGCCGGGTCCGCAGTCGACGTCACCGATCTCGACACGCTGCCCAGCACTGAAGCCGGCGACTTGATTCGTCAGAAAATCGGCGAATCGTTCGATGCCAAGTTCGAGGTTTCCCTTTGACCATTCTCCAGCGACGCCCGTGGGGTGTCAGCCGAAGATGCAGCCAGCATCGGTGGGTACTTTCGACAGCTCGGTGACATCTTCAAGGAAACCGCTGCGGGCACATCCGAGTTCATCTACGTCGGATGATCCGAATCGCCTTCGCAGGAAAGGGCGGCTCGGGAAAGTCGTCGGTCTCGGGCACGTTTGCTCGCCTATTGGCGCGGCGTGACAGACCGGTCCTCGCCGTCGACTCCGACCCGCTGCCGGGCATGGCGTATTCGCTCGGCATCGCAGTGGACGATCACCCCACTCCCGACGATGTTGTGATCGAGGGCCCCGAAGGCGGACCGCGTTGGGTGCTGCGCCCGGGGCTCGATGCTGCCGGTTTCATCGAAACGTACGCATCATCGGGGCCAGACCACGTTCAGTACCTTCAGTTCGGCAACACCTGGGGGCATTTCCAAACGCTGCAACGCGGCCAGCACGCATGGAGCCAAGTAGTCCGAGAGATGGACCCGGCAGCGTGGAATGTCGTTGGCGATCTGCCAGGAGGCACGCGGCAGGCAATGTTCGGCTGGGCCAAGTACGCCGACGTCCTCGCCCTCGTCGTAGAGCCGACGGCGAAATCGATCCATGTGGCCCGTCGCCTGCAGAATATTTCGAAGGCCGAATGGGCTCCGTCGTGGGTTGTCGTCGTGGCCAACCGGGTCGAGGAGGATAGCGACGTCGAGCAAATTTCAGAGGCGCTCGAACGTCCAGTCATCGGTGTTGTCCCTAACGACGCGGCCGTCACCGAGGCAGACAAGCTCGCCCTCTCCCCCCTCGATCACCGGCCCGGACCATTCGTCGATGCCGTCGAGCAACTGGTCGGAGTCGTGGAGGCGACGTACGATCTGGACATCCAGACGCCGACGAACGGGACGCCATGAAGATCGCAGTGGTAGGCAAGGGCGGTTCGGGCAAGACATCGGTAAGCGGCGTGCTCGCCCGTAGCTTCGCCCGCTCCGGGCACAACGTTGTTGGCCTTGACTGCGACACGAACCCAAACCTCGGGTTGTCGCTCGGCGTCGGTGACCTCGAAACCGAGCGGCTCCTCTCGCTGCGCGACCAAATCGACGAAGACGAACAGAAACACGCACACACGTGGGACGACATCCTCGACGCCTACGGAACCGACGCGCCCGACGGCGTTCGGCTCACGGTCGTCAATCGAATCGACAATCCCGAACCCGATTGACCGTGATGCGGATTGTCCGCTGAGCAGTTGCTCAGCTCCGTACCAGAATCAGACACCGTCATCGTCGCCGACCTCGAAGCCGGGATCGGAACCCTGACCCGCCTGCCCGAAGGCTCGGTAGACACGACGCTCGTGATCGTCGAGCCGACGCCACGTTCGATCGACGTTGGACAGCGCGCCGTGCTCGTTGCTTCCGAGCGTCAGCAAGGCCGAATCACCGTCGTAGCCAACAAGGTCGCGGATGGCGACGATGAGGCCCGAGTCCGTGCCGCATTCAACGACCATGACGTCGTGATCGTTCCCGTCGACCCAGTCGTAACCGCCGCAGACCGCAAAGGCGCCTCACCAATGGATGTCGACCCCGAAGCTCCAGCCGTGAACGCAATCGCTGGTCTTGCCTCGCTGCTTGCTGAGACCACGGGCACGTAGGAACCCGCTCCCGGATCCTGCGTGACGAGGAGGTGCGGAGGCCCGCGAAGAACGACTTGAGTGACTGTGCGCACTCTTCGCCAAGCACGTTGTCCTGCAGTGCTGCACCTATTGATCGCCGACGCGTCGTCTTTGCACCGCGTTTTCGACGAAGCGAACACCCGAGTTGACAACGAGACTCAGAAGACCGGCGATGGCGATGAGTGCGTACACCCTCGCTGGCTGGAACGTCCGCTGAGCCTCTCCTACCAGGGCACCAACACCGTTCACCGCCGTGAGGTATTCGACCAAAAGTGTGATCACCAGCGCGATCGGCGTCGCTACCCGCACACCCAGGACGATGGCTGGCATCACCGAAGGAAGCAGCACCCCGAAGAGCGTTCGCGTTGTGGACAAGCGGAGGGAGCGTGCCGTGTCCAGCAATACCGGGTTCAGTTCTTGCACTCCCGAGCTGGTATTCAGCAAGATCGGCCACAGTGCCGCCAGCACAACAACGACGATCTTCATCGTCTCGTCAAAGCCGAGCAGCAGGGTTGCTACGGGAACGATCGCGGCTGGCGGCAGGGCGCGGGCGAATTCGAATGTGGGCCCGACAGCGCGACCAAATGTTCTGGACACCCCAATGCTGAGGCCCAGAGCGACTCCCAGGATCGTTGCGCCGAGAAGCCCCAACCCGAACGTGCGCACCGTGTCGAGAATCGCCGGGATGATCTTGTCGCCCTGCCCGAGCGTAAACAGCGCAGGCCACCACGACGATGGTGCGGGAAAGAACGGCGACTCGGGATCCCCAATCAGCTGCCAGACGCTGAGCAACAGAACCAGCGGGAGCAGTCCTGTCAGCGAGTCAAGGCGAATCCGTTCATACAATCGGGTCGAGGGCGCAATATCTGATGCTCGATCTTGCGTCATGACGCGAAGACGTCCTTGAGTGCGTTGCCCGGTAGAAATGCTCGGGCTGTTGCTCGAAGACCAGCATTCAACGCAACTCCGAGCAGGCCTGCGGCAATGACGTACACAAACATGAGCGCTGGCTGGAGGGCCTGACGAGCCCTGATGAGCCCGTTGCCTAGCCCTTCGGGGTTTCCAACCATCTCGGCGACGACCGCGAGAACAAGACAGAGCGACAGCCCAAGTCGTAAGCCAACAACAACCGACGGCATTGCGGCGGGAAGCACGATCTTTCGGATCGTTTCGGGAGTCGACAACCGGAGCATTGTCCCTACGTCACGCAATTCGGGCGCTATCGACCGGACACCACCAATCGTGTTGATGAGCACCGGCCAGATCCCGCCGTAGATCACGAGCACAAGTTCCATTTTGAGCGAGAAACCGAAGATGAGCAGTGCCGCCGGAACGAACGTGATCGGAGGGATTGCTCGGGTCACTTCGAAGCTCGTCATCGAGTAGCGATAGGCAGTTGGCGATAGGCCAAGGAGCAAACCAAGTCCGACTCCGATCACGCTGGCGATACCCCAGCCGAGAGCGGTGACACCCACGGTATGGATGAGCCGTCCGACAAGTTCCCCGCCAAAGATCTCACCTTGTGCGGCTGCAGCGATCTCGGAAGGTGCGGGGAGAAACTGCACGTCAGCTATCGAGAAGCGAACCAGTACTTCCCATATCCCGGCGATCGCGACAAGCACCAACACGCCAAGTGGGTTCGAGGGGTTCCTACGATTCAGCCCCTCATTCCGTCCCAAAGATCACCTCGTGGACGCGGTGGCGCGCCCGAAGAAACTCCGGCGACTCACGGGTGTGCATCTGTGTCCGCGGCCGTGGACTCTCAACCGGAATCTCGGCCACGATCTTGGCCGGCGAGCCGTCCAGCACAAGCACCCGATCGCTCAGGTACACGGCTTCCTCGATGTCGTGAGTCACGAACACAACCGTCGTGCCGGTAGCCGTAAAGATTTCGAGCAGCTGATCCTCGAGGTCCGCTTTCGTCAGTGCATCGAGCGCTCCGAACGGCTCGTCCATGAGGAGCGCTGCAGGTCGCGAAGCCAAGGCTCTGGCGAGCTGCACCCGCTGCTGCATTCCGCCCGAGAGCTCGAATGGTTGAGCATCGTGACGGTCAGCAAGGCCGACCATCTCCAGAGCCTCAGTAACCCGAACCTGGCGATCGGCCTTTGACAACCGGCCTTCAAGTGGCAGCTCAACGTTTCTTGCCACCGAGCGCCATGGCAACAACGAGCTCGTGTAGTCCTGAAAGACAAGGCTGACACCCTCGGGTGGGCCCGCCACCGCCTCGTCGCTGAACCGGACCATGCAGTCCGATGTTGGCGAGTCAGCTGATGGCTCGTGTAGACCGGCCAGGACTCGCAGCAACGTTGTCTTTCCAACGCCAGACCGGCCCATGATCGAAACGAACTCGCCTGCTCCGACCTCGAAGGAAACGCCATCGAGCACGAGACGCTTCGCCCCACGGCGCGATCCCACCTCAGCGCGCAGGTTCAGGCATTCGTACTCAGCCATCCAATACGAGGTCGTTCACGTCGATCTCTCCCTCAAACTGGTTGAGAGAAATCAACACGTCAACCCAACGGGTGAGATCGTCAGTGCGGATATCGAGATCGAACGTCGGGAGGGATACCCCAGCGGCGACCGGCGCAGGCATGTTGGTGTATCCCATCAGGATTGCCCTGGCGGCCTCATCGTCGGCTCCGATAAAGGTCTGCGCCTGCTCGAGCGAAAGCTTGAAGGCCGCGACAGCTTCGGGGTTGTTGGCAGCCCACTCGCCGTTCGCGACCCAGAAGTTGGTCGCCAGTGGAAGACCTATTGACGCAAACGGGTCGCCGATCGATGTGTTACCCATGCCAACGAGGGCGGAGGCGAACGGTTCCAACGCTTCGGCCGCATCGACCTGACCGGCGTTGAACTGTTCGACGGTGGCCGGCGGGGGCACCTGAACACCCTCGATCGACTCGGGATCGATACCCTCTTGTTGCGCCCAGTACAACGTTGCGACGTGGATCACCCCGCTCAGCGTTGGGCTGCTTACACGCTTGCCGGCAAGGTCGGAGACACCTTCGATGCCAGAATCAGCGGGCACGATCACGCGTACAAACGGGTTGTCCTCGGTGTCGATCGTGTTACCAAGGATCTGGACAACGTCGAGGCCCGAATCGGCAGCACGGATGAGGTCGGTCGACGTACCGAGGGAGATCTCTACTTGCTGGCCCAAGGTCGGGATGATCTCGGAGACGTTGGCCGTCGGGGTGAGTTCGACGTTGAGACCGTTGTCTGCAAAGAATCCCTGTTCGTGAGCCACG
>CAJQNJ010000236.1 GCA_905479685.1 uncultured Acidimicrobiales bacterium
CAAATCCCGAACCCCGCAAACGTGATGGATCGCTATCCCCATGAGCTGTCGGGTGGCATGAAACAACGGGTCATGATCGCCCAGGCGCTTGCATGCAACCCCGATCTCCTGATCGCCGACGAACCGACAACAGCGCTCGACGTCACAGTGCAGGCCAGGATCATCGAGCTCATCAAAGAGCTGCAGGTCCGCCACCAAACATCGGTGTTGTACATCAGCCACGATCTGTCGCTCGTCCGCCGAGTGTGCGACCGAATCGCCGTCATGTATGCCGGAAGGATCGTCGAGATCGGTCCATCCGATCAGATCTTCCACGATCCACAACACCCCTATACACGAGGGCTGCTTGCTGCGATCCCATCATCGGAGTCCAAGCGTGGGCATCTCGATGCGATCGAGGGAAGCGTGCCGGAGTTGATCGATCCGGCACCAGGTTGTCGATTTGCCAGCCGCTGCCGCCACGCGACCGATATGTGCAGAACAAAGAATCCGGAGCTCGAAATGCTCGACGGTAGCCGCGAGGTTGCCTGCTTCATTCACCACAATGACAATGAGTCATCTGCGCCGAGCTTCGCCAACACATCCAATCCCAAGGTCGCCCAATGAACCAGGATGGGTCAGCATCTCCGAGTTCAGCCACCGAGCCACTCCTGTCGGTTCGCGACATCAAGAAACACTTCCCGATCCGAGACGGGGTCATGCAACGAGTGACGGGCCAGGTGCGTGCCGTCGATGGCGTGAGCTTCGACCTGATGCGCGGATCGACCTTGGGTCTTGTCGGCGAGAGCGGGTGCGGGAAGACCACGCTGGGTCGACTTGTCGCAGGTTTGACCGAGCCGACGTCTGGTGGCGTGTACTTCGACGGAGGACGTGTCGACGAACTGCAAGGTGAGGCTGCACGTTCATTCCGTCGCAACTGTCAGATGGTGTTTCAAGACTCGTTTTCCTCGCTCAATCCGCGCCACTTGGTGAAGGATCTCGTCGGTCGGCCGCTGAAGGTGTACCGCGAGGCGAGCGGCAGCGACCTCACCGAGCGAGTTGTGGAGCTCCTCGAGTCGGTTGGTCTCGGCCGTCAGCACCTGTACCGCTACCCGCATCAGTTCTCCGGCGGACAGCGACAACGCATCTCAATCGCCCGGGCGCTCGCTCTCGATCCAGCAATGGTGGTTCTCGATGAGCCCACGAGTGCGTTGGACGTCTCGGTCCAGGCGCAGATACTGAATCTTCTCCACGATCTTCAAACAGATCGCGGCCTCACCTTCTTGTTCATCACCCACGATCTTTCGGTCGTGCGACACATGGCCGAGAACATCGTCGTCATGTACCTGGGCAAGGTGGCCGAGAC
This sequence comes from uncultured Acidimicrobiales bacterium, assembly GCA_905479685.1. Classification (GTDB taxonomy): domain Bacteria; phylum Actinomycetota; class Acidimicrobiia; order Acidimicrobiales; family SHLQ01; genus SHLQ01. Next base: position 1,346 of record CAJQNJ010000236.1, read on the forward strand.
TGCTGATTCGACGTCGCTCTTCGAGCGGCCGCTCCATCCGTATTCTCATGCGCTGCTCCAGGCAAGCCCTGACGTGGTCGGAGACGGTTCCGGGTTCAAAGGACTCGAGGGCACCGTCCCCGATCCAGCTCGACCCCCTTCAGGGTGTCGGTTCCACACTCGTTGCGCCCATGCCACTCCGAACTGCGGCTGGGAGATCGACGATGTCGTGCTCCGGTTGGAGGACATCCCGGAACTGTTCGATGAACTCGTCGGCGTCGAGAGAGCCTCGGCGTTCGATGCCGAACTCCAATTCGAGAGCCCGGCTGCCGCCGAAGGATTGGCGACGGCACTCCGAGGTTCGACGATTCCCAACGCGATGGCCGGAGCAATGGAACCGGCGGTTGTCACCGGCAATTCTGTGCGTGTGCGGTTCCATGAGGTCCCCACTGTGGAACTGTCAGCACGCGGCGGTGGAAGAGAAGTGGCGTGCATACTCGAGGACTTCGACCCGGACAACGACCACAGTCACTCGACCAGCTCGGTGTCTCCCTGAGCGACTGAGCCGAGCATCGCGAGAAGGGTCTCGAGATTGGACCGCCCTCGTTCGCGCTCCCCTCGTTCGATCTGGAGTGCCAGTTCGATCATCGTTTCATTGACGGTTGCGCTGCCTTTCGGAAGGGCCGCAACGACCGCTCCGTGAATCTCGTTGACCTCGCTGTGCCGCCCACGTATCCAATCCTGCAGAACAGTCGAACGAGTCGTTTCGAGAACGAAGTCATCCATCAGCTTCTCGAACAAAGCCCTCACGTACTCGTGCGGCCGCGTTGGATCGACGTCGTCCAAGCCGAAGATCGGGACGATCTCGTACCCCAGGGCGAGGCCAGCGTCGATCGCTTCGTTTCCGGCCCTGATCATCAGCTCGCGCATTTTTGGGATCTTCGAGGCCCCGGGAATGGACATGTCCAAAATGGCAGACGGGACCAGTTCCACGGCGTTGATCACGAGCTTCATCCATTTGGCCGAGCGGATGTCGTACACGATCTCGACCTCGCCAACGTGGCGCATGAGCTCTGCAACTTCCAGCAGTCTCGGCGTGACCTCTCCGTCATCGGTGCCCACCCCGAACCACGATCGCGCGTGCGGTGACTGGCGCTCGACGAACCCCGGCTCGAGCATCGTCGAGGAAACTTCGATGACCGATCCGATCGCACGATCGGCACCCATGATGTCGATGATGTCATCGAAGGTCATCCCGTTCTGTACCCCGACAACCACACCATCGTCGGCAACGTGCGGCTTGATCAGTTCGCATCCCCACCGAGTGTCGTAGGCCTTGAGGAGAAGAAAGACGATGTCGAAGGGTTCGGTGAGCGTCGCCACCTCACAGAGGTGAAGCATCGTGTCCACGCGCGTGACGAAGGTGCCCTCTTCCTCGATCTCGATCGTGATGCCATCTGCCCGAATCTTGTCGACGTGCTCAGGCCATTGCTCGATACACGTCACGTCGTGGCCCGCCCCGATCAGGTCCGCAGCGAACACCGAACCGTTGGCTCCGGTCCCGAGAATGGCAATACGCGGTCCCATACGTTCCCCCTCGATTGCGGCCATGCGTTGGATCGAATGGCCCTCGTCAAACTATCTGCACTGCGCTGGTCAGGAGAACAGGTCGGTGATCAGTTCGGTTCGATCGATGTTGCCGACATGGGTGACCCACTCGTCCTGGAGCTTGTAGAGAACGACAAACACCCAGATCCCAACGCGATGGCGCATGTAGATGTCCACAACGTCGTCCGGCTTGAAATGGCGGATGGTCGCGTAGATCAGGAACAGCGGCTCCAAGAAGTTCGGGAACAAGAAGAACACGATCTCCTCACCGGTGATGAAGAAGAGCAACTGGCCGACGGACCGAAACACGAAGAGCACGACTACCGTGCGGCTGATCTTCCACTGCCGTGCAGCGAAGAGCATCCCGATATAGGTGAACCAATCGGCCCCCTTGTCGATCAGCTGGTACGGACCATCGTCGAGGCCGAGAGGAATGAGGAGGTCGCCGTCGACGGTGTCGAGCACGAAGTTCGCCCAGCCCGCGGCAAAGGGAAACGGAATGATCAACAGCGGCACGACGAACTTCGCGATGACCACCAAGCCGATGGCAATCCAGTTCATCTGCAACAGCCCATCACGGAGAACCTCCAGCAGAGGAGACGAACCCAATCCTACAGCAACGACCGTCGCGCGTTTGACAGGAACTGTTGGTTCACGCCACTCGATCCAACCCTCAACTCGATGGGTGACGCTGACGCATGGCGCGTGATTCAATGAAGTATGGATCGGGTACATCCACCCACCGACGAGCCACAGCGCGACGACGAGGCATCGACGGAACCGGCGCTGCACCAGCGCGCATTGGCCCCGCCAGGGCGCGTGCTCGGCAGACTCTGGCAGTCGCGGCTGGCTCGAGTCCTCGGGGTTGTGATCATCGTGATCGGATTGTTCGTGACAACCCAGGGGGCATTCATCGCAGACCAACTCGCGAGCTACACCACCGATTCCCGGTCACCGCCCGTACCGAAGGAGTGGTTGATCGATGACGCCACGCTGCGCGCGGCGGCCGAAGCCTCGAGGGGAAGTCATGACTCCGATGGCGAAATCCACCACACCGTCGACTACCCCTACCAACTGCTGTCGGCGCTCGAGAGCCCGACCCGCTCGGTCGAGGCGAACGTGACGGTCATCGACGGAACTGGGTTTCTACAACACGATCCGAGAGCGGCCGTGGGCATGCCGTTGCTCGAGTTCCTCGAATACAGCGCCATTGCAGACTTCCCCATCGTCAAGCTCGACCTCAAACGAGATCGCGTCGGGCCGATCATCGACGAGGTGCAGCAGGCAGTCGATCAGTTCGGGCTCGATCCCAGCCACGTGCACTTCAATGCAAACGTCTTTCGCGGACCAGGAGTCGAGAACGACATCTTCGGCGCCCGTTCGGACAAGTCCTTCATCGACAGGATGTACAACCTCATCGTGATGGAGTTGGAGACGTGACCTCTCGACGACGGCTATTCCGAGAAACATCTCGAGCAGTTCATTCGGGCTGCGAACGAGATCAGGCAGAACAGCCCGGATCAATCACTGGTGTTCGCAGTTCGCGGTGATCTGGCCGCGCGGTCAGGGTCCGAGTTCCTCGAAGGACTTGCCGCCGTCGAAAACAGCTACGTCGCTGCCTGGTGGTCGGGCGATGTTCCGTCCACACAGGATGAGATCGAGACGTTGCGCGCCGGGGGTGTCACCTTCTTCGACGTCGGTCAGGAAGAGGGCCGCTGATCCTTTCGGCCTATTTGACGCGCGGAAGGTGAGCTACAGGTGGGAACACGTCACAGCACGCGGAACCTGGAGACCACTCATGCACAGGCTTGGAATTCTTTTGATCGGCGCCTTGATGGCATCCTTGCTTCTCGGGGCGGCACCAGCGAATGCAGCTGACGGGGCTCCCCGACTCGTCGGTGCGTTCGGCAAGGCGAACATCGGCGGCCAAGAGGCGTTCGTGCACACTGTTTCGGTTGTTGGTCGGGGCCAGAACGCCAGCGCGATTGCCCTCGAATCACTCGCGGCGCAGGGAGCTCGCCCGATTTCGAAGGCCGAGTACAGCTTGAACGGGCTGAAGTGGGGGACGACTGCCAACCCGAACAACTCGCCAAACTTCACGTACATCGCCGAGTCAGGCCCGGATCTCACTGACCAACAGACGATCCGAGGGGAATTCGCTGCAGCGCTTGATTCCTGGAAAGTCGCTGACGACGAAGTTGATCCAACTGGAGTCAATTCTCTTCTCGTCGGCTCACTCCGTACGAGCGATACCGAACTCGAGTGTCCGTCGCTTGTCCGCGAATGCCCTGGTCGTCAGACATATGACGGAAGTAACGACGTCGGATGGGCCGACCTCAAGGGAAGCACGCTCGGGGTCGCGTGGTACAACAACGACAGAGGTGAAGTCGACATCGCCCTGGACTTGAACCAGCCCTGGTACATCGGGACGGAGGAACAGTCGGGTTTCGACATCCAGACGGTGGCTCTGCACGAGTTCGGTCACGGTCTTGGTCTCGGTCACTCCAACGACAGCACGGTGATGAGGGCGTCCTACGGTGGCTTCGAGCAGACGCTCGGTTGTGACGACATCTTGGGGCTCGCCGACCTGTACGGCGGCGACCCGGGTGATTGCAGCGGTGGCGACGACCCCCCCACCACCACCTTTGTGGGCCCCATGACGGTGGAGAAAATCGACTATGTGCGAACTGGTCGCGGAGGCCGCGATCTGAACGTCACAGTGACAATCGTCGACTCTTCGCCGAAGGCCGCGCCGATTGCAGGCGCAGACCAGTGGATCGAGCTCACCTACGACAACAAGACCTATAGCGGTGGTCCTGTCGAAACCGACAGCAGCGGACAGGTCACATGGCGTGTTCGCCGGGCGCCCGAGGATAAAAGCTCCGATGATGCCTCGACCGGTTGGACCGCAACGGTTTATGTGACGTTTGAGAACGGCACGTGCGACGACACATGCACCGCAGCGCCGCCAGCGCCGTAGCCACAACTCGGACGCCAGCCAACCGAAGATTCTCGGTAACCTTTCACCATGGGCCTTCGCTACATGGAACACTTCCTGATCCTCACCGACGAGCCAGAACGAACCCGGGACTGGTGGGTAGACACCCTCGGCTTCCGTTCGGGCGACCACCCCGACTTCGGGTTCCCCGTCTACTGGCTGTACATCGGTGATCAAGACGTGGTGCACATTGGCAAGCGCAATCATTCCGACCACCAGAACGCATATCTCACCGCCCCCGACTCCGGCAGAGATCAGACGACCCGCCGCTCAGGTGAAGAGGAACACACAGGCCGAATCGATCACATCTGCTTCAACTGCGACGGCATCGAGGAATTCATAGAGCGACTCGAGAAGAACAACGTCGACTTCTCGGAACGCCAGGCCCATTCGCAAGCGTTCCATCAGGTGTTCTTCTGGGAACCGATCAACGCGATCAAGATCGAATTGAACTTCCCCGCCGAAGAAGCCCATCGCGCTGGCCGCGTCGCGGCAATGAATGCTGAAGGTGCGGGCACGCGCTGACGGTCGCGGCGCCGAGAACTGTTCGCGACTGAGCCGTGGCTTCGCCGCGCGTTTAAGGTGCGGTCGGGGCCGAGCCACGGCAACCGACCGAGTCGCTAGGAGAGTCACCATGAGTGTCGATCACAACACCGGATTGACAGCGGACATGGGCGTCAGCGCTGAGATGATGGCGCATCCAGATCCACGCGTGCCACTCATCGATCCGGAGAATATCCCCGAGGAACTGCAGGCTGAGCTGGGTCCGGCCTACGCCTGGTCAACGGAAATGTGGGGCACGGTACCGCGCTATCTTCGCATGTTGGGCCACGCTCCCGTTGCCGTCGAAGCCTGGCAGCTGCTCGACCAGAAGATCCGCATCGACTACCTCGAAACTGATCGGGACTACGTCAAGATCGAGGAGCTGGTCATCGTCAAAACAGCGCTGCTGACCGAGTGCAACAATTGAGTGGGCCACAACGTAGAGCTCGGTCGAGCTCTCGGACTGACCGACGCACAGATCGACCTGCTGACAGGCGACGACTGGCGAGACAGCGACCTGTTCTCTGACAAGGAGAAAGCGGCCATTTGGTGGGCAGATGAGGTCACGAACCTGCGCGCCAAACAGAACAAACCGGCATGGCTCGCAATGGAAGAGCACTTCACCACCAGACAGATTGTGGAACTGACCTTCATCTGCGGCATGTGGAACCTGTCGGGACGGGTCGCGGAGGCGTTGCACCTCGTGGTCGAGCCTCCAGGAAACCGAATCGAATTTCAGCTGGAGGACAACTCATGACCATTCGCCCCCTACGTACCTCTCGAGACAACCAGCAGTGGATGCTCGATCTTGCCCTGAACATGCGGGGTCGAGTCCAGAACTTCGAACGCGATGAATGGGAAACCCCCAAACGCGCACACAACTACCGAATGCTGCCGAAGATGTGGAGGGAAAGCGCCGAGCACCACGAGGCCTTGGCCACCACGGCTCACCAAGCCGGCCACCATGCCACCGCGTTCGAACACTACGACCGGGCGATCGAGGCGTATCGCATGGGTCAGCATCCGATCTACTACGACGAGAACCCGGTCAAGATCGCCATGAACAACAAGCTGGTCGAGATGGTCGATCAGCGAAGCCTGGTCGCCCCTTATCCGATCGAACGGGTAGAGGTTCCCTTTGACGGTTCCACCATTTCCTGCCTCCTGCACCTTCTCCCCGATCGGCGCAAAGCACCGTGTGTCATCTACGTCCCCGGTATGGATCAGACCAAGGAGGTGTTTCCAAAGGGGGTGAACAATCTTGCGATCGCCCGCGGCATGCACATGATCTCGATGGACGGTCCGGGACAGGGCTCGTCGAACCTCAAGAAGATTCGAGCGGTCGGAGACAACTACGAGCGCGCTGGCGCCGCGGTCATGGACTACCTGGAGACTCGCGAGGAAGTCGACTCCGACAAGATCGGCGTCTACGGCGTTTCCATGGGCAGCTACTGGTCACTGCGGTTGGCGAGCTATGACCACCGGCCTGCAGCCCTCGTCAGTGCGGTGGCGTGTTTCAACCCCAACAACACCATCTTCACCCAGTCCTCGCCCCGGTTCAAACAAGTCTTCATGTACATGGCAGGTATCGACGACGAGGACGAGTTCGATGAGATGGCGCGGGATATGACGGTGAAGGGGTATGCCGACAAGATCTCCTGCCCAACCCTGCTCGTCGCAGGCGAGTTCGATCCGCTCTGCCCGCTCGAAGATGCCATCGAGGTGTACGGGGACCTGACGTGTCGCAAAGAGATGTGGGTGATGGAGAATCAGTTCCATCCCCTCTGGCACATCGACAACCTGGGTGGGTTGGACTGTCATCACTACGTCTTGGACTGGTTCCGATCAGCGCTGCTCGAAGACACGACCAACGAGGACCGCGTCGCGTATGCCACAGAGGGCGGCGACGGTCCGTTCGGCGATTGTGAATGGATCCCGACCGTTGGCCCAGGCGAGGCCTATTTCTAGAGGGTCACGTTGGCGTCACTCAGGCGCCCATGGCCCAGGTGGGCTGCAGATGATGAAGGTAGTGGTCGGCCACATAGTTGAGGAATCGACGAGCGGACCGGATCCGATTCGCCACATCACGCAAGAGAATCGGCGCGGCATCGGAGTTGTCGGCCGCCGCTCGGTACCACGCGGAACTCAGTAGCTCGAGGGCATCGAGCCCGGGCGTCGTGGATCCCTGATCGACAAGTTGTTCGAGTTCGTCGTCGGTCATGTGCACTGAGCGGCCAAGGTGCTCGGCTTGTGCCACGGTCATTGTCGTTGCCCCGGTGCTGTCGGGAAACACTCCGGCTTGGAACAGTGCAAGGTCGCCGAGTTGGCGGAGCAACACGAGCTGATCCGCGGGCTCGGCCGCATCGAGCCAACTGACGAGGTCCTCGAGGTCGAGACGATCGGCGGGCACCGGGACTTTGGCCGGCATTGCGAAGTCGACCAGTAGTTGAGCGGTGAAGAGTAGGCGGCCCGGAGCGTCGGTGAACTCGAGCAACGGCTCCACATCGAACACCGGTATGCGACGGCCTGGGCTCACCCAGTCGTCAACCCATTCACTGCCCGCCAGCTCGTCGGCCGACCGGTGGATGAGCACGGCGAAGAAGAGCATCGGCGACACGGTGAGCTGCGTCGTATCACCGAGAATCGATTCGGCGACCTCGGGCCGGCGCAGGATATCGCTCACAGACACGGGGCGACGGGTGAGATCGGCCCGCAGGGACTCGACGTCGGTTTCGAGCGCACGGGCCAGCGCGGCGAGGTCTTCATCGTGAAGATTCAGGCGCTGGCGTGTCATCGTGTCACCTCGTTTGCATCGTGCTCTACTCATCGGCAGCGATCGCTACCGACATGAACGACTGTCACACGCGCAGTCGTCAAGCGTGAAATCCGTGAGCGGTGAAAAAGAAACGGTCCGTCTCCTCCGCCTCGAATCGCCAGCCTCGCCGAGTCGTGTCAGCGATGAACTCACCCGGCCGCCAGAACCGTTTCACGATCTGGAATTCGCGCCCATCGCCCAAGCTGCGTATAGCCCGATGCGACTCGCCATCGAGAGTGCCGTGCGCGGCAGCCGCCGACTCATAGTGGACGTCGTACCGTGCTCCCGCCTCCTTCGTCGCAAGATCAGGGTGGGCACTGTCGAGAATGAACACCCGGCCGTCTGGCGCGAGGGCTCGCTCGATCAGAGCCCAGAACTCGTCGAGTCGTTCATCGGGCACATGGGTCAACCAGAAGCCCAACATCACGACATCGAAGCGACGTGACGGTTCCCAGTTGAAGAGGTCGGCCACGACGTAGTCGATCTCTCCGGTCCCCCGGCTCTTGCGACGATTGATCTCGAGCGTCTCCGGCGAACCGTCGACGGCCGTGATCCGATCGGCGTGGCGCGCAAGTTGTCGGGTCCAGTTGCCGGTGCCCGCTGCGAGTTCGAGCACATCACCGGTTGGAGCGAAGCTGTCGAGTTCGGCAACCAGTTGCCCAATCTCTTCGACCCACGCACGACGGTGCACGGGTCCTCGATCGAACCGTCCCCGTCGTTCCCACCAGTCGTCGTATTCGCCTGCCCGCGCTCGGTAGTAGGCCTGCTGGCCCTCGAGAAGCGAATCGATCTCCGAGTGCGACACTTCGCTCAGAACGACTGACCGAAGTCGACGATCGTATGACGTTCAGCGCCAAGAAGGCCGAGGGCCCGTGCCATTGGATGGTTTGTGATCATCTCAGCCTCATCTGCTTCGTCCGCAGTGCCACGGTAGCCCACACGGCTGCTGACCCGATCAGCCGCCCGCTGATGCCCACGAGTAAGATTTGGAGGTCGAGGGGGCATCATGCATTTTGGCCTATTTGGAGGTGCGAAGCGGGGGACCGATGACAGCTCCGGTGATAGCCAGTCCTACACCGAGTATGTGGACTACGTCATCGCAGCCGAGCGGTTGGGTTTCCATTCAGCGTTCTCGGTCGAGCACCACTTCACTGGCTTTGGTCAGGTCAGCGCCGTGCTCAGCATGCTGGCCTACATCGCAGGCCGAACATCACGGATCCGGATCGGAACCGCCGTACTGGTATTGCCCTGGCACGATCCGATCTTGTTGGCAGAACAGGCATCCACCGTCGATCTGCTCTCTGGTGGACGACTGGATCTCGGCGTCGGGCGTGGGTATCGCCCGAACGAGTTCCATGGGTTCGACATCGACCCCGGCGACGAAGCAAACGAACGGTACGAAGAGTGTCTCGAAGTCCTGCGAAAGAGCTGGACCACCTCTGGCCGGTTCTCACATCGCGGCAAACATTTCGCCTACAACGACGTGATCGTCGAACCAACACCGGCCCAGCGACCGCACCCTCCGATTTGGGTCGGGGCCGGATCAGAGGCATCGATCCGCAGCGCCGCCCGCAACGGCATGCAGCTCCTCGTCGACCAATTCGGGACCATCGACATGACGTGTCAACGGGTCGATTGGTATCGCGACGAGATCGAACGCAATGGCGGAGTGTTCGACCCGGACCACGTTTGTGCCGCCCGCCATCTCACGCTCTTGCATGACGAGGACCTCCACACGTTGGACGCGGAGTACGACTTCCGGCTGGCAGGGATCATGCGACTCCGAGAAGCGTCGAGAGTTCCAGGCGACGATCGCGAACTCACCGTGGCTGATCACGCGTTCTATGACACAGCTCGCGCAAACACCGAAGACGCAGTCATTGGCGGCGCAGCCCAGGACTGCATCGTGAAGTTGAAGACCCTCGAGGCGGCCGGGGTGGGCCAGGTACTCATGATCGACCCGACCGGTGGTATCCCCCGCCTCGAACACTTTGCCGAAACAGTGATGCCTTCGTTCTCATGAGCGTCATGGCCTCAGCGTCGATTCGTTGTTGGCAAGATCTGCAATCGCGCTTCGCGGGTAGTGTCGTGCTGGCCGCCCAAGCGAGCACGAGGCCATGGAGGAGTTGTGATGCATGAGGGATTCATCCAGACAGAACTAGGAAGGGTCCACTATGTACGAGCAGGATCTGGGCACCCGCTCATCCTGTTGCACAGCAACGGCAACTCGGTTCATGAGTGGGAAGACGTGCTCGACGAACTCGCGTCCTCGTTCGACGTCATTGCGCTGGATCAACCCGGCCAAGGTGACTCCGACGGCCTGTCCCGTCACACGACGATCGATGAATACTGCGACTCGTTCATTGAAGTCATGGATGCACTCGACGTGGAACGGGCGGCAGTGGCCGGCACCTCGATCGGAGGCCTATTCGTCATCTCTCTCGGAGCACGGTATCCGGATCGTTTCTCTCACATCGTGGCCATCGAGACGATGTTTCGAACGGACGCGGTATGGGCAGAGCACTGGCCGACGGTCGAGGCTCTGTTCGCCATCCCGACGCAGGAACGTGCAGTCGTCGAGGCGCGTTTCAACGAGGTGAGCGACGAGTTTCTCACCCGCTGGAACATCGACAGGAACAAAGCGGGATCAAAGTCGATGATGTCGACGATGTGGGCGATCCGCGAATATGACCTGGGTGGATGGGCCAAGAAGGTCGCAGGGCCGACGTTGCTGTTGTACGGCGCCAAAGGACCGACGATCGCTACTCGTGAGTCGTTGGAAGCTTCAGTCCCGAAGTGCGAGGTCATCGTGTTGGACAATTCGGGACACTTCCCGATGAACGATGAGCCTGGTCCGTTCGTGGAATCGATCAAGCTCTTCTGCGGCAGCTGAACACGATGCGGGCGATGGTGCTGGAGACCCTCGGAGCGTCATTGGTGATGCGCGAGCTGCCCGACCCGAAACCCGTTGTCTGATCGTCAGCCGCGTCCGCGACCACCGGTGCGCTTGGTTCCGCCGCCGCTTCGTCCGCCACCGGAGCTCTTACGCCCTGCCTTGCCACGTCCACGACCTTTGGTGCCACCCGACCCTCGATGCTCGAGATCGGCATGCACTTCTTGGCCTTCCTCCTCGAGCTCGGCTTCGCTCACGAACGGCTTCAGCGTGGGCACCACACGTCCGACGACGTCGTCCCAGATCTTCTGCTGATCTTCGAGCTTGCTGACCTTCGGTCCGAATCGCAGGACGTCTATGACGCGCATGGCTCCGTCCGATTCCACAAGGATCGAGGGGCCTTTGGC
>CAJQNJ010000237.1 GCA_905479685.1 uncultured Acidimicrobiales bacterium
AAGTCCCTCTGCAGATGCGGTGAGGAACCAGTCCAACGTGTAGAGGCCACCCTCGGACTGCAGATCAGGAACTGCGCCGTCGAATGGCGCTCCTGCAGCGGCGAGGAAGGTCTTCAGCGTCGTGATGCCTGTTCCAGGCAGTGCTTGCACCGTTAGTGGAATCGCTTCGGATCCGCTTGCCTTGACAGCGCGCATTGCGTCGAGGAACCCGTCGAGAGTCGTAATGCCTGCACAGTCGACGCCAGCGTCTTCACACACTGCGACGTTGTAGTAGATGATGTCGAAGTTGGCAGTGATGGCCAGACCATAGATGCCATCGCCGAACTCGTTCTCTTCCCATGCGATGGGCAGAATCAAGTTGTAGAAGTCAGGATCTTCTTCTTCCCAGATCCCTTTCTGCTCGGTGTGATCGGCCAAGAGCCCAGCGTTCTGATACGCCTCGATCAGGAACGTATCGTCCTGAATCACATCAGGGAGACGCTGACCAGCATCCTGCATGCGCTCGAGCTGCTGCAAGATGTCATCGTTCGACTCGACCTGGGTCGTAATCGAGATGTTCGGGCAGTCATCCATGAGGCCTTGCCATCCATCGGCGGCGAGGTAGTAGTCGCGTGAACCCCAGATGAGGAGCTCGACATCGCCTTCACCGCAGAAGGCATCCGAGCCAACCACAGCGTCTTCGACGTCTTCGACGACGTCTTCGACCTCGTCTACTGCGTCTTCGACGACGTCTTCGACATCGGATGCCACATCACTGACATCATCGCTACCGCACGACACCGCGAACACCGCGAATATTGCGAGAAGTGCGATGAGCATCCTCGCTTGCTTGGACCCTTGTCTGATCATATTCAAATTCCCCCTACCAGGTTCTGAGCCAACTGATTGTCAGCACTATGACTGAAGACACGTCGAACAGCCACGGGCAGATCATATATGATGTCAGAAGCCAGATGTCAACAGGGGCTGCGTGAGTTCCGAATTGTGAGGCCGCGATCGATGGTGGGGCCGTGACAGCGAGCATGGCTCAGCCAAGGTTCGAGACCGAAACCGAACGGCCGGTATCGAGCGACTCCTCGATTGCGAGCGTCACTGCGAGTACGCCTCGAGCTTCTTCGACCGTGGTCAGATGACACGCCGTCCCGGTGATCAGGTTGTCGAGCCAGGCTCGTGTCTCGTTCGCCAGTCGCCCGAACATCGTGTCACCCACCCATTCACCGGTCGTTCGGCTTCCCAGGAAGGCGAAGTTCATCTTCTGATCGGTGGCGTAGGTGTTCTGATATCCGTGCTCGGAGTACAACATCTGATCGCGGTGGTCGTCGTCGATCATCAACGCACCGTCGGTGCCGAAGACCTCGAAGCGAATACTTTGTCCTGCCGTGGGGAAACCCTTCGGCAGCATGTAACACACCCCGAGATCGGCAACCGTGCCATCGCTGTAACGGATCATCGAGAAGGCGATGTCGTCACAATCGAAACCGTTCTCGCGAAACACCGTTCCGTGACCGCGCGAGACGACCTCGACTGGAACGTGCGGCGCCATGTACCACGAAGCCACATCGACCAAATACGTGACGATGTCAATGACGGGGGTGGCTGCTGCCGATCGGCGAAGGATCGCGAGACCTTGGGCCCGAGTGCTGTACACCCGCCCGGTGATGCCGACCACGTTGCCGAGTTTGCCGTGTGAAACGTTGTCCCACCCCACCGAGTACTTCTGCAGATACCGCATCGAATACCCGACTCGAGCGTCGACACCAACCGCAGCAACGGCATCAACAATCCGGTCTGCGTCTGCAAGCGTGAGCGCAATCGGTTTCTCGATGAGAATCGGCTTTCCAGCCGCGAGGGCAGCGAGTGTTGGGTCGAGATGGAACGGCTCCGCCGTCGAGATGACGACCGCGTCGACTCGTTCGTCGTTCACCAACTCGTCGACGCTGGACGCAATGTGATCAGCATCGAGGTCCTCTCCTACGGTCCTGGCTCGTTCGTGATCGATGTCCATGACAGCGAGATAGTCGACAGACGGGTGCTGTGCCGCGAGCCGGGCGCGTTGCATCCCGATCTTTCCCGTACCGACTACGCCGATCCCGATCTTTCTGCGGTCGCGGGTCATCAGGCCGTCAACGTTTCACGGGCTTGAACGAACCTGTTCACAACCGCCTCATCCACTTCAACGCCCAGGCCCGGACCGGTGGGTGCCGAAAGAACGCCGTCGGCAAGGCCCACGGGGTTCGTCACCAGATCTTCGACCAACTTGTGGTTGCTGAGTCCGATACCTCCACTCATCTCGGGTAGCGCGGTACCGATCTGCAGCATCGTCGACGCGCCGATGCTCGATGTCGCTGACTTGCCAGCCACATTCACACCGAGGTTCAACAACCGTGCCAGGTACGCGGCTGACATGAAGCCCGTGATTCCACCCATCTTGATCGTCTTCATGCTCACCCCAGCGACTCCGACCTCGGCTTGAGCGATGAGATCGACGGGCTTCACGAAGCTTTCATCTGTGTAGACCGGCACCGGACTCCTCTCTGCCACGGTGCGGAGTCGACTGAGACTGCCTGCGGCAATCGGTTGCTCGACAAAGGCGAGGTCGAGATCGGCGACAGCATCCAGAAAACTGATCGCCTGTGCGGGCGACCACGCGCCGTTCGCGTCGATTGCCAGTTCGACATCATCACCGAGCGCCTCGCGTATGGCACGGAGTGCGGCCTGTTCGTCCGCCGGAGCGGCCAGCGACACCTTTGCTTTGAACGCAACTGCGCCTCGCTCCTTCCAGTCGGCTGCTGCGGCTGCGTCCTCGCGTACAGCGTTCAGGCCAACCGACGACGGCAGCGCAATACGGCTCCGACCGCCGATCAAGTCGAATACGGGTACGCCAAGGTGCTTGCCGGCAATGTCGTGGAGCGCCATGTCGATCGCACAGACAGCGCTGTCATTGTGCAGCATTGCCCTCGAGAGGCGGGCATGGAGTGAGGCGATCGATCGTGGATCTTGGCCGATGAGAAGCTCCGCGAGAAACGCGATCGACGAGGCGATTCTCGAGCCGGTGTCGCCCGTGAGAAGCGGCGCTGCCGCCGCCTCCCCCCAGCCAACCAACCCCTCATCGGTCTCGATCCGAACGAGCGCATTGTCGGCATCGTGTATGACACGACCGGCCTTTCGGAACGGCGAGGTCATGGGAACGCTGATGTGGAGTGACTCCACCTTCACAATCTTCACTTTGGTTCTCCTTTTTCAGGGCAGTTTGCTTGCGGTCTGGTTGGGTACGGACATGTTGGCTGCGTTCTGTTTGCTGGGATGGGGCGCTGGATCCCACAGGAGGTTCACGGCCACCCCGGTGAGGACGAGCACCATGCCGATGGCGAGCGGCGCGCTGATGCCTTCGTCGAGAACGATCGCAGACGAAATGACGCCCACCACCGGCACACCCATCATGGTCAGGTTCACCGAGACGGGCGACAGCCTCCGCAAGACGATCATCTGGGCCCAGAACGCCACTCCGCTCACGACGATCGACTGGTACGCGAAGTTTGCGACGAGCTGCCACGTCCAGTCGAAGTCGGGGAGTCCTTCCACGATCAACGCCAGCGTCGCGACAGGAACGATCGCCACGAGTAGTTGCCACGGCATGGCCTGCAGCGGGTCGATACTCCATTGATGTTGACGGATATGCACGGAGGTCGAAGCATTGCAGAGCGCCGCTGCAAGCAACAACGCTGTGCCAACCACCACATCTCGATCGTTCCAGTTGTTGTTCCAGAGCTCTGAGATCACAACGACCCCCACGAGGCCGATGAGAAGGCCGACCCACTTCTGCTTCGTCATCGTGTCACCGAGAAACACCGCCGCTATCGGCACAGTCCACAACGCACTGGTCCACACGAGGACCGAGGCTCGACCGGCCGGCACGAGGGTCAACGCAATGAACACGAGCACCATCACCCCGGCGAGACGAACGATCGCCGTCGACAGAATCAACGGCACATCACGTTTCGGCGGTACGACGAGGTTTCCCGTCAGAGATCCCATTACGAGCACCGCCACCGCAGCGCCTGCAATACGGATGGTCGCATGCCAGATCGGCGTCACGGTCTTCAGCGCAGTGACCATCACCGGCCAGTTGGAACCAAGAATGAGGACCGCCGATCCGAGCAAGACATACAACGCAAGCCGCGTGAGCTGACGAGGTGCATCTGGCCGGTCGCGGACGTCCCAGAAGACGCCCCGGCCCGGCCCGCTCATGCGATCACTTCCACTTCGTCATCGACATCACTGTCTGGTGAGTACACGTAGTTGTAGAACCGAGGGGACCAACGAGAAATGGCGAGCGCCGCAGCTGCACATGCCACACCGCCCGATACAACCGAGAAGCGAACCGACGTCACTTCTGCAACAACGCCAGCTTCGAGGTCGCCGAGCCGCGGACCACCACCCGAAGCGATGGTGTGGATCGAGGCGAGCCTGCCTCGAAGGGCGTCGGGGACCGAGAGCTGAATGATCGACTGCCGAAAGATCGCTGAAACCACGTCGGCAGCGCCCGCAAAGGCGAGCATCGCGAGCGCGAGCGGCAGCGATCGACTGAGTCCGAATACGGCAATTCCGAGTCCCCAACACGTGACCGCAACCGCCACGGCCCTGCCCTGTCGACGGACTTTTGGCACCCATCCTGATGTGAACGCAGCCAGCATGGCGCCGGCCCCAGGAGCAGCGAAGAGCAAACCAACGGTGAATTCGTCGCCGCCGAGTACGTCTGTTCCGAACGCTGGAAACAGTGCCGAGGGCATGCCGAACACCATCGCGCCCAGATCCATGAGCATCGCTGCCTGGATCAAGCGTCTCGACTTCAAGAAGGCGAAGCCCTCGCGAATCGAGGACATCGAAAAGGTTCGACCTCCACCCTTGGCCTTCAATCGAGGGATTCGCATGAAACATAGGGCGCTCAAAAGATAGGAGATGGTCTGGATCGAGTAGGCGGTCGAAAGCCCGGCGAAGGCGATGAGAAGCCCGCCGACAGCAGGGACTGCGGTCTTCGCCAAGTTGGTCTGCGTTTGGTTCAAGGCAAGCGCCGCGGGGAACAGCGCTCGCCCGACGAGACCGGGAACGATGGCTTGTTTTGCCGGGTTGTGAATCGCCATTGTGCCGGCACTGATTCCGCTGAAGACGTACAGCGGCCACAACAACGGGTCATCGACCAGCGAGTTCCACAACAACCCGACTCCGGTGAAGATGTGCACCACCTCGGACATGATCAGCAACGAACGTCGGTCGAACGCATCTGCGAGTGCTCCACCAGCCAGCGAGACGAGGAGGAGTGGGACCAGTTGAGCCAATCCGAGTAGCCCGACGGCGAAGGTCGAATCCGTGATCAAGAAGATCTGGATCGGCACGGCAACCACGGTGAGCTGTCGACCCGATTGCGCGAGCAACATCCCGGCAAAAAGCCAGCGGTAGCCACGGACCTGTTGTAAGGGAGAGACGTCGACCACGGCCAACCGACCGAGACGACGGAGCCGACTCATGCTTGGATCACCATTCCGATGGCCTCGCCCACCTCGCCAACCGGTGTGAGCCGTGGCTGTGTTGGGAAGCTGACCCTAGGTTGACCAGCGTAGTGGAAGTAGCTCGTTCACCGAAGTGAAATGCGGATTTCGCACTCGCCTCTTGCTACTGTCTCCACCACACAAGACAGGATCCTACAAAATATATGACTGCCAAGATATTTGTCCCACAAGCCATCTCCGACACAGCAACCGAGAAACTCCACACGCTCGGCGATGTGACCATTTGGCCTGGAACCGACGGTCCGATGCCCAAAGAAGAGATCATCGCCGCGGTATCCGACGCCGACATCATGTACGCGCTCGGTGAGGTCGAGTTCGATGCAGACGTCATTGCTGCGGCAAAGGAACTCAAATTTGTCGCCGCCATGCACATGAAGGCGACCTTCGTCGATCAGGCGGCGTGTACGGCCCGGGGCATTCCTGTATCGGGTCTCCCGAACTTCGTGAGCAAGACCGCCGCGGAATTCACCTTTGCCATGCTTTTGACCACGGCGTGGCGCCTTCAAGAAGCCGGCCAATTCCTTCGTGATGGCAAATGGACGCAGAATCAAGCGACAACTTTTCTTGGTTCCCGGCTCTACGGCAAGACGCTCGGTATCGTCGGCATGGGCACCATCGGTTCACACGTGGCAAAACGTGCCGCCGCATGCGAGATGGACATCATCTACACCCAGCGAAACCGGCTGAGCCCATCGCAGGAATTCGTGCTCGGCAACGCTGAGTATCGGTCGCTCGAAGACCTCTGCATGGAAGCAGACTTCGTGATGCTCTGCCCAGCCCTCACAGCAGAAACAAAAGGCTTGATCGGCGAAGAGCTCATCTCGCTCATGAAGCCGACCGCAATTGTCATCAACACATCGCGCGGCCCGATCATCGATGAAGCCGCTCTCTTGAAGGCACTCCAGGAAGGCAGAATCTTTGGTGCCGGCCTCGACGTGTACGCCACCGAAGTGCCGGAACCGAACCCTGGGCCACTCCCCGGGTTCTACGACCTACCCAATGTTGTACTGACGCCACACATGGGCTCGGCAGCGCGCGAAACCCGAGACGAAATGGCGATGCGAACCGTCAACAACATCGAACGTTTTCTCAACGGCAAGAAGCCCTTCGACATCCTCAATCCAGAGGTCTACGGTGATGCCGCACGCAACGATGAGGTGATTGGATAGCGAATATGCCAACGACAGATGGGTATGAGTTTCTCCAGGTGCAGCCCGTTGCGGGATCTCTTGGTGCTGAGGTGTCCGGTGTTGATCTTGGCGATCTGGCCGACCAGCAGTTCGAAGAGATCCATCGGGCCTTCCTTGCGCACCAGGTGATCTTCTTTCGTGATCAACAACTCGACGAGGTCGCCTACATTTCGTTTGCGCGACGGTGGGGCGACATCATGTTGTATCCCTACATGCAGGGTCTGCCGGACCATCCCGAGATCCTGCAGGTCTTGAAGGAACCGGAGGACACATACGCGTTCGGGAGCCAGTGGCACACCGACTCCAGCTTCATTACGGTCCCGCCAAAAGCAACGATGTTGTATGCGCTCGAGTTGCCACCCGCAGGTGGTGACACCGCCTATGCGAGCATGTACCACGCATACGACGCGTTGTCCGATGGCATGAAGCGGATCCTCGCGGATCTTCGGGTGCTCAACATCGGCGATCAGCGCGTGCCACGCTTCGACGAGCTGAAAGGCATGAAACAGCAAGACCCCGGCGAGGTCCAGACGCGTGCTTATCACCCCCTCATTCGCACCCACCCGGACACCGGGAGGAAAGCGCTGAACGTCGGTGCGCATTCAATCGAGATCGAAGGCCTCACCAAGGAGGAAAGCTCTCCCCTCCTCGAGTATCTCTATATGCACGGCACCCGGCAGGAGTTCACGTGTCGGTTCCGATGGCAAGAGGGCACGCTCGGCATCTGGGACAATCGCTGTGTGCAGCACTACGCGATCGATGACTACCAAGGCCATCGTCGACGTATGCACAGGATCACGATCGCCGGCGAAGAAGCGCCCTTCTAGCGTAGTGTCGAAGGCGAATCGATCGAGAGGCCAGGTTGTATGGACACCGATTCGTGGTTCGACTTCTCCGAACGCGTGGTACTGATCAGCGGTGGTGCCGGGGCGATCGGCCGGGAGATCTCTCTGGCGTTTGCGCGTGCTGGCGCTCAGATTGTCGTGGCCGACCTCGATGCCGAAGCGGCAGCGAAGGTTGCGGCCGAGGCTGGCTCCGATGCCATCTCGGCGGCGCTCGACGTCTGCGATGCAGAGGCAGCGGAGGCGCTCGCCGAACATTTGTGGGAGCAGCACGGCCACATCGACGTTCTGGTCAATACAGCTGCTGTCTATATTCGCGTCGCAGCAGTTGATCTCACGGAGGCTGACTTCGATCGAACGATGGACATCAACGTCAAGGGAACCTGGCTCCTGAGTCAGGCGGTGGGGCGTCACATGATCGAACGCGGGTATGGCAGGATCATCAACTACACGTCGAATGCTGGCAACCGAGGCTCGTCACTCCAACTCGCGTACAACGCGTCGAAGGCCGCGGTGATCTCGATGACCAAATCCCTCGCAGTCGAGTGGGGGCGAACCGGGGTAACGGTGAACGCGGTCGCGCCTGGGCCAACCAACACCGCGTTGATGGCGCCAGCATTCAGCGACCCGGCCCTCGTCGAGTCCTTCTCGCAGAGAATCCCCCAAGGTGTGTTGACCCCCAGCGATGTGACCGTTGGGCCCGTTCTTTTCCTTGCGTCACCGATGGCCGGCTCGATCACTGGCCATGTCCTCTACGCAGACGGTGGAATGAGCGCGACCTAGGGGCTGCAGCCGAATCTCGGGTTGCGCGACGTTCCTTGATCACGTGCACCACGCCGGTTCAAAAGGCAGCGGCTGCCCACGGCCGAGTCAAACTGCGCAGCCAACTGACGCAGGTCCCGGGCTATGACACGCTCATGGAGGCGAGCTGAGCGACGAGCTGATCGAGATCGGGCTGAACGCTCGCATCATCGGTGACCCATCGATACCGCACAACACCACCTTCGTCGATGACGAACACCGACCGCTTCGCCAACCCGACATGTCCCTTCCACGAGTCGTACTCGACGCCGAACAAGCGTGTGACCTCTCCGCCCCAGTCCGAGAGAAGGGGAAAGTCAGCCTCGAGCGATGCAGCGAACGCCTGCTGGGCGAAGATCGGGGTTACCGCCACGGACACGAGTTCGGCGCCCAGGCCGCGTATCTCACTGAGGCGTTGTCCCAACTGGGACAGTTCCGTTCGTCAAATCTCGCCGAAGTCAAACACATAGAACGCAACGACCACGGGACCGCTACGCCGAAGATCCGAGAGCGTCACGGACTCCTCGAACGTGCGCCTCAACATGAAATCTGGGGCGAGCTCTCCAACTACGGGACCTGCGACGTCTGCCATGTTCCAACCGGCGTTCAGAGCTTGCCGGTGATCACATAGTGAAGAATTTCCGCAACCTGTTCGGGTGATTCGGCAACGGCGAGAGCAGCCGCGTCCACTTCCTTGAGGGCATGTCGATGTTCATCGGGGTGGAGCACGATCAGCGGCTTTGCGAGAGCGGCCGCAAAGCCTGCGTCGAACGCTGCATTCCATTGCCGATACTTCTCACCGAAGCGCACCACGACGACATCGGCGTCCTGAATGAGCGTTCGTGTACGGATTGCGTTGAGCTTTGCGCCCTTATGGTCGTGCCAGAACTCGTCCTCTTCCTTACCGAGGATCGCCACGCCGCAGTCATCTGACGCAGCATGATCGGTGACTGGAGCCGAGTACACGACATCGAGGCCAGCATTTGACGTGATCTCGGAGATCCGGTCACGCCAGTCGCTGTGAATCTCTCCAGACAAGTACACATTCCAGGTCTTCGGCATCTTGTTCTCCTAAGCGAGCCATTGGCCCCAGAGCTGACGGGCGGTTGGCGTCGTATCGATCGCTGTCGAACCCCACACTACGACCTCGAACTGAACGAGGTAAGGGTGGGTCACAACATTTCAGCGAGCGCAGCAAGATCGGCTTCGCTCGGAATCCACTCGGCTGCTTTGGCATTGCTGACGACCTGCTCCGGCTTCGTCGCTCCCGGCGTCACAGACGGGACGTTGGGCTGCGCCAACAGCCATGCGAGGGCCACGACGGGCATGTCCTGGCCGACTCGATCTGCAAACGTCCGAAGCCGATCGGCAACCGCATAGTTCTCGTCGGTCAAGAAGCGTTGGTAGCGATCCATGTTGAGACGCCCCTCGACCGGTTGACCGGGCCGCTTCTTGCCCGTGAGCAATCCGCTCGCAAGTGGGTAGAACGGGAGAAGTGCGAAGTCCTCAGACGCTGCGGCGTCGACAAGACCGTTCATCTCCACGTCACGATTCACCATGCTGTACTCGATCTGGTTGCTCACAAAGCGCGCAGCGCCGATCTCGCGACTCGCCTCTGCTGCCTCGATCATCTGCTCGGCGCTCAAGTTCGAGCAGCCGATCTCGATGACCTTGCCCTCTTCGACGAGTTCATTCATGGCACCGAGCGTCTCAGCGATTGGCGTATCGGGATCGGGGAAGTGAAGCTGGAACAGATCGATTCGATCGGTTTGGAGCTGCGTGAGGCTGCGCTCGATCGCAGCGCGGACATATTCGGCTCGGGCACCACCAGATTGTTCGAAACCGGGAATCGCGAGACCGAACTTGGTGCCGATGACCACCTCATCACGATGTGAACCGAGCGCATTGGCCAGGAAGCCCTCCGACTGCGCTTCGCCGTAATTGCTTGCGGTATCGAAGAAGTTGATACCGACCTCGAGACTCTTCGCAACGACCTCGTTCGTTCCCGCCTGATCGAGCGCTCGGCCGAAGTTGTTGCACCCCAACCCGATCACCGAAACCTCGAGTGATCCAATCATTGCTGTTCTCATCTGTGCCTCTTCCTGATGTCTCGCGACATATTTTCTCTCGAATCTTCTCTCGAACCTTGGGTCAACGGCGCGTTGCCATCTCAGACCGCCTGCTGCTGCACGGCCTCTTTGAGTCTCTCGAAGTTCTCTGGTCCCATCTCGATCTCGCCGCGATCGATCTGCCATGCCAGGTCGGTCACCGCGCGGTTGTATGGCGTTGGGACACCGGTCTGTTCACCCATCTTGACGACGTGTCCACTGATGTATTCGAACTCGCTTCGGCGACCTTTCTTGTGGTCGACCACGACAGCTGTTTGGGAGTCCTTGCCCACGTGGTGCATGAGCGTCTCCATTGCTTTGACGAGCAGGTTGTCTGTTTCGCCCGTGAAATCGTCGGCGGTCAAACCAAAGATCGGTTCGAGTTGATACCCGAGCGCCTCACCGACCGCAACGGACTCACGTCCGAGGGCAACGGAGATCTCGTGCATCCCAGGCAACCGCATGGCATCCCAATTGAGGAGCCCGAAGAGACCGAATGGACCCATCGTCATCGAATTCGCCACCAGCTTGGTCCACTTCTTGCTCTCGATGTTCGTGCTGATCTCAACGACCGATACCGAACGAAGGATCTCAGCGACAGTTTCCAGTCGCGGCGTGATCGAACCATCGAGCTCGCCCACCGCCAACCACGTTCCCGAGCGGGCCGTGTTTCGCACGATCACCCCCGGCTCGAAGAGATCGGCACTCAGCTCGATCGCACACCCGATCGTGCGCTCACGCCCGACGATTTCTGCAATCGCATCGTTGTTCATCGAGTTCTGCACGCCGACCAACACACCGTCGTCAGCAATGAAGGGTTCGATGAGCTGCGCCATCCACTTGGTGTCCTGCGATTTGGCACAGAGCAAGACCACGTCGAAGGTCGGCTTCAGCGTGGAGAGATCACACACGTGATGTGCGTCCACATCGCTGGTGAATTCGACATCTGGCATGGTGACGTGAAGGCCCCGCTCCCGCATGGCCTCGACGTGGGCCGGCCACTGGTCGATAACCGTCACGTCCATACCGGCTTGTGTGAGATCGGCGGCGATACTCCCGCCAATCGCGCCAGCAGCCACCACAGCGATTTTGGTCATACTTGCTCGATCCTCACGGGTTGGCCCCAGGCGAGAGATTCCTCGATGGCGAGCGTCACCGCTAAGACGGTTCGGGCGTCCTGCACGCTGGTCAGGTAGCTGTCGGTGCCGGTGACGAGGTTGTCGATCCAGGCGCGCGTTTCGTTCGCGAGCCGACCGAACATCGTGTCCCCCACCCATTCACCGGTCGTACGACTTCCAAGGAACGCGAAGTTGAGCTCCTGCTTTGTGTATGCATTGCTGTAGCCGTGTTCGGTGTAGAGCATCTGGTCTCGGTGATCATCGTCGATCATGAGGGCTCCGTCCGTTCCGAACACTTCGAAACGAATGCTCTGGCCCGATGTCGGAAAATTCTCGGGAAGCATGTAGCAGACCCCTGCATCGACCACCGTGCCGTTGCTGAACCGAATCATCGAGAACGCGATGTCGTCGACGTCGAAACCGTGCTCTCGGAACACGGTTCCATGTCCGCGAGACACGACCTCGACGGGTACATGTGGAGCCATGTACCAGCACGCCACATCGACGAGGTAGGTGACGATGTCGACAACTGGTGTTGCGTCGGCCGAGCGTCGAAGAATGGTGAGCCCTGTCTTGCGGGAGTTGTACACACGCCCTGTGATTCCGACGATCTCGCCCAACTTGCCCTGGCGAATGTTGTCCCATCCAACGCTGTACTTCTGGAGGTAGCGCATCGAATAGCCCACCCTGGCGTCGACCCCCGCCGCTGTCGCAGCCGAGATGATCTTGTCGGCATCGGTGAGATCGAGGGCGATTGGCTTCTCGATGAGTAGGGGCTTCTCGGCCTCGAGTGCAGCAAGCGCTGGGTCCAAATGAAATGGTTCTGACGTCGAGACGATCACGGCGTCGACACGGTCATCGCCCACCAACTCATCGATGCTCTCGGCAATTTTGTCGACATCGAGATCTGCCCCGACTTCTGCGGCCCGATCTTGGTCCGAGTCCATGATCGCCAGGTAGTCGACGGCCGGGTGCTGCGCTGCGAGTCGCGCTCGCTGCACCCCGATCTTTCCAACCCCGATCACTCCGAGTCCGATGTTCTTGCGTTCCCTTGCCAAGATGACTCTCCCCTCAGTCAATGTCCAGCACAATCATATATGATGCAATCTCTGCGAAGATAGGCGTCGTCTGCACCGTGGCTCTCCGTTCCAAACTCATCGTCGACTCGACGCCTCTCAAAGAGTCCATCGAATTTCGATGGCTCTTCTCGGGCTTGGGTTTTGCTGGCTTCGGACGCCAGCTCACGGTGGTCGCCGTTCCGTATCAGGTCTACGACATCACAGGTAGCACCCTCCTGGTTGGTCTCCTCGGCCTCGTGCAACTCTTTCCTGTCCTGATGGTTTCGGCGGTCGGTGGATCATTGGTCGACGCGGTCGATCGGCGCACACTCCTCATGGCGGCGCAGCTTGCGACCGGCGCAACTGCCGTTGGGCTGGCTGTCAACGCCATGCTCGACTCGCCGATGGTGTGGATGATCTTCGTTCTGAGTGCGCTCAACGCGGCAATCTCCACGATCGATCATCCCACCCGAGCAACACTCGTCGCCGCGATCGTCACTCGACGTCAACTCCCAGCCGCGACCGCGCTGACACAATCTCTCGAGAACGTCGCCCGCATGGTCGGCCCCGCCGTCGGCGGCGTGATCATCGTGATCTGGGGTGTGACGTCCACGTTCGTGATCGAAGCGGTGTGTTTCACGATCGGTGCTCTGTTCACCATGCGACTCGTGCGACGGTCTGCAGTGGGTCAGGTGGCCAAGTTCGGGCTGCGTTCGATGTTGGAAGGCTGGGAGTTTCTCAAAGAACGTCGGCTGCTCAAGGCCAACTTTGCCATCGACCTGAACGCGATGGTCTTCGGCATGCCATTGGCGCTGTTTCCAGCGTTCGGAGAAGAGGTCCTTGGTGGCGATGCCAGCACTGTCGGTCTGCTCTACGCGGCCCCGGGTGCTGGCGCCATGGTCGCTGCCCTCACCTCGGGCTGGGTTGGGACGATCGAGCGCCAGGGTCGCGCTGTGATCATGTCGGTCATCATCTGGGGTCTCGCGATCGCTGCCTTCGGCTTCAGCCGGACAACTTGGCTGGCGGTCACTTTCCTCGCCATTGCCGGCGCAGCAGATGTGATCTCGTCAGTCTTTCGTAACACGATCCTGCAGCTTGCCGTCCCAGACAATCTGCGTGGTCGACTCAGTTCTTTCCACGTCGGCATCTCGAGCGGTGGACCACGGCTGGGCGACTTCGAAGCCGGAGCCGTTGCCTCTGCGACCAGCGTTCCCTTCTCGGTCATATCTGGCGGTCTTGCCTGTGTGATCGGCGCCTTCATCATCGCGCGCAAGATGCCCGAACTCGATGCCTACGTAGACGAGCAAGCCGACCTCCCCTCATAACAATCCAGGAGAACCCCATGCCCATCATCGACATGCACGCACACGTCACGCCAGAGCGATACAAGAAGGCGATCGCTGAGACCGGCTCCTGGTACGGCCTTGACAGAACCATCGGCCAAATCGACATCGGCACATTCGCCGATCCAGTGGAGAAACGTTTGGAAGGTATGGATGCCGACGGGGTCGACATGCAGCTTCTCTCTCCCAACGTTGGGTTCTATCAATACTTCAACGACCTCGAGACGACGAAAGCGATCGCACGCGAATGCAACGACGAGATCGCCGAGATGATCGTCGAACGACCCGATCGGTTTGCAGGTATAGGTACCGTGCCGATGCAAGACGTGCCTTCTGCGATCGCCGAGATGGAACGGGGCATTACCGAGCTCGGCCTGAGTGGCGTGATCATCAATGATTCGGCAGCTGGCGAGACCTACGACGAACTCAAGTTCCTCCCCTTCTTCAAGGCCGCCGAAGAACTCGGTGCGATCATCCTCTTCCACCAAGGTGGCGGCACGATCGTCGAGCAGCGAATCGAGCGCTACAAGCTCGGCAACTCGGTCGGAAACCTCACCGAACGTGCGCTCGTCTTCGGCGCACTCGTCTACGGCGGGGTCATGGACAAATGTCCCGACCTCAAACCGCTCCTCGCCCACGGCGGAGGGGTGACCCCGTACTGCGCAATCCGCATGGACAAGGCCAGCGGAGCACTCGATCGCGCCAATCCGAACGATCCGCTCACGCCACGATTCAACAAGCTTCCGGGCGAACACTTCGAGCTGACGAACGCACCGAGCGATTACCTCAACCGCTTCCATTACGACTGCTGCACCTACAGCGCGGCAACGTTGCGATTCTTGGTGGACGCGGTCGGAATCGATCAGGTTGTTCTTGGCACCGACACACCAGCGCCCATGGTCCTGCCCGACCCGGTCAACTGGATCAGAAACATGGCCGAACTCACCGAAGCCGAAAAAGAAGCGATCCTCATCACCAACCCCACGGCCCTTCTCGGGCTCTAATTCCCACTCCTGTTCGCTGCGCTCACGGGCCCGCTCGGGGCCTTCCCTCACCCGCGGCTCAGCTCCAATTCCCGCTCCTGTTCGCAGCGCTCATATCCGCGCGTCGAGGATCACTTTCAGGCGATTGGGTGACGGCTTGGCCGCAACCTCGTACGCCGTCTGAATCTCATCAAGACCGAACACATGTGTGATGTAGGTCTCGAACAGGTCCGGATATCGAAGCGCGTATTCCTGCGCCCGGATCATCGCTGCACGACGAACGTGCTGAGGTGTACGACCGGTCTGGAGAATGAGGTGCTTGTCCATCATCTGACCGAAGTCGATTGGATAGAACCGATCGTCGGGGTTGCCGAAGTAGATGATCGTGCCCTCAGGTGCGGCGACGGTGATCGCGTCCTGCAACGTCCCGACCTGATGGCCCACGACCTCGACGACGAGGTCGAACCTGTTCTGGTTCTCCGGACGCTTCGCCCACGCGCGACTGATCACAGCCTCGGTGGAGTCGAGACCGAACGAGTCTGCAAGCGATGTTCGGTCGACCACATCGATACCAACAACAGACGCTGCGCCCCGGTCACGCAGTGCATGTGCGTAGAACAATCCGACGGGGCCCAGACCGATCACTGCGCAATGTAGCCCGCTGAGATCATCGGGCACGCGTGTCAATCCGTGGAGGACACACGCCAAGGGCTGCAGGGGAATCCCTGAGACCTCTCCCATGTCGGGATGCAAGGGAGCAAGCGCCTCGGCCTCGGTTTCGCTGTACTGCTTGAGCCCAACGCTCTGCCCCACCCAGCCGACGACCCGCTCACCAACAGCGAGGTCCGAGTTCGTCGCAACGACCCGACCGACGATCTCGTGCAGCGAGAGACCGATCGGACCGGGGTGGGACTCTGTTCCACCATCGAGGCACCGAGCGATGTCACTCCCGCAGATCCCTCCGGTGAGAAACTCGATGACGACGTTTCCATCGGCAACCGCGTCGAAATCCGGCTTCGGTGTTTCGACCCGCTCGTAGTGCAGCGGCCCGTCAAGGCGATATGACCACATCTGCTCTGCCACTAGAGCCTTCCCCTCACCACAAGGTCGCGAACTGTTCGCGAACCGATCTGAGCCCGGCAGCCACGAGCTTCACATCGCTCGTTGGCGTGATCATGGTGCAGCCTTTTTCGGCGACCATCTCGGCGTAGGCAACAGTGGGCGTCACTGCTCCCCAGTGTTTTCCATTGGAGCGGCACGCCTCTGCGATTCGATCGACCGCTTCGATACAACGTTCGTGCATGAAATCACCGGTGACACCGAACGCTTGACTCAGGTCTGAGGGCCCCACAAACAACAGATCGATGCCATCGATCGCAGCGATATCGTGAGCTTCTTCGGCGGCTCGAGCAGTCTCGATCTGCACCGCCACGAATGAATCGCGATTCGCCTTCTCGGTGAATTCAGCCATCGGGATCGCGCCGAAACCGCCGTCGTACCCGAGAGGATTCAGCCCTCGCTGACCGTGTGGCGCGAATTTGCACCACTGCACGAACGCTTCGGCGTGTTCGGCGGATTGAATCTGCGACGCCATGACCCCGCCGGCACCACTTTCGAAACAGCGGGTGACCGAGGCGTAGTCGGTCGGAGGGATTCGCACGAAACTGTCCAGGCCATGGGCGCGACCGGCCATCGCGGCGATCTCGATGTCTTGTGCACTGAGCTCGGAGTGTTCGCCGTCGATCCAGAAACCATCCCAACCACCTTGCATACCCATGTATTGCACGAGGTTGTGATGGAACATTCGACCCACCGAAAACACGGTCAAACGCTCACCATTCTTCAGTCGATGCTTCATCAGATCCGGCATCGCCTGATCATATATGATGCACAATCTCGACGCGAACGTCGGAACAGATCCACGGGGGGACCGATGCCGGTCATCGACATGCACGCACACGTCACGCCAGAGCGATACAAGTCGGCGATTGCCGAGACCGGCTCCTGGTATGGCCTCGATTCGACGGTCGGTGAACTCGGTCTCGGCGGGTTCAGTGATTCGGTCGAGACACGCCTTGCGGGCATGGACGCCAATGGCATCGACATGCAACTCCTCTCCGCCAACGCGGGTTTCTATCAATACTTCAACGACCTCGAGACGACAAGGGCCATCGCACGCGAATGCAACGAAGAGATCGCCGAGATGGTCGTCGAGCGGCCAGACCGGTTCATGGGTCTCGCAAACGTACCCATGCAAGACGTCCCCTCGGCCATTGCCGAGATGGAGTATGCGATCACCGAACTCGGCCTCAAGGGAGTGATGATCAACGACTCTGCTGCCGGCGACACCTACGACGAACTCAAGTTCCTCCCCTTCTTCAAGGCCGCGGAAGCACTCGGCGCGATCGTCTTCTTCCACCAGGGTGGTGGCACGCTCGTCAATCACCGAATCGAGCGCTACAAGCTGGGCAACTCGGTCGGCAACCTCACCGAGCGGGCGCTCGTCTTCGGTGCACTGGTGTTCGGCGGCGTGATGGACAAATGCCCCGACCTCAAACCACTCCTCGCACACGGGGGCGGCTACACCCCGTACGGCGCCGTTCGGATGGACAAGGTGTGCGGCGCCCTCGATCGCGTCAACCCGACCGATCCGCTCACCCCACGTTTCGGTCGACGACCAGACGAACACTTCGACCTTCACAACGCCCCGAGCGACTACCTCAACCAATTCCACTACGACTGCTGCACCTATGACGGTGGGATCCTGCGCTTTCTGATCGACCGCGTCGGGATCGATCAAGTGGTTCTCGGAACCGACACACCTGCGCCGATGGCGCTCCCGGACCCGGTCAATTGGATCAGAGGTCTGACGGAACTCTCGGACGCGGAACGGGAATCGATTCTCATCGCCAACCCGATGAAGCTCTGCGGGCTATGACATGCACGCTTGGTTTCGGCGTCATCGGAATCGGCGACATCCTCACCGGAACGATCGCGCCTGCACTGCTCGCCGAGCCACAGGCATCCCTGGTAGCTGCTGTGAGTCGCGACCAGGGGCGTGCAGAGGCGTTTGGTAGGCAGTTCGGACTCGATTTCGTCACGACCGACTACAACGCAATGCTTGCGCGCGACGATGTCGACGCCGTGTTCATCGCAACCCCCAATGCCCTTCACGCCGGTGAGTCAATTGCTGCGGCAAAGGCAGGCAAACACGTCTTTTGTGACAAACCGTTGGCCACCTCTGTCGCCGACGCGTACTCGGTGGTTCAGGCGTGCGAAGACGAAGGCGTGACACTCGGCCTCAATTTCCACTACCGACATCTCCCTTGGGTCGAAGAAGCCCGCAAGATCATCAGTAGCGGAACGCTCGGCCAGATAGAAACGATCGAGGTCGATGTCGGGTCAGGAACGCGCAACTACACGAACTGGAGAACCGATCCGGCCATGGCGGGAATCGGGTCGGTCTACAACGTTGGCGTGCACATGCTCGACGTGCTGACCGTCATTCTCGATGCCGAACCCGTCGAGGTGAGCGCGATGTTCGACCAAGCGCCCTCGTCGGGCAACGTCGAGATGCAGGCGTTGATTCTCATCACGTTCGACAACGGCACGCTTGCATATGCAAACTGCAACGAACGCACGGCGTACCCTCGAAATACCATCACCGTGCAGGGTTCGAAGGGCCGCCTCATCGGCGAGAACATGACCCGCTCGCGCGAAGAGGGAACACTTCACCTGCTCACGAGCGATACACAGACCAGCTCGACGTTCGCCCCTCCCGGGGCACACCAGTTGTGCGTCTCGCAGTTCACGCATGCAGTGCTCAACGGCGAAGATCCTCGGGCGACGGGACGAGACGGGCTCCGATCGATGCACCTCTGTGATGCAATCGCTCGCTCCGTCGTCGAGCGCAGACATGTCACCGTGGAGAAACCATGAACGAAGAACTTGCAGGTCTCATCTCGATCGACCAGATCATTGCTCTGGCTCGCGAACGGATCGAACCCGGTCCACACACCTGGGCCGATGCAGCCGCCGGGCAGGAGGTCACCGCGTCTCGCAACGTTCGGAGCTTGGACCACTTGGCCCTCGTTCCACAGATGCTGACCGATGTCGGAACTGTGGATACCACGAGTTCGTTCGTGGGCGTCCCACTTTCGATGCCGGTGATGCTTGCGCCCGTGGGAGCGATGTCGCTGTATCACGAAGACGGCGCCATGGGCTCGGCTCAGGCCGCTGCCGCTGCGGAGACCGCGGCGATGTGCGGGATGCTCGTTTCCGAACCGTGGGAAGACCTGGCTGCTACGTCTCCGGGGCGACACTTCTTCCAGTTGTACGTCTGCGGCGACCGCGAATGGTTGCGGGAGGTCATCACGAGGGTCGAGGCTGCCGGCTTCGCGGGAATCGTCGTCACGGTGGACACGCCGGTCATCGGTCGGCGGGACCGGGCACTCACGAGTGGATTCCACTGGAGCCGAGACAGTGAGGACCCGTACAACCTCGCACAACATGGTTTCGACATGGACTATCGCAAGCGGGTCACGTGGTCCGACTTCGAATGGATCTGCGAGACAGCTACGGTTCCTGTGATTCTCAAGGGTGTCCTGGCAGCACGAGACGCGGCCCTGGCCGTACGCGCTGGGGCAGCCGGAATCTACGTGTCGAACCACGGCGGCCGAGCGTTGGATCACACCATCTCGACGATCGAAGTATTGGCTGAGGTCGTCGATGCAGTCGGACCGAAGATCGATGTCGTAATCGACAGCGGGTTCACGAGGGGGCCAGATGTGTGCAAGGCGCTCGCGCTTGGGGCAAAAGCCGTCGGTATCGGTCGGTTGCAATGTTGGGCCCTCGGTGTTGGAGGACAGGCCGGCATCACTCGCGTGCTCCAGATCCTGCGCGACGAGATCGAGACCTCCATGGCCAATCTCGGCGTGGCACAAGTGAGCGACCTCGAGCCTGACCACGTTCGTTGGTCGATCGCAACCGGCTAGCCGAGCACCAGAACCCCTGCCTCGTGAATTCCTCCGACCAGACGGCGCCCGCAATGTCACTGTCACCTGGCCTGTAACGGAATCCAACCATGTTGATCCCCGAAGGTTTCCAGTCCTGATTCACACGGGCAAACGGTGTGCGATTGCACCACCCGACGCCTTGCGCTTCCTATGGTTGGTATCGAGCCATTGCAGCAATCGGCGGTCATTGCCGATTGCGGCCACTAGGTTCCCGAAGGAGCATCGAGCGAATTACTGGCACTATTGGACGCGTTTCTAGCCGAATAACGAGACCAGACAAGGTTGATCGCGACGGACTAGCCGAGCGCTATCTCCCCTGCCGCTTGGAGCTCTGCGATCTCGTCTGCGGATGCTCCGAGCGATTCCAAGACGTTCTGCGTGTGTTCGCCAAGCATCGGCGGACTGACCAGCGAGATCGCAGGCTCCCCATCGAGATGTATCGGAGAGCCAGTGACTGGAACCGGACCCTTCCCGGTCGGGAGCTCAACGCGCATCTGGTTGTGTTGAACCTGCGGATCATCGAAGACTTCTTGCATGGTCATCAGCCGGCCCGCAGGCAACCCGATTTCGTGCAGCCGCTCGATCCAGGTATCGGTGCTTTCGGAGGCAAACAGCGGTTTGACGAGGTCTGCTAACGCAGTGCGGTGTTCGACCCTGGCCTCGTTCGTGGCAAAGCGCGGGTCGGCAACGATGTCGAGGCCGAGGGTCTCACAAAGGATCTTGAAGTGTCCGTCGCTGACGATGGCGAGATTGAAGTGACCATCTGCGGTTGCATAGGTCTCGGTCGGCGCGGTGAACCATGAGCCGGTGCCGATCCTTCCTGGCTGCTCGCCTGTTGCGAAATACATGGCATTCCAGCTCGATTGAATCGCAATGACTCCGTCCCGCAGTGACACTTCGACCTTGCTTCCCTTGCCCGTCGATGCTCGCCCGGCAAGTGCGGCTGCCACGCCCATGGCCGCATTGGTCCCGGCCATGTAGTCGGCAACCGTCGTTGCGGTCTTTGCTGGCGGCGCTCCCTCTTCGCCCGACACGCCCATCATTCCGGACTCACCCTGGAAGATGATGTCGATGCCAGCGCGCTCGGCATCGGGGCCGCTCGAACCGAACGCTGAAATTTCGGCATAGACCAGACCAGGATTCTCCTCGACGAGGTCTTCGTAGCCGAGGCCGGCGCGTTGCATGGCGCCATGGCGAAGATTGTGGACCACCACATCGGCCTCGACACAGAGCTTGCGCACCCACTCCTTCGAGCCGTCAGCCCGCGGGTTGATCACCGCACTCTTCTTGCCACGGTTGATCGCGGCGAAGTAGTAGCTGGTGCCGTCCAAATAGGGACCGAAGGATCGCGCAAGATCGCCACCACGGGACTCGATCTTGGTGACGTCGGCACCCATATCGGCGAGGAGCATCGAGCAATAGGGTCCGGCAATCAGGTTTCCGAACTCGACGACCTTGATTCCTTCGAGCGGTCCGTTCACGTCAGCTCCAATACAGTCGCGATTCCTTGCCCGACGCCAATACACATTGTCGCCAGTCCGTAGCGCACGTTCCGACGACGCATCTCGTGTGCCAATGTCACGAGGATCCGCGCTCCCGACGCTCCGAGGGGATGCCCCAGGGCGATCGCGCCACCATTCACATTGACGATCGTCGGATCGAGGCCGAGTTCGTCTCGACTTGCGACCGCTTGCGCTGCGAAGGCCTCGTTCAGCTCGACGAGACCTAGGTCATCCACCCCGATACCTGCACGCTCCAGCGCCTTTCCGGTGGCCGGGACCGGTCCGATTCCCATGAAATCGGGGTGCACACCAGCGGCGGCCGTCGACACGATTCGAGCCATGGGCTCGAGCCCATGGCGCTCGAGGCCGCGAGCCGTCGCGAGCAACAAGGCGGCAGAACCGTCGTTCATCGGTGATGCGTTGCCAGCGGTCACGGTCCCGTCCTCGACGAAGACAGGTCGAAGCTTGCCGAGCGTTTCCATGGATGAGTCCGAGCGCACACCCTCGTCGGTCTCTATGAGCGCCGACGATCTCCCGCGAGCGTCGACTGGTGCATCGATGGGTGAGATCTCGTCTTCGAACCGGCCGGACTCTTGGGCTGCG
This sequence comes from uncultured Acidimicrobiales bacterium, assembly GCA_905479685.1. Taxonomy (GTDB): domain Bacteria; phylum Actinomycetota; class Acidimicrobiia; order Acidimicrobiales; family SHLQ01; genus SHLQ01. Next base: position 22,131 of record CAJQNJ010000237.1, read on the forward strand.
GCTGCGTGCTGATGCGACTCCATAGCGAACAGGTCCTGGGACTCTCGGCTGACCCCGTATTTCTCAGCGACCGCCTCGGCTGTTCTTCCAAGCGATATCGGTGGGTAGTCCCGCTCCATCTGGGGGTTCACCAGCCGCCACCCCAAGACGGTGTCAACCACCTCGGGCGCCCCGACTGCGAACGCCTTGTTGGCCTTCAGGGTCACGTAGGGAGCGCGACTCATCGATTCGGACCCGCCAGCGATCGAGACGTCACCCCAACCGTCGGACAATGCATGCCCTGCACTCACGACCGCCTGCATTCCTGACCCGCAGAGTCGGTTCACCGTGGCCCCGGACACCTCGATCGGTAGCCCTGCGAGGAGCGCTGCCATGCGACCAACATTGCGGTTGTCTTCCCCTGCTTGGTTCGCAGCACCCCATACGACGTCTTCGATCGCCGCCGGATCGAGTCCCTCGTTGCGTGCCATGAGCGATCGAATTGCATGTGACGCGAGATCGTCGGGACGAACGTGCGCCAGTACACCTCCGATGCGGCCCATCGGTGAACGCACCGCGTCGACGATGAACACGCCTTCAGACTCCAAGAGGCCTACCTCCATCGACGGGGATGGCGACACCGGTGGTGCACGTCAGGTCTCGAATGACGGCCGACACTGCGCCAGCCACGTTGTCGGGCGATGCGAGACGTTTCAGTGGTGTCGCCTCTCGTTGCCCGTCGACGAAACCCGGGGGCATCGATGCTGCGTACTCGCCCTCCACCCAGCCCGGAGATACCGACACGACTCGAATCGTCGGAGCGAGCGCTCGACCGAGTGAACGCGTGAGGCTGTCGAGCGCCGCCTTGGATGCGCAATACGCGACATTGGAGCCAAGACCGGTGACCGCAGCCACCGATGAGATGTTGATCACGACCGGATCGCTCGCCGCTTCGAGAAGCGAACGGAACGAACGAATCGCTGCGAACGGTCCACGCCAGTTGACTGCGAAGATTCGATCGATCAGCTCGTCATCGAGTGAATCCAGATCATCGTGTGCGACGGGACGAGTCACTCCCCCGCAGTTCACCAGCACGTCGAGACGGCCGAATTCATCGTCGATCGCGGACTTCGCAGCTTCGAGCGAGTCCGGATCCGTCGCAATGATCTGCAGTGCACGATGATCTGTACCGAGCTCGGCGACGAGCGCTTCGGCACGCTCACGCCCGCTCGCATATCCGACAACAACTCGATGCCCGTCGGCGGCCAGGCGCCGACAGATTCCTGAACCGATCCCACCGCTCCCTCCGACGACCA
>CAJQNJ010000238.1 GCA_905479685.1 uncultured Acidimicrobiales bacterium
AAGCGCCACATGCTGCGTCTCTGGCTTTCGCTGCCGAATGGCCGACCGTTGGCCGAGAGCTTTCGGCCATTCTTTCGAGATGTCGACGCGGGCGCGGTTCGAGGAGGTTTCCCGGGAGTCGGCGAACCGCAGTTCACGACGCTCTGAGTTCAGCCGCCACCAATGTCGACGCTGTAGCCCTCGTACGCCAGGTCGGCGCCGCTCTGGCGATGCCGGGCAATCGCGACCAGCGTGTCGAGAATCATGGCACGGTCGGCGTCTGGATCATTCGATGTTTGGACGGACTCGACGGTGTCGGCGATCATCGAGCACAGTCCGGGGTGTTCGCCCTGGACCCGCTCGATCTTGTTCGACAGGCGTGGTGCGGTGAGCCTCAGCTCCGCGAGGAGTCCGTCTTCTCCTTCCACTTCTTCGACGTGTTGGTCGAATGCGACTGCGAGATCGCGCAGTTCTGCCACCACCTTCTCTCGCCAGGTCGGCTTGCTCGATGCTCTCGCAGCAGCACGTTCGACGTTCGTGATCGCGACGTTGACCTTTATGCGTCGTGCCCTTGCAGCTTCGAATGCTTCGGTACCAGTTTCGTTTTCTGACATGGTCACCCCCGGCCTTCATTCTGCTGTGCGCAGCGTCCGGGCGCCAGACGGGCTAGATCAAAGTGACCAAGTGCTCTAATCGGTTGCTTCGGCCGCCTGACTGATGCACCAATTTCGCAACGGGCGTACTGTTCGATATGACCGAACCCAGCAGCAAGAAACCTTTTCTTCCTCCCCGGCCGATCATCCACCTTGCGTGGCGTATCCACCGAGGTCTGTACCGCGTGACCGGCGGACGATTCGGACTTCGACGTCCTCGACCTGACAGATACGGTCTCATGCGGGTCACCACCATCGGACGGGTGAGCGGACAGGAGCGCAGTGTGATGCTCGCCTACATCACCGACGGACCCAATCTGCACACGATGGCGATGAACGGTTGGGATGCACCTGATCCGGCGTGGTGGCTGAATCTGCAAGCCCATCCCGAGGCGCACATCCAGTTGATCGACGGACCCCTCGACGTGGTCGCGCGGGCCGCCGAGGGCGAGGAACGGTCGAGACTGTGGCAAGCCTGGGAAGAAATCGATGACGACCTCGCTGCCTTCGCTTCCCTACGTCCCACCGAGACCGCTGTGGTCGTCTTCGAACCTGTGCATGCCGACTAGGCCGCGCTGGCGCCGAACGTCACCGGCCCTCACACCGGCAGACTCGCATCATGGCTGAGCAACTCAAGAACATGTTCGGGCCTGAGATGGTGCATCGGGCGGCCGAAACGATCTCGGCGGTGTACAGCGGGTTCGACGTCGCTGGGTTCACCGATGCAGCGCTCGACGGTTTCGAGGATCTCGAGCTGACACCACGGTGTCATCACATCGCCGACGCGATGGCGATCTTTCTCCCCCGTGATCGTGAGCGAGCGATCAATATTCTCGTCGATTCGCTGGGCCCCGAGCTCGAGAACTGTGATCCTGCCGATGCGTCTCCGAGCGGAGTCCCGATGATCGACGACAACCCGATGTCGGGCTTCTTCTACACCCCACATGGATACTTCCTGGCCGATCATGGCGGTGAGCACTTCGAGGCGGTGATGCGTGCCAACTACGAGATCACCAAGCGTGCAACATCGGAGTTCAGCATCCGAACGCCGCTACGCGATCACACGGCTGCGACCCTTGACGTCCTTGGAGGCTGGGCCACCGACGAGAATGTGCACGTTCGCCGGCTTGTGTCGGAGGGGACTCGCCCTCGGCTCCCCTGGTCGTTCCGCCTGAGGACATTTCAGGACGATCCAGCGCCCGTGCTTGCATTGCTCGAGGTTCTCAAGGACGATCCCGTTGCGTACGTCCGCCGCTCGGTTGCGAACAACTTGAACGACATCGCCAAGGATCACCCCGAGGTCGTGGTGGGGGTCGCGAGACGGTGGTCGACCGATGCCGACAACAACCGTCGTCGCCTCATCCGTCATGCTCTTCGCACGTTGATCAAGGCCGGAGATGCCCAAGCCCTCGATGTCATCGGGTATGGGGCCACGTCTCCCGCTCGAGTGGTCGACGTATCGATTGAGCCGCCGGTTGTCCTCATCGGGGAGAAGCTGAAGATCGAGATCACCATCCACAACCCGAGCAAGGAGCCATGTGGGGTCCTCGTCGATCTACGAGTTCATTTCGTCAAAGCGAACGGCTCGACCGCAGCGAAGGTGTTCAAGGGATCGGAGCTCCAACTCGACCCGGGCACGTCAGGTGCGATTCGCAAGACCATTTCGGTGGCCCAGCACAGCACCCGCACGCACTACCCAGGTGAACACGCAGTAGACGTCATGATCAACGGCAGTGCGCAGCGTGTGGGCGAGTTCAGCCTTCTGGGGTAGTTCGGTCACGCTCGTTGCGTCGAGGCAGTCAACCCTGCTCGGTAGGCCACCGCGGGGCGGTGTCGGCGTGCTCGATGCAGTAACTGGTCGCAGGTAGCGCCTCGAGACGAGCAGCACCGATCGGATTGCTACAGATCTCGCACGTGCCATACGTTCCGTCGTCCAGCCGGGCCAAGGCTCGCTCCACCAGGATGAGCTGCGCTTGGAGCACACTGGCCAGCGAGCGGTTCTCCCCCTGTTCGGATGCGACCAGACTCCGGTCGGAGAAGTCGTCATCGAAGTCGAGATCGACCTGGCCACCCACGGTGAGCTCATCAATCTGCTGAAGCAGGTGTTGTCGCTCCTCGGTGAATACCGATCGTTTGTCTTCATGGTCTGTCGGCACAGCTCGCACCGTAGACGACAATCCATCCCGTGACCCATCTGCGAACGCGTCCGAACGTGCGAATATGTCTGCTCAGAACCCCCTCGAGTCCGCCGGAGTCTCGTAGGGATGGGAACGCTCGAATAGAGTTCGATCGTGACGTTCACCCCTGATCTACTCGACGAGGTACGGAATCGATTTCACCACGTCGACAGCTGCCCCTACCAAGGACCACGTGTGTTCTTCGAGAACGCGGGCGGCTCGTTGACGTTGAAGGCCGCAGTTGCTCGTACCGCTGAGCTGATGTCCCTGCCAGACAATCAGGGCCGATCGAATGTGGCGTCGGAAGCGTTGATGAAGATCATCGCCGACGGACGAGACGACATGAAACTGCTCCTCGGTGCAACCACGGGCGAGGTTTTCATCGGCGAGAGTGGAACGGAACTACTCGGTCGGCTGATCCGTAACGCAATCTTCGCGTCGTCGGGTGATGGCGTCGTGGGGAGCCATCTCGAACATCCTGCGACCTACAGTCCGTGTCGGCGCTGGGCGCCAATTGCAGGCATGTCATATGAACAAGTGGACTTCGACGTGCACACCTCCGTCGTGGGGGCCGCCCATTACACGCCGGCGCTCACGCCGAGCACCGCTGTCGCGACCATCATTCACGCCAGCCCGGTGACCGGCATGCACGTCGACATCGCGTCAATCGCTGCCGAGATCCGGCGGGTTTCGCCGGAGTGTTTCATCATCGTCGACGGCATTCAGCACGCCGCGCACGGCAACGTCGACATCGATGCCTATGGCGTGGACGGGTACGTCGTGAGCGGTTACAAGCTGTTCTCTCGGCACAACTTCGGGGTTGCATGGGTCTCTGACCGTCTCGCCAATGCACCACACGATCAGCTCGCAGGGGCACCATCGAACGTCTGGGAGCTGGGGACGCGAGACACGTCCGCGTATGCAGCTTTCTCGGAGGTTGTGCGATATCTCGAGTGGCTGGGGACGCAGGTCTCGAACGACGCTCGCTCGGCGACACCACGCCAACTCGTTGAAGCCGCAGCCGTCGCCATTCGCTCGCAAGAACACCATCTCGTCAACGCCATGATGTGGGGAACGGCAGGGCTGGCGGGCCTTGCGCAGCTCGAGACCGTGCATGTCATCGGCCCCGACTCGAGCGAACACCGCTCGGGAATGGTTTCGTTCACCATCGACGGAATGGATGGACCGACTGCCGTCGACGCCCTGAACGCGGACGGCGTCCGCACGCACGCTCGGAAGGCCGACTACTACTCAGCGGGTGTGCTGACGCCACTCGGTATCGAGTCCTGCGTTCGGGCGTCGATGAGCCACTACAACTCGCTCGCCGAGGTCGAGAAGTTCTTGGCGACGGTCAATCGACTGGCGGGTTCATAGCTTCGCGAATCGCGGCTCGCTCGACGAGGTTTCCGAACGTCTGCAAGACTAGGCGTACCAAATTGCGCCCGTCTACGTGATGCAGAAGGAGATTCAGCTATGCGAATCAGTCAGATCCTCCGGCGTAAAGGCGGCGACGTCGCGACGATCGAGCCGACAGCCTCGATCGTCGACGTCATCAGTTCCCTTGGGACACACGGTGTGGGTGCCCTCGTCGTTTCATCGGACGGGAAGACCATCGGGGGAATCATTTCCGAACGCGACATCGTCCGTTCCCTTGCCACCCTCGGGGCTGACACGCTCGAGGCAACCGCCGCAGAGCTCATGACCGCTGAGGTGTTCACGTGCGAACTCGACGCGACGACCGAGCAGCTCATGTCCGAGATGACCAAGGGCCGGTTTCGCCATGTTCCGGTCGTGGAGGCAGGTGTCCTGGTCGGCATCATCAGTATCGGTGATGTCGTGAATGCCCGCGTGGACGAGCTCGAGATCGAACGTCAGCAACTCACCGATTACATCTCGGGCCGCTGAACACTCACGACGCATCAACCCTCATCGCCGGGTCCGTGAAATACATTCATGTGAATATTGACTTCATATTCAGCTGAATCTAATGTCCAGGACGTGACAGCGGCTGACGAAAGCTTCCTGAACGAGTACCTGCCGTACGTCCTTCGTCGCGCCGATCAGGCATTGTCGACAGCCTTCTACGGCGTCCTCACTCGCTACGGCGTCGCCCGCTCGGAGTGGCGGGTTCTCGCGGTCCTCGAGGAGCTCGGCGAACTGTCGATTCTGGACCTGACCTCAGCCTCACTGACTCCACAACCGACCGTCACTCATGCGGTTCGACGTCTCGAGGAACGAGGCCTGGTCTCACGGGTGCTCGGAACCGACGACAAGCGACAACGATTCGTGTCGATCACACCAACCGGCTCCCGCATCACCAGGACACTGATCGACGAAGCCAAACAACTCGAGGCCGAAGCGCTCGCAACCACAGGGGACCTGTCGCAGCTCGTTGCACACCTGAACGAACTGATCAAGACCGTAGAGGCGCACGCAAAATTGCGGGCGGAAGACCATGCACACGCCGGGTGACTCGACAGCGAGGAGAATCGCCATGACCGACTACGACCCGAAACCGCTGGAGCGCAGGCCGTTCAACCTGCGGGGGTGGATCGACGACCACCGAGACCAACTGGTCCCACCGGTCGCCAACAAGCAGATCTGGCGCGAGGCCGACATGATCGTGATGATCGTTGGTGGAGGCAATGAACGAAACGACTTCCATGACGACCCCCGGGAAGAGTTCTTCTACCAGATCAAGGGCGACATGAACCTGAGGATCTGGCCAGAGGTTGGGTCCGAGCCGTTCGACATGCCGATCCGGGAGGGCGAGATCTACCTTCTCCCACCACGCCTACGTCACTCGCCGCAGCGGCCCGATCCAGACTCGATCGGGCTCGTGGTCGAGTATCAGCGCCATATCGGCGAGTTCGATGGATTCGAATGGGCGTGCGGCAATTGTGCTCACCTCGTGCACCGGGTCGAGCTCCAACTGCAAGCAATCGACAAAGACCTTCCCCCACTCTTTGCTGCCTTCCATGAAGACGAAGAAGCTCGAACGTGTCCCAACTGCGGAACGCTCCATCCGGGAAAATTCGTACGTTCGTGAGCACGCACACCTCACCCACCGCGGCCGATCTCGACGCGGCCGACCCGCTTGCTGCGTTTCGAGCTGACTTCGACATCCCCGACGGGATCTATCTCGTCGGCAACTCACTCGGAGCCTTGCCACGGGCCGCCCGAGACTATGTCAACACCGAGTTGGACCGGTGGGGCTCGCTCGGCGTCGAGGGCCACTTCACCGGTGCGCTGGCATGGAAGGACTACCACGAGTTGTTGACCGACCAGCTTGCAGACCTGGTCGGCGCTCGGCGTGACGAGGTTGTCGCCATGAACGCGTTGACGGTCAACCTGCATCTCATGCTCGTGAGCTTCTACCGCCCCACAGCGCGTCGCCACAAGATCCTCATCGAAGGCCATGCCTTCCCCTCGGACCATTTCGCGGTCGAGTCACAGATTCGCCAGCGTGGTCTCGACCCCGAGACCTCACTTGTTCTGATCGAACCGCGAGCGGGCGAGGAAACCCTTCACACCGAGGACATCCTCGCTGCGATCGCAGAACATGGCGACGAGCTCGCGCTCGTGATGTTGCCGGGCGTCCAGTATTTCACGGGTCAGGTCATGCCGATCGCGGCGATCACCGAAGCTGGCCATGCCGTTGGCGCAGTCGTCGGGTTCGACCTGGCGCACGCGGTGGCCAACATTCCACTCCGTCTGTCCGAGTGGAATGTCGACTTCGCAGTCTGGTGCACGTACAAGTATCTCAACAGCGGCCCAGGCGGAGTGGCCGGAGCGTTCGTGCATCGCCGCCACGTCGCCGATCAATCACTCCCGAAGCTGCTCGGCTGGTGGGGAACCAACGTCGCGACACGCTTTGCGATGGACACAACGTTCGACGCGATCCCAACGGTGGAGTCATGGCAGCTGTCGAATGCGCCGATCCTTCCGATGGCGACGCTTCGGGCGTCGCTCGACACCATCGAACGCGCGGGCGGAATCAGCGCGATGCGGGCGAAATCCGAGCAACAGATCGAGTTCCTCGACCGCCGACTTGCCGAGACACTCGGCGACCGGATCGAGAACATCACACCGAAGGATCTTGCTGAGCGCGGGTGCCAGTTCGCCCTCCGGGTGACCAATGGCGATGGCAAACGAGTTTTCGATGCGCTCGAGAACGCCCGTGTGTTTTGTGATTGGCGTGAACCCGACGTCATTCGCGTGGCCCCGGTTCCCCTGTACAACTCGTTCGACGACATCGATCGTTTCGTCGACATTCTCGATGGGATCACGTCATGAACGGACCAGTCGTTGTTGTTGGCGCAGGCCAGGCGGGAGCCCTGCTGTCGATCTATCTCGCACGGCAGGGGTACGACGTCAGCGTGTACGAGAGTCGACCCGATCTGCGAAGAACCGATATCGACGCCGGCAAGTCGATCAACCTGGCGCTTGCGACTCGCGGCATCGTGCCGCTCATCGATGTCGGCGTGATCGAGAAGGTGGACGCGATCACGATCCCGATGCGGGGTCGCATGATTCATGCCATCGGTGATCCAACCCCTGACCTTCAACCGTATGGACGCAAGGCCCACGAGGTCATCCATTCGGTGTCGCGTACCGACCTCAACGCAATCCTGCTCGACGAAGCCGAGGCGACAGGACGAGTGACGATCACGTTCGACGTCCGTCTCGACTCGGTCGATTTCGACGAGTCGCTGTTGCACTTCGACGATGGAACGACCGCCCCGTTCGGCGTGGTGGTCGGAGCAGACGGCGCGGGTTCACGAGTTCGAAAGGCGATCGCCGAACGCGG
>CAJQNJ010000239.1 GCA_905479685.1 uncultured Acidimicrobiales bacterium
GCGATTCTCGGACTCGATCGACTGTCCGGACTCTTCGTAGGCTTTCGCCACGAGGGCGGCGAAGTCTTGTTCTCCCATGCCGCGACCGATTCCCTCTTGAATGATCTGATGGACGAGCGCCGAGGCTGGAAGTGGTACTTCGAGCTCGCGTCCAGCTTGCAGACCGAGTTCGAGGTCCTTTCGCAGGAGGGGCCAGGTGAACGTGGGCTTGAAGTCGAGGTTCACATAGGCGGGCGACTTGTACCGGGTGAAGACCGAACCCATCACACTGTTGTTGAGGAATTCGAGGTAGTCGTATCGACTCACGCCCGCTTTGCCGACGAGAGCGCAGGTTTCGGCCATGGTCTGAGCGACGATTCCGAGCATCAGGTTGTGACAGATCTTCACGAGACGGGCCTCGTCACCCTCTCCGACGTACGTGACTCCCTTGCCGAACAGTTCGAGATAGGGAGCGACCGTGTCGAAGGCATCCTTCGGGCCGGAGCTGACGACGGTGAGACCACCAGAGGAAACGACCTTCGGGTTGCCACTGACCGGTGCGGCGAGAACCGCTGTTCCGAGCGCTGCGGCCCGCGAGCTGAGTTCTGCCGAGGTCGAGGGATCGATGGTTGTTGCGTCGACGAGGATGGATGGTCGCTCAGCCCCAGACAGCACGCCGCCGTCTTCGACGGTGACATCGAGGACGTCTTGGGGACCGCCGACCATCGTGAAGACGATGTCGCAACTACCGAGTTCGGCAGGTGTATCGACGACTCGGGCGCCGAGCTCGATCAGTGGTTCGGCCTTCGACTTGGTTCGGTTGTAGAGCGTGAGGTCGACTCCTCCCTCGAGGAGGCGGGCAGCTATGGCATATCCCATCCGGCCGACGCCGATCCATCCGACTTTGTGGGGGTAGTTCACTTCTGACATCTGGGCCTCTAGTTTCCTCGAATGGGACGCCTACAATCGTTTGCATCCTATCTTCTGCGCTTCTCATCGTGCACATTGGGACTGCTATCGTCGGGTCGTTGTTGCTGATCGTGGATGGGGAAATCATGGGCTACGAAGTCATTCACACCGAGGAGAACGACCCGCGGTTCAACATGCCGTACGCGCCCGCGATCAAGGTGACGTCTGGATCGATCACGTTCTTGTCCGGTGTGACCGCCGCCCCGGTCTATCACTCACATCCCCACATCAAATCCGAATTCGACGACATTCCGCTCGACCCGGGCGAGCAAGCAGCGATGGCGGTCGAGGCCATGCGCGACATCCTTGCCGCTGCCGGAGGATCACTGGCTGATGTGGTCGAGGTGACTCGATACATCAAAGACATCGACGACAACCAAGACGCAATCAACCGAGTCCTCGGCCAAGCATTCGGTGATCATCGGCCCGCTACGACAACGGTCGAAGTTGTTCGTTTGGCCACTGATCCTCGACTCGTGCTCGAGTTGCGCGCGGTCGCGGTCATCGACTGATCGGAGCGGTGCTTTCGGACCCTCTTTTTCGAATTGTCTTTCTCAGCGGGGCCAAAATGTCCCGGCTATGGTCGATCGAATAGTGTGCATCATCAGCGCTGCACGGCTTCGCCGTACATGCACGACAAAGGGACGGGTACGAAGTGAACGAACAGGTGAAACGGGTTGGGATCGTCGGTCTCGGCATCATGGGTTCGGCTATGACCAAACACCTCGTGGCGGGTGGTTTCGAGGTCCATGGCTTCGATGTTCTCGCCGACAAGGTCGCTGAATTCGAGGCTCTGGGCGGGACCGCCCACGCGTCTGGAGCTGAGGTGGCCGCCGCCAGCGAACTGGTGATCTTGTCTCTGCCGACCATCCCCAGTCTGGAAGCCGCAACAGAAGACGTCGCCGCCGGTGCCCATCCCGGCATGATCGCAGCAGAGATGGGGGTCTTTCCCATCGAATCGAAACAGGCGTCGTTCGATCGCCTGGCTGAAGTCGGAGTGGAACTCATGGACGTCCCGGTCAGCGGTACGGGACTCCAGGCTGCCGACGGCACGTTGGTGGTGATGGCCTCAGGATCACCCGAAGCCTTCGCACGAACCAGCAACGTCTTCGACACCGTTGGCCGGGCCACCTATTTCCTTGGTCCATTCCCGAACGGCTCGGTGATGAAATTCATCGCCAACCTGTTGGTAGCGGTGCACAACTTGGCCAGCGCCGAGGCTCACGCACTCGGGATCGCGGCCGGAATGGACCCCGACACCGTGCAACAGGTGATCGCGGACGGCGTGGGATCTTCTCGGATCTTTGAGATCCGAGGTCCGATGATGGCCGCCGATACCTACGAGCCGCCTTCGGCCAAGTTGACCACGATCCTCAAGGACGCGGGGATCATCCAGGCCTTTGCTCGCAGCGTTGGGGCCCCGACTCCGCTTCTGGACACCGCATTGCCGGTGTATGAAGCGTCGAGGGACGCAGGGTTCGGCGACCTGGACGCTGCGGCATTGCTGCGTTACCTGGAAACCAGCTCAGGCATCGAACGCACATAGGCCCGGAAGATTGCGTTCGGGACATTGCCGGTGAACACAAAGATCGCGGTGCTCGGAACGGGCGCCAATGGAAGCTGTATCGCGGCGGACCTCACCAATGCCGGGCTCGATGTCGTCCTCGTCGATCAGTGGCCAGCTCATGTCGAGGCGATGCGCGCCAATGGTCTTCACATCACCCTGAGACAGGGCGAGATTCACGCCGACGTACGCGCACATCATCTTTGCGAGCTGGCGTCGATGAACGAGACGTTCGATGTCGTGTTCTTGTTGACCAAGGCGTACGACACGCGTTGGCACGCGGAGCTGATCAAGCCGTATTTGGCCGACGACGGTTTCCTGATCGGAGTCCAGAACGGCATGACCGCGGGCGTCATCGCCGATGTGGTTGGACCGTCGCGCACGCTCGGCTGCGTTGCCGAGTTGTCTTCGTATTGTTTCACGCCAGGCGAAATCAAGCGTAATACCGCGCCGGAACGTACCTGGTTCGGCCTCGGCAGCTTCGACCCGTCGACCGAGGGCAGGGAAGCTGAGGTCGAAGCGGTGCTCACCCATGCCGGCACGGTCGATTTCGTCGATGACATTCTCTCGGCGAAGTTCATGAAGCTCGTCGTCAACTCGATGACGCTCGGGACCATGGCGATGATCGGAGGTGATCTGGCAGACGAACAACCAGTTGCGATGCGCGAACTGATGATGCGGCTCGGTCAGGAATCGCTGGCGGTCGGCGAAGCGCTCGGTCATCCCGTGGTGCCGCTCTTCGGTTTGAAGCTGGACGATCTCGGGGGATCGAACGAGCTCCTTCAGAAGTTCATCGACAAGCTCAACCACGACATCGGTCCCGGACGCGGCGCCAACACAACGCTTCAGGACCACATCAAAGGCCGCCTCAGTGAAGTCGACCTGATCAACGGACTGATTGTCGAGGAGAGCACCAGGCGCGGCCTGGCGGCGCCGGCCAATGCGGCGATCGTCGAAGTCACACGACGGATCCATTCCGGAGAGTTGAAGCCAGATCCGACCAATCTGAGACTCGCGATGGATCTGGCCGGCTAGGCCGGTCGTCTAAGCTCGCAGCGATGCCGAACGCCGATACGAACGACGGTCCGCTCCAAGGTGTCCGCGTGCTTGACATCGGCACGATGTTGGGCGGCGGGCACTGCACTTCGCTGCTTGCAGATTTCGGAGCCGAGGTGATTCATGTCGAACTGCCCGAGCGCGGGGACAGCCTTCGAGGAATGGGCCCGTTCAAGAATGAGCGTTCGCTTCGATGGGCGGTGGTCGGCAGGGGAAAGAAGTCGGTGACCGTCGATCTGCACACCATCGATGGACAGAACCTCGTTCGACAGCTCGTAGCGATCTCTGATGTGGTGACCGAGAACTACCGGCCCGGCAAGATCAAGGAGTGGAATCTGGGCTTCGACGAGCTTCGGACCATCAACCCCGGCGTGATCTTGTTGAGCCTGTCTGGGTACGGGCAGACCGGACCGAAGAGCCAGCTGGCAGGGTTCGGGCGGGTGATCGAAGCGGCGAGTGGGATGATGAATCAGACGGGGGAGCGCGATGGGCCGCCGTTTCAAATGGGGGTTCCCATCGTCGACTACATCGCGGGGACATTCGGAGCGATGGCGGTGTCGATGGCCCTGTACGACCGTGTTGGCAATGACGGGGAAGGACAGTGGATCGATCTGTCGTTGTACGAGTCGGTCATTCGCGTGTTGGATTCGCTCATCACTCGCCAGGACGTCCTTGGCGATACTCCCGAGAGGATGGGCAACCGTTACATCAACGTCGCCCCATCAGATGTGTTCAAGACACGCGATGAGCGATACGTCTTCCACAGCTCTGCGACCCAGACCGTATTCGTTCGACTGATGACTGCGATCGGCCGAACCGATCTGCTCGACGACGAGCGCTACGCGACCAACACAGCGCGGATCTCGCCCGACGCCGGCATCGAGAACATCAATGACATCGTGCAGGCCTGGTTCTCGAGCCGCGACCTCGACGAGGTGATGCGCGCCATGGAAGAGCACGATGTTCCATGTTCACCGGTCAACACCATGGTCGAGGTCACGGAGGATCCGCAGTTGTTGGAGCGGGACAGTCTCATCAAACGCAACTACGCAGGAGTCGGCGACGTCATGATGCCAGGGCTCGTACCGAAGTTTTCGGGGACACCCGGGTCGGTGAGTCACGCCGGCCCGATGATTGGTGAGCACACGAGCGAGGTGCTGGGTGAACTCCTGGGTCTGACCCCAGACGATCTCGATGGGCTTTCTGACAGGGGGGTGATCTGACATGGAGCTCGTTCGAAGCTTGTTGAGCGTTCCTGGGAATCAGATGAAGATGTTGCACAAGGCGAGCGGGTACGGCGCCGATGCGGTCATTGCGGATCTCGAGGACTCTGTTCCCGTCGATCGCAAAGCCGAAGGTCGATCGATGACTGCGGAGTTTCTTGCCGATGCGTCGGCGAACACCCCCAAGTATGTCCGGGTGAACGCGATCGGAACCGGTCTCCTCGACGATGATCTGGACGCCATCGTCGGACCAGGCCTCGCTGGCATTCAACACCCCAAGACCGATTCACCCGACACGATCATTGCAGTGGATGAGAAGCTGTCCAGACTCGAGCGTGAGCGCGGACTCGAACCTGGTTCGGTCCAGGTCATCGCCAGCATCGAGTCGGTGGCTGGTGTGTACAACTGCTTCCACATTCTCAGCGCGGCGGCCCGTGTCGGTTCATGTGTGGTCGGTATTGCCGAGAACGGCGACCTGCATCGCGACGTTGGGTATACCCACACCGCGGGAGGTGAGGAAAGCCTCTTCATCCGGTCCAAGGTCATCTTGGATGCCCGTCACGCTGGCATCACGAATGCACTCGATGGTGTCTTCAGCTCGATTGGGAACATGGAGGGCTACGAGATCGAGACCAAACGGGCCCGCCAGCTCGGATATCGAGGCAAGAAGGTCATTCACCCGAAGCAGATCGAACCGGCGAACCGGATCTTCATGCCTACCGACGAAGAGATCGATTTTCACGAGCGCGTTCTGGCTGCTCTGGACGCCGCCGAAGCCGAAGGCAGCGCTGCTACGACCGTGGACGGTCTGATGGTCGACATCGCCATGGCGGTCAACGCCCGTCGGGTGCTCGATTGGGCCCGCGAGGTCAGTGGCTGAACCGGCTCACATCGAGGTTCAAGAGCTTGACCGCGTTGAGTCCGCAGATCTTTTCTCGGTCAGCCTCTGACAGTCCGTTGGTCTGATAGACGAGCTCGACCGGGCGGCAATCGCCCATGTCGGCGGGGTAGTCGGTGCCGAGCACGACGTGATCAGCGCCGAACTTCTTCACGAGATATTCGAGCTGGTCGGGGTCGAACACCAGGCAATCGACATAGAACCGTTTGAGATACGTGCTGGGCAGTTGGTCGATGTGGTCTCGACAATCGGGTCGAACACCGAACGCGTGATCCATCCGCCCGCTGTAGGCGGCAGCGAAGGCGCCGCCGTGCGACAGGTAGAACTTGATCTTCGGGTGTCGTTCCATGACGCCATCGAAGATCAGGAAGTGAACAGCGACCGTCGTGTCGAGCGGATTGCCGATGACATTGGCGAAGTGATGTCGTGAGAACCGCGGACTGACAAACGACGATGGATGTACGAACACCGCAACGTCGAGTTCTTCGCAACGGCTCCACAGCGGTTCGAAGCGTTCGGCGGAGAGTTCGTCGTCGCCGACGCGGGCTCCGATCTGCACACCGTGAAAGCCAAGATCGTTCATGCACCGTTCGAGTTCGGCGATCGCGAAGGCGGTGTCCTGCATCGGCAAGGTGCCCAGGCCTACCAACCGATCCGGATGTTCGGCGATCTTGTCGGCGAGTCCGTCGTTGGTGATTCGGCTTGCTTCGACCCCCACGTCAGCATCGACCATGTAATACATCTGCGGCGGCAGACAGGAAAGCGCGGTGACATCGATGTCCATTTCATCCATCGCCGCGATCCGCGTCGACGCGTCGGTCCATTCCGTCACTCGGCATGCGTGGATCTGGTTGTAGATCTCGCGGCTTCTCTCGTTCGAGACGCGGTAGGCGGTCACCGCGCCTTCGGGAGGAAGGTGTGGCTTCACGAACTCATCAGTTGCCGTGATCCGCATGTGGCTGTGCATGTCGACCGTGAGGGTCTCGGGTCGCGGCGGTTTGTGATCCATGTGTGTGCGAGCTGCTGTCGGCCCGAATTGATCCAATGGAATGTCTGGCGAGGTCATCGATGTTTCTCCTGCACTGCGGCCATTGCGTGCCGCCCCTCTCGAGTATTGCCCATTGCGCCAACCCGTTCGTTCTCCGAGGGTACGGGTCGGGCGACTACGATCTCGGCATCATGGCCATGTCAGGACGGACCCTCACCTTCCTGTTCACCGACATCGTGGGCAGCACGACTCTGTGGGAGAACTGTCCTGAGGCCATGGGCGAAGTCGTGCCGATGCACGACCGGATCATCACCGGTGCCGTCGAAGCGCGCGGTGGGAAGGTCTTCAAGACGGTTGGCGACGCAGTGTGTGCTGTGTTCGACGATGCCAGCACCGCCGTTGGCGCAGCGGTCGATGCGCAAGGAGCGCTTGCCGCGCACGACTGGCCCGAAGCCACCGGCCCGGTTGCGGTGCGGATGGGTGTTCATACCGGGGTTGCGCAACCCCACGGTGACTCTGACTTTCTGGGTCCGACCCTGAACCGGGTTGCTCGGCTGGTCGATGCCGGTCACGGCGGGCAGATACTGGTTTCGGAGTCCGCTCAGAGCCTGATCGAGGACCTTTGTGTGGACCTCGGGCGTCATCAGTTGAAGGGTCTCGCTCGATCCGAGCAGATCTATCAGATCGACTACGAGGGAGGCCCTTCTGCGTTTCCTGCTCTTCGCACGTCGCTGGCGGCAGCAGCCGGGAACCTACCCCTCGATCTCGAGCCGATGTTCGGTCGCTCCACCGAGGTCGAGTCTGTGATCCACGCGATGGAGGGCAGGCGTCTGGTGACCCTGACCGGCAACGGTGGAGTCGGCAAGACCCGGCTTGCGTTGGGTGCCGCCTCGGAGTTCGGTGAGCAATCGGCCAAACACGGAACGTGGTTGGTGCCACTGGCACCTCTCGCGGCCGACGCCGACATCTATGCGACGGTCGCGTCGACCCTGTCGATCCAAATCGAGGGTGATCGTTCGCTCTCTGATTCGGTGATGGCTGCGCTCGCGACGCGGGAGAGCCTCTTGGTGCTCGACAATGCCGAGCACGTGCTCGAGAGCACCAGAGATTTCGCCGCAAGCGTGGTGGCGTCGTGTCCATCGATCCGGCTTCTCGTGACATCACGGGAACCGCTGGGCGTGAGAGGTGAGCAAGTCGTTCGAGTACCTCCGTTGGCTGTGCGGAACGCAGACGGCGGGGAACCTGGGCCCGGCCCCGCAGTTCAGCTCCTTCAGCACCGAATCGCTCTCGATGGCATCGCGATCGATTCCTCCACGGCCTCCATCGAAGCTTTGGAGCGCCTTGCCGGCCAGCTGGATGGTTTGCCGCTTGCGCTGGAACTCGCCGCTGCCCGATGCACGGTGTTGGGTGTCGATGGCTTGATCGCACGACTCGACAGGCAACTCGACGTGCTTTCCGATCGGTCCAGCCCGGAACCTCGCCATGCCACGCTGCACGCCACGATCGACTGGTCCTATGCGTTGCTCGACGAGTCGGAGCGTGAGATCTTCAGACGGTTCAGCGTGTTTGCGAATGGCTGCACACTCGACGCCGTGGAGGCCGTGTGCGGTCGGTCCGATGGGTCCGGTGCGGGGCGGGGTGATCTGGTGTTGGACGCGGTGGAGCATCTTGTCGCCGCGTCGATGGTCAATGTCGAGATCGATGAGGCTGGGCGGACTCGGTTCTCGATGCTCGAGGGGCTGCGACAGTACGCCCAACTCCAGCTTGACGCGAACAACGAAACCGCAGCTGCCAGCGAAGCTCACGCGACCTACTACCGGGCTCTCGCGGAACGAATCGCTGAAGGGGTACGAGGTTCCGACATCGAGGCGGTCCGAGCGGTCGAGGTCGAGGTGGACAACTTCCGTGCCGCCTACAACTGGGGTCTCATCACCGACAACCCAGAGTTGTACGTCGAGATCCCAGCCGTGTTCGGCTTCTTCTACTACGAGGTGCGCGACGACGAGATGGCGAGGTGGCTCAGTGCGGCACTCGAACGTGAGTCTGCGTCGGCGTCACCGCTTTTTCCGACGGCTCTCTCGATCGCCGCTGGGACTGCGCAAATTCGAGGCGATGTGGTTCGGCGTGACGACTACCTGGCCCAGCTCACCTCGTTGGCGCAGACACAAGAGCTGTCCTTTGACGCGAGGTCCGTGTTCTTGGTCCGCGAGTTCTACGAGGGTCAGGTATCGCTCGATGGGCTCGAGGCGGAGCTCGAGTCGTCGCCGTATGACCCTCACGACGAGTGTCAGCGTCGACTCATCCTCAGCCTCGCGTACCTCTACCAGAGCGGCGACCGCGACCAGGCGATCAGAGAGGCGACTCGCATGTTGGAGCTGGCAGATGGCCACGGGCTGACGCCTCTACGAGCGTGGGCTCTCTACACCCTCGCCGAAGCTTGCCAACCCACCGAACCCGAGCGAGCCAGGGTCATGCTCGACGAAGCAGTCGTGATCAGCCAGGACTGGGGTCTGGCTCTCGTCAACGGGGTGAGCCGGGTGTCCCTCGTGACGACCAACATGCAACTCGGACGCACATCGGAGGCCGCCCGGATCCTGAGCGACCTGATCAACGAGTGGCACCTGCAGGGCAATTGGCAACACCAATGGGTCGCGCTGCGCAACGCTGTGGAGCTCTTGGCTGATGTCGGCCAGACCGAGGCGGCCGCGAACCTGCTTCGTTCGATCGAGAGCTCACCCTCGAGTGGCGACGTCTTCGGCGCACAGGGCGATCGTCTGGAGGCCCTCGCTGCAACGTTCGATGCACGGCTGGTGGCCGACCCGTTGTCGGACGATCAGATCGTCGGTCTTGCGATCGAGGCGCTCGACGAAGCGGCGCTGGAGAGCGCGGTACAACCCTCGTCGTGAGTGTCGTCGCGTAGCGTGGACGAGCGTGGGCATCCTTCTCCGGTCACTCGAGCAGCTCGGGCGGCCTATAGACACATCTCGATCTCCGATGTAGCAATGAAGTGAGTGATCGCGTGTGAGGGCAAGGCATGAGCGAGAAAACAGCAGAACAACAGGCTGACGGTCGCTGGTCTGCTCCAGCCGTCGAACGGCGAGTGGGACTGAGTTCGGACGAGTTTCTCGATGAGTACGTCTCAGAAGGGCGTCCGGTCGTGATCCCGAATGCCGTCGACTCGTGGGATGCAATGGGCAAGTGGACGCCCGAGTGGTTCGGCAACAACTACGGCGATCTCCGAATCGCTGGCGCCGACGGTCCAACTCTCGCCGAGGTCGTCGCAGCGATCGACGATGACTCACTCGATTCGAACTATTACGCACGCAACCTCAGCCTGACCGAACTCGACTCCCAACTCCTGGCAGACGTGAGCCCCCTGCCCGAACACGTGACTGCCGATAACTGGCTTCGAAGCCGTTTATTGCCCGCACTGCCGCGGGAGCGCTTCGGAGGTGAGCTCTTCATCGCACCTGTCGAAATGCGGTATCCATACCTCCACTGGGACGGGAGCCATGTGCACGCCAACTTCTTCATGATTCATGGGACGAAAGAGATCGCTCTCTTCAACCCGGATCAGTCCAATTGGCTCTACCCGGTCCCTGGAGCGACCAAGGTGAACCACCGATCCGACATCAATGATGTGTATGACCCTGACCTCGATCGCTTCCCGCTCTATGAGAAGGCACAGGGCACCCTTGTGACCATCGAGCCCGGCGACCACTTGTTCATCCCGGGTGGATGGTGGCACACCGTTCGTTCACCTACGCCGAGTATCTCGATCGTTGTGAAGATGGCGAATGCGAGTAACTGGCCGGCAGTTCAGGCTGACTTTCCACAGCGTTTCCGCGAGAGATCATTGGGTCGGGTTGTGAGCAGCGTGTATCTCCGAGGTGTTGGAGCCTGGCTAGGGCGCCGGTCCTGACAGTTCTCGGCTATTCAACTCGAGCCTTCAGTCGATTTCGAGAAGCTTCCGCAGCCCGGCTCGTTCGAGTTCCCAACTGTGGAACTCACTGATCCGCGCCCGTGCTCGGGCGCCGAGCTGCAATGCTTCCGACGGGTCCTCAGCGATCGACCGTAGCGATCCGAGCAACCCTTCCGTATCGCCAGGGTCGATCAAGTGACCGCAGTCGCCGATCGCCTCCGGAATGCCGGCGTGGCGAGTCCCGACGACTGCCAGACCGCTCGCCATGGCTTCGAGCACACTCATCGGCATACCCTCTTCGTCGCCACCAGCAGCGGTGACGCTGTGTTGCACGAACGCATCGGCGTTCTGCAGTAGTTCGATGACCTCGAAATGTGAGACCGAACCCAACAGCTTGACATGTGCCGTGAGATGGTGCGCCTCGATGCACTCCTCGACTTGACGACGCATTCCACCTTCGCCGGCGATGGTAAGCGAAGCATCGATGCCTTGATCCCGAAGCCTTCGAATGGCTGCGATTGTGGGCCGAGGGTCCTTCTTTTTGACCAGCCGACCGACGCTGAGAACGCGGAACGGCTCGCCGACGCTGCGTTGCCGACGACATGTCCCACCGAAGAGGCTCGGGTCGACACCGTTTGCGACGGTGACGATCCGCTCGCCAGGGACTCCTGCATCTATGAGCAGATCTCTGCTGTAGTTCGAGCACGTGGCGATGGTGACTCTCTCGGCGAGGAGTTTGTAGCGCTCGACCCATCCCCTGTACCTGAGCCGGAACGAGACGTCGTATCCGTGGGATCGCACCACCACCGGTCGATCACCAAGCGGTGCCGCGAGCAGTGCACCTGCCCACGCATCGAGATACTCGGCCAGAATTGCGGTATCCGGCGCATCTGCCAGTGCCTGAGTGATTGCCGAAACTGTCGCCGGGTCAGCGCGTGGTGGAGCACCCGTGATGCGTGAAGGAATCCATCGCTTGGCAAGCCGGTATCGGCGCGATTGGTACGGGGCCAACGTTCGGACACCAAGGTCAACCACCGGTGGCTCGGCCGACCAGAACGGGTTCGCGAGCACTTCGCGAGCGATCACTGAACAGCTCACATCTGGAGCGAGAGCATTGACATGTGAGGCGACGAACATCTCTGATGGTGCGCCGATGCGCGGCACGAGAAGAAGTAGAGACCGACTCATTTCGCGTTCGTCGTGAACAAGAAGTTGTGCACATAGGGGTCGGGAGCGTTCGCCGCGAGAGATCGGTCTGCCTGGTGACGTTCGAAGCTGAAGTCCGACCAGCTGATCAACCCCCGCGAACTCAGAGCGGTGGCTGAGTATCCGAGAGCGATCACCGATTCGACCAGGTCGTGCGAGTCGATGCCTCGCCGGCGCAGGTGCCGAGACTCGATCTCGACCACCAGCGTGGGGTGGTGCTCACCAATGAGCTGTTGCGCCCCGAGCAAAACCTCGCGCTCCCATCCCTCGACGTCGATCTTGATGAGACTCGGTGGTGGCACCGGTTCGTCCAACAGAGAGTCGAGCGTCACGGTCCGAACCATATGCGTCGCCAGATCCTCGGACCTTGCACGTTCGTGGACTTCCGACGCTAGGGAACCGAGGCCAGCAAGACTTGATTGCTGCATCGCCCCGGGCGGTAAGTGCAGCGTTGCGTGTCCTGGCGTTGTCGACACAGCGACTTGTCGGCGATCGATCCCCGTTGCCCACGTTCGATGGGTGAGCTCCTCGAAGCTCTTGGGGTTCGGCTCGAAAGACACGACGTGTCCGTGGCGTCCAACAGCGTTTCGCAGTGCGAGCGAGTACAGCCCCGATTCGGCTCCGACATCGACTGCGGTCGAGCCGGGAAGGGCAAGTCGGCGACAGGCATCCAGGGCAGGATCTGTGAGTTGTCGTCGTCGCCAGAGCCGCTCGGAGATGAGTCGGGCCGTTGGCCCCCAAGCTCGAACGGGGTCGCTGCGCATTGTGCTATTCCACGCTGGCCAAGACGGGAGTGTTCGCGATCAGCTTCGCTCGGCGAGCGACCGAGGCCGCGCCAGCGCCAGCAAGAATGAGAAGGGCGAGGGTTGCTTCGTGCATGAGGGACTCGGTGATGCCGACGAGCAATATCGCGAGCACAGGAGCCGATACTCGCGGATCGGGCAGGCCGTACTCAGCCACGAGGAACGTTCCTGTGAACGTCACGAGCAGGAGGGCTCCGATGAGCCCGACCTCGAGCAGCGTATGGATGATCGTGTTGTGTGCATCGCGAGCCTCCCAGTCGAGCTCGCCGCGTTCCTCCGCGCCCGCATAGAGCTCGTTCGCGCCTTGGAGCCCGTGACCCGCGATCGGACGCTCGGCGTACCAGCCATCAGCGAGGTCCCACAGCCCTGTTCGGCCGGTGAGGGTTTCGAGTTCGTTCTGGGATTGGCTCCGCGCCAGAGACGGCGACACCGTGTCGCCGGCGAGAATCACGATGAGGAGCGCGCCTGCGCCGATCATCATGCCGCCGAGAGCAGCGGTACGGACGACACCTCGAGTCGATCCGACGACGACCAGTAGTAGCCCGAGAACGAGGGCGATCGAGGCGGTCCGCGCGTTCGCGAGGAATATCACGATCCCGGCAAACGCAACGATGCCACTGATCGCAACGGGTCTGCCACGTAGGCCCGAAAGTGACATGAGCGCCATGAGTGCTGCGATGAGTCCCATAGCCGTGGGATTGGCAGACAGCCCGACCAGCCGACTCGAGTCTGTCGTCGAGTCGATGTCAGAGGAAACGACGGTGTAGGTCCATCCGAGCGCGAGGAACGAGGCCAACGCGATCGTGACCACGGCACTGAAGTCCTGCCAGCCGAAGCGGTCGACGTAGGCCGCTCCGAACAGGACGACCGTCAGCAAGCCAACCCCGAGAGCGAAGGACGAAGGTTGGATCGGCGACCATCTCGATGCGACGAGCGACCAGACACCGAAAGCGACGAGAAACACTGTGGGCGCGCGAAGCAGCCCAGCCCAGACCATTGGCCGGCGAAAGACGAAGAGTAGACACATCGACCACAGCGCGAACGAAACAGGCCATCGGGCCGCTTCGGCTGCTCCCAGACTCGACCACTGCAGAGCCGTTTCGACCGTAATCGAGAGCAACAGCAGCCGGGCCGGCCACGGTGCCATCAGAGAACGACGTTCTGACGCTGACCTGCGACGAGATCGGCGTCCGGCGCTTCTAGTGGGAGCGCCTGATCTGCACCACCGAACACAAGCCCGAACACGGTCATGCCCCTCGACTCGATCGCGCTGATCGCCGTCCAGACATCGCGCATCCGAGTGTTCTCGTCGACTGCCAGATAGGCGACCGATGTGAGTGAAGCTGCGAGCATGAGCTCTCCGACCCGATCCTCCACTCTGCCGAGCTGTATCACGCCTCCTTCGGACAGCCGCGTCTGAAGGACGGAGCGTCGGTCCATGAGATCGTCCGAAGTGTCCATCTCGGGGGTCAGGGAAACGAGTTCAGGTGTGTGTAGGCCTCGGGCGAGGATCGAAGCCGCCGTTGCGGCGCTATCGGGTGAGAGGACTGCAACGGGTGCGCCAGGTGCTCGCACCGCAGCATCGAGTATGAAGTTCGCTGTCGACTGCGCTTCGCTCAGATCGAACGTGTGCCGTCCGACGTTGGCGGCCACGCGTTCAACCGACCGGGTACGACCCGTGACACGATCGATCGCCACCGCCGCCAACCCGACCACGATCGCAGCCGTCAGGCCAGCCAGGACGGCGGGAAGCACTCCGGCTTGATCGATGTCTTCATCGAGCTGTGCCGGCCGTGAGACGACGACCGTCGTATCGGCATCTGCGAGATCGAGGTTGACCTGGTCGAGCTCACGGAGGACGTCGTTTCGCCGCCAGGTTTCCTGCGAGCGAGAGTTCTCGGCCGCGCTGAGGTTCGCCTCAGCAACTTGCCACGTCGCACGATCTGATGCAGCGTTGCCATCGAGGAACACTGCGTAGGCCTCTCCCTCGATGTTGGCCAACAGCTGAATTTCGCCATCGAGTTCGGCGATGCGAGTTTCGAACTCTTCCAAGGACGCCACGATCACCAACTTGGTTGCCTCGTTGGCCTCCGTGATCCGTCGATTCTCGAGACCCACCACGATCTCGGCTGCGGCGTTCGCCGCCTGAAGCGCGGACTGTTCGTCGCTAGCAGAAACGAGAATCTCCACATATGCCTGGTTGGGTGGGATCTCGGTGGTGATCTTGACCAGAGCATCCGGCTGCTCGAGAGTGGCTCGAACGTCCTCGAGGACGGCTGGATCATCGAAGTGTGCGACCAGCAAATCACGGATCACGTCGTCGCGCGGCCAGCGGACGTCCTCGGTGTTGCCCACCCGAGCGGTTGCCTGCGGATCGGCATCCTCGCGAGTCAAGGTGTACAGGGCTGCGGCAGCGAGCGCCGCTGCGACGAGTACGACCGGCGACCAACGTAGGAGCGTGTGAACGAGCTCGCCGAGAGGAAGTCTGAGGCTGTTGTCGTGTGCGGCTTCACGTTTCATCTCTGTGCAAACTCCGACTGGTTTCGTTGGCGTACCACGGCGCGCAGGCTGCGGGCCCACACGCTCCACGAAGGTACCGCACCGGTGGGGTCGCAGGAACTGGCCAAAAGGCCCAGGGGGCAACATGGCACAATGAGGTACATGGGTCGGACCAGTGAGTCGAGGTCGCGGCGATGACTCGAGACCTGCGTGTGGCATTGTTCGCCGACGCGTACAGGGATTATTCGGTGGAACTCGCTCGTGAGCTCGGGGGACGTGTCGACCTCACGGTGATTCACCCCCTCGCCTGGGGTGAAGGTATTGCCCAGCGCCCCATCGATGCACAGGAGATCTCGTTCGAGCACTCGCGAATGCGCGATCCTCGGACGGTCATTTCGTCTTTTCAGCTCATCCGGTCGATCGCAGAGCTCGACGTTGACGTCCTGCATGTTCAAGCGACGAACAATCCCTGGATCAACCTGGCATTTCGGTCCGTCACTCTGCCATTTCCGATCGTGCAGACAGTGCACGACGTCGTGCGACACCCGGGTGACCGCCGTACCCCACGCTTCGGTAACCGTGCAGCGCGCTCATGGAGCGATCGGGTCGATCGGTTCATCGTGCACACGCAGGGTCTCGGACTTCAGCTCGAGAAGCGGTGGGGTGTTCCGCAGGAGCGCTGGTCTGTTGTTCCCCATGGCGAGCTGGGCAGCTGCTACCGAGAAGACGCGGAGGGGGGTCCGGATCCGGTCGAGCGTTCGACGAATACGGTACTTTTCTTCGGACGCGTGTGGCCTTACAAGGGGCTCGACGTGTTGGTGGAGGCTCTGACGATGTTCGGTGCCGATCGATCGACCCGCCTCGTGGTCGCGGGCAGTGGTGAGCCGATCGCTCCGTATGTCGCTCGACTGCCACCCCACATCGAGGTCGAGGTGCTTGACGGCTACGTCGACCGTGCGACGACCCTCCGCCTTTTCGGAGAGGCGACAGTTGTCTGTTTGCCATATCGGGAGGCATCGCAGAGCGGTGTGGCCGCCCTCGCTGTCGGACTGGGCGTGCCGATCGTCGCCAGTGACGTGGGTGGCATCGGCGAGTCGCTCCGACCCGGAACGGACGCGCTTCTTGTTCCGCCGGGGGACCCATCTGCCTTGGCCGTGGCGCTCACACGACTTCTCGACGACTCTGCCCTCCGCGTCTCGATGTCGCGACACCAGGCCGAGCGAGCGAGCACTGACATGAGCTGGTCGCAGATCGCCGAGCAGACAGTTTCTGTCTACCGATCGAGTCTGGGATGAGGCAACTCGT
>CAJQNJ010000240.1 GCA_905479685.1 uncultured Acidimicrobiales bacterium
TCCGTCGAGTTCATGGATCTGGACGGCATCGAATGGCAGACCGATCCGTGCTGCGCCCACATGTGGTGTGACGTCGTGATTGGCGAGAACGTCATGGTTGCCTGGCGTGAAGAGAATCGGGATCGCCACGTCGGCAAAGAGTTCCTCGGCGAGCAACCAATCGTCTTCGTTGCCCCCTTCGGTGAGATCACCCTTCACGATCAGCAGCTGAGCTCCCCAGCCGGTCGCCTCTTCGATAGCCGCACGAGCACACCTCATCGCGTATGGAACCGAGCCCTTGTCGGAGAGCTTGCGTCCGACGCCGAACCGGTCGAGGCCCAGATGGACGTCGGAAATGGACGCGAACCGAGCAGTGACCGACCCCATGTCTTGTCGGGTGGTGAACTGCGCCAAGCCGATGGACTGTCGATCTTCGCTGATGATCTCGGCGCGGTAGTCGCACCCAGGGTCGAGCCCATCGAGCTCAATGATTGCGACACCGCCAACGGTTGACGCGGTCACGACCCTTCCTTCCACGCGCACCTCGACTGATGCAGCAGTCGTGCGGACGAACAGCTGCGCCGAACGCGCTTCGGTCGCGAAGACCTCGGTCTGCCGCAGGGGCGAAAGCGGTGGATGTACGGATCGCACGCGACCTACGAGAGCGCCGATGCCAGGGACGACACGACCGATGCCCTGAACCTGGCGTTCACGGCGAGCCTCTCGAGGTGCTGATCGAGTTGTTTCTGCCCCTGAGGAAGCGAACGTCCAGCAAAGAACTCGCTGACGTCTGACGAAGCCTGCGGATCGGTCAACCAGCGAACACCGGTGAGCATCCGAACGATCGTGTTCGCTGGAAACAGCGCATTGATCTCGTCCCATGACGAACGGACGCGAGCCCAAACCGCCGGACCATGGACTCGATTCATGAGCGCTTGGGCCAGAACGAACGGGGCGTTTTGTGTCCGGATCGAGCCATCCAGGGTCATGGTGACCAGTTCGTCGAGGTGGTGTGCCTCTGGAAAGGCAGGCAAGGCGTAGAGGAAACGGATCTCGGCCTGCGGATTGTCGGCTGCTTCGAACGCTCGGCGGAAATGGGAGAAGTCATCATCGTTGCCGTTTGCGGCGACGATCTTGACCGCTGCTGAACGCAACTCGGCATCTGGCGAGTCCTGCGCGAGGAGTCGTCTGGCGGCCTCGGTGGCTTCGATGCGGATGTCGGAGTTGTTGGCCGTGAGCGTGCCTGCGGCGCCGAGTAGGGAACCTCGCAACTGTGCGTCACGTGCCGATTCTCCTTCGATCGGTGAGGAGCCGAGTTGTGCGCGGGTGTGCTCGATGAGATCTGCGACGCGAATGCCAAGCGTTTGTCGGTCGGCGGCGGTGGCGACGTGATCGATGAACCCGAGCGCGCCGATGATTCGTTGCCAAACCGAGATGTCGTTCTCGTGTCTATACCCATCGAGGAGCGCGATGAAGTCGCGCAGGTTCGTCTCGCCGGCAAGTGTCAACGTCCAGGTGTCGTCGATCAATCCGAATCGTTCGACGGGTTCGAGGTGTTCGACCCCCGACGTCCCGATGCGCGTGAGGTGCTCGCTTGGAAGTTTCACGCGATAGAACCCGTGGCCGAGGTGGTTGAACGAATCGATGTCCGCCGAGGAAACCGGGAGATCGGCGGAGGACTCGGCGAGCTCGATGATCGAAACGTCTCCTGATGTTGTTCTGATCTGGACGGGAACCGTCCAGGTGGCAGCGGTACCATCGCCCGAATAGGTGAAGCGACGTTGTTCTATGCGGGTTTCGTCGACGTCGATCACCGGATATCCGCCCTGAAAGATCCACGTCTCCATCGCCGCGGTGACCGGCCGTCCGGTGACCTCTTCGAGGGCGTCCCAGAGATCATGTGTCTCGGTATTCCCGTAGGCGTGGGTGCGTAGGTAGTGCCGGATTCCGTCACGGAAGGGTTCTTCGCCGAGCCATTGTTCGAGCATTCGAACGACCGCTGCACCTTTTTCGTAGGTGAGGAGGTCGAACATGCCTTCGGCATCTGCTGGTGAGACGACGGGAAACTCGATTGGTCGAGTCGATTCGAGACTGTCGATGTCGAACGCGGCGGAGCGGCTGATCCCGAAACTGGTCCAGCGTTGCCAATCCGGGCGAAATTGATCGGTCGCTTTCATTTCCATGAACGTGGCGAAGGCTTCGTTGAGCCAGATTCCGTTCCACCACCCCATGGTCACGAGGTCGCCGAACCACATGTGTGCGAGTTCGTGGTTGATGACGTCGGCAACGTTCTGGAGCTCTGGTTGTGTGGCTGTGTCGGGGTCGACCAACAGCAGAATTTCGCGATAGGTGACGCAGCCGAGGTTCTCCATCGCGCCCATGGCGAAGTCGGGGAGCGCGATCATGTCGAGCTTGTCGGCGGGGTAGGGGATTCCGTAGTAGTCCTCGAAATAGTCGAGCGCTGCAACCGCGACCTCGAGGGCGAAGGCTGTCAGGTGACTCTGACCCGGGCGGTGAACGATCCGCACTGGAATGTTTCCGGCGAAGGCTGGCCCCGAGATCTCGAGCGGACCCACGACGAAGGCCACAAGGTACGTGGACATCTTCATGGTCTCCGCGAACCGCACGGCCACGCGCCCATCGTTCTGTGGGGTTCGCGATACTTCAGCGCCGTTGCTCACGACTGCCAACTGCGGATCGACGACCAGCGTGATGTCGAACGTGGCTTTCATGTCGGGTTCGTCCCAACACGGGAAGATCCGCCGGGCATCGGTCGACTGACACTGCGTCGTTGCAATCGTGTGTTCCACGCCTGCGTCGTCGGTGAAGGTCGATCGATAGAACCCGCGGAGTGCGTCGTTGAGGGCCCCAGCGAACCGGGCCTCGAGGCGGAGCGATCCCCTATGACGTGTCTCGCCCAGGTCCACGACCAGCTGCTCGGTTTCGCTCTCGATATGGAAGTCCGCGGGTGCTCCATCGACGAGGACCTGCTGCAGTTCGAGGTCCGCAATGTTGCAGCGCAGCTCCGATGTGGCCTCCATGATCTGTGTCTCCGCGACCATCGAACCAGAAAAGGTGTCGGTGTCCAGATCCGGCGTGATCTCGATCGCGTAACTCACTGGCAGGATCGTCCGGGGTAGCCGGTACGTCATCGAAGGAACCTCGTCTGGTCGAATCTTGGGGGAGTCGCCGCACGAACCGTGGTGCGCTGACCCGCCGATGGTACCTTCGGAGGCCGTGCCGGGCTCAGACCTCCGGCTGGGAGTCAACATGGTTGCAGCAGAAGTCGTCGGCGTGGGCAACGCAATCGTCGATGTCATTGCACAGGTCGACGATGATTTCATCGACGAGTGGGAACTCAACCGCGGCTCGATGACGCTCATCGATGAACCTCGTGCCGAGCAACTGACGGGACTGATGCCGCATGGGCTGAAGGAATCGGGAGGCTCGGCGGCCAACACGATGGTGGGCGTTGCGTCCTTCGGTGTTGCATCGGCCTACGTCGGCAAAGTCCGTGATGATCAACTCGGAGACGTCTTCATTCATGACATCCGCGAGGCCGGGGTGCAGTTCGATGTGGCACCCGCAACGAGTGGGCCAGCCACGGCACGTTGCCTGATTCAAGTGACACCGGACGGGCAACGGACGATGAACACGTTCCTCGGAGCCAGCTCAGTCTTGACGGTCGACGACATCGACGAGTCACTCATTGCGTCGGCGAAGGCCCTCTACTGCGAGGGATATCTGTGGGATCTCGAAGAGGCCAAGCAAGCAATCAGCCTGGGTCTCGAGATTGCGAAGTCCAATGGAGTGACCGCGTCGATGACACTCTCCGACCCCTTCGCTGTCGATCGTCATCGCGACGAGTGGATGGACCTGATCGCTGACCGAGTCGACCTGCTCTTCGGCAACATCGATGAAGTGGTTTCGTTGTTGGGGACCGAAGACGAGTCGATGATGATTCACGAGATGCGTGAGCTCAGCGAGGTCGCCTGTATCACCAAGGGCAACCTGGGTTCGATGGTCATCACGAGTTCGGAGGTGATTCACATCCCGGTGGTGGAAGTGGAGCGCCGCGTCGACACCACGGGTGCGGGTGATCTCTATGCAGCTGGGGTTCTGTCTGGGATCGCCCGAGGCGCCGAACTTGCCCATGCCGGCCACATGGGTAGCTGCGCAGCCGCTGAGGTGATCACCCACATCGGCGCCCGCCCGATGCAGCCGCTTCGGACGTACTGCGCGTAGTTTCCCGCTCGTTCTGTGTTTCCCGCTCGTTCCTCGCTCCCGGCAATCGCATATTCGCCTTCGGCTCGGTGTGCTCTGCGGACTGCCGGAGTCCGTGGCTGGTGGGCTGGTCTGAGTTTCCCGCTCGTTCCTCGCTCCCGGCAATCGCACATTCGCCTTCGGCTCGGTGTGCTCTGCGGATCGCCGGAGGCCGTGGCTGGTCTGACCCCACTGGCGTGAGGGGATAATCACCGTTATTATCGGTGATGTGACTACCGGCACATCCACCAGCGATCCTCTCGGTGATCGCCTGCTCGCAGCGGCAGCAGATGTGTTCACCGAGTTCGGGTACGACCGGGCCAAGGTCGCCGAGATCGCTCGCCGGGCTGGAGTGACGACAGGGGCGATCTACAGCCGATATCGCGGGAAGGCCGATCTCCTCGTCGATGCGCTCGGCGCACACCTCGTCGACCAGATCGAACGGGTCCTTCCCGAGGCGCCAACGGGCGGAGCAGCCTTGCTGTTCTCGCTGGGCACGCACCTGCTCGATGAACGCGACGGGACCGAGTGGTTGCTCTTCGAGGCAATCGTCTCGAGCCGTCGAGACCCCGAGCTCGCCGAGATGATTCGGCGATCATTCGAAGACGACCAGAGTCGAATCTCCAAACACATCCAACAGGGCAAGGATGACGGACAGATCGACCCCGCCCTGAGCACGGAAGCCATCGCCCATTTTGCGATGGCCCTCGGTATGGGCATGAACGTGAGTCATCTCCTCCAGCGACAGCAGCCAAATGTCGATGAGTGGCGTGACGTGATCGATCGAGTCATGGCTGCGGCAGCCCCCACCCACAATGGTCCAACGGATCGACCGTCAAAGGAACCGAAACGATGAGTATCGCTGAGCCCAACGCAGTGGACGTCAACGACCCGGATCGCATTCTCGAGATTGCACGTGCGAACGTCGATCCCGACGAAGTGATCCATGCGGTCAAGGACAACGCCGAAGCACTCTTCACGTGGGACTACGGGAAAGGTCAACGAGCTGCGCTCGACAAGCTCTATGAAAAGGCGAAGCGGTCGCAGTGGAATGGGTCCACCGACCTCCCGTGGGACACGGTTGTCGACCTCGAGCATTTCGAACCCACGGTGGACCCCCTCGAGAACGAGTACTTCTTCGATCACCACGACTCGCCATTGAAGGGCATGAACGACGCTGAGCGTCATGAGGTCTGGGTGCAATCGTTCACCTGGACGTTGAGTCAGTTCATGCACGGCGAGCAGGGCGCGTTGTTGTGTACTGCCAAGATCGTCGAGACCGTGCCGTGGATCGACGCCAAGTACTTCGCGGCGACGCAGGTCGTCGATGAAGCACGTCACGTCGAGGTGTTTGCTCGCTACACGAGTGAGAAGCTCGGTGGCGCCTACCCGATCAACCCGCATCTGCGGTTGCTGCTCGACGAAATCGTCAACGACAGTCGATGGGACATGACCTACCTCGGGATGCAGATCATGGTCGAGGGGCTGGCGCTGGCGGCGTTCGGATTCATGCGTGACACGACGAACGAACCGCTCCTGAAGCAGCTCCTTCGGTACGTGATGGCTGACGAGGCTCGACATGTGGCCTTCGGCGTCCTGAGCCTGCAGGAGGTCTATGACGGAATGACCAATGCTGAGATCCGAGAGCGGCAGGAGTTCGCCTTCGACGCTGCACTCCTCATGCGAGATCGCTTGATGCGTCAGGAGGTCTGGGAGCGCTTGGGTGTGAACCAGCGTGACATGGTCAAGTTCATGCTCGACATGCCGTGGGAGATGAAGGCGTTCCAACGGCTTCTCTTCGCCAAGATCGTGCCGAACTGTCGCAAGCTCGGTCTGATCGATGCCGGCGATGGTTGGTTGCGAGATCGGTTCACAGAGATCGGCGTGATCGAGTACGAACATCTCGAGGACACCGCCGAGGAGTACGTCACCTTCGATCTCGTCGAGGGCACCGATGCGCCACTGGGAGCCGCTGGCTGATGGGGAGCGAATGTTTCGAGGTGTCCGAGTCGGACAAGGTCGCCCACCTCGTCCTGAACAGGCCGGACGAGCTCAACACGATGACACCAGGCTTCTGGCGTGAGCTTCCGCTGCTGGTGGACGAGATCAGTGATCGAGGAACCGCTCGCGCACTCGTGGTGTCATCCACCGGTAAGCACTTCAGCGCTGGAATGGACATCAGCGTGTTCACCGATGGTGACCTGAACGACGGCCCCGAGCTCGAGGTCGGCCGTGCGCGAGCGAACTTCCGCTACAACGTCTTGCATCTTCAGGAGACGTTCACCGCGTTCGAACGCGCCCGGATGCCGGTGCTCGCCGCCATGCAGGGCGGCGTTGTCGGGGGCGCCGTCGACATGGTCACGGCCTGCGACTTGCGGTATGCGTCAGCCGACGCCTGGTTCTGCGTGCACGAGATCAACATCGGTATGACCGCCGACGTCGGCACCCTGCAACGCCTGCCGAAGCTGATCCCCGAAGGCATCGCTCGGGAACTTGCATACACCGGGGATCGAATGACGGCCGAGCGAGCCAAGGACGTTGGCCTCGTCAACGAGGTCTATGACGATCACCAGTCGCTGCTCGATGGTGTTCTCGACATCGCCCAACGTATCGCCAGTCGTTCACCGCTCGCCGTACACGGGACGAAGGAAATGCTCAACTACTCCCGAGACCACAGCACGTCAGATGCGCTGTTGTACATGGCGGCATGGCAGAGCGGCATGTTCCAGCCGACGGACATCATCGAGTCCTTCGGAGCACAGATGGAAAAGCGCGAGCCGGTGTATGACGATCTGCCCGAGATCCGACGGGGCCTGTGAGTCAAAACGACCGCTGAACGGAATCCGACAACGAAATCAGCGTGCCCGAGATCCACGACCCCGCGGCCTTGAACATCTCGTCGAGAAGATTGCCATCGGCGAGGACGTCGCTGTGCAACTCGAGCGACCCCCAATAGGAGACCTCGAGCGCGTACTCGGGGTGGCTGAGGTCGTCGCCATAGATGGTCTCCACCGTGAGGCCGGTCCCTCGCACGA
Source organism: uncultured Acidimicrobiales bacterium (assembly GCA_905479685.1). Taxonomy (GTDB): domain Bacteria; phylum Actinomycetota; class Acidimicrobiia; order Acidimicrobiales; family SHLQ01; genus SHLQ01. The sequence continues at coordinate 7,278 of CAJQNJ010000240.1, forward strand.
GGATGTTCCGACCCATCTTGGGCGACTCGTGGGGCAACACCGAGAGTAGATCTGCCGGGTTCGGATGTTCGGCAAGTAGCTGCGCCCGCAGGACGACCTCGGCTTCGATCGCTGGTACGTCGGCCAGCTCGCCGCTGAGAAGCCAGCTTCGATAGGCGGTTTGTGACCAGGTTGGCCATTGCAGCGTCATGTCGGCTTGGACCCGGGGCGGATGGCCTTCTCCAGGGATGCTGTACGAGGTTTCCCAGCGCGTATCACCGAGCAAGGCGTCGGTTGTGAACCGTTCTTCGACCACCTGGCGCTCCAGCATGGCGAGTTCGAGCGATGCCCGCAGTGCTCCGATCGCGTCGGCAAAGACGTGATCGAGCACTAGGCCAGGCCGAACTGGCGATCGCCGGCGTCACCGAGTCCGGGTGTGATGAAGCCGACGTCGGTCAATGCGGCATCGATCGATGCCGTCCAGCAGACGACATCATCGTGTCGTGCTGCGAGGGCCTCGAGACCTTCGGGAGCGGCGAGAAGACACGCAACTGTGAGAGCACCGGCATTTGATGCTCGGAGCAGATCGCACGTATGAATCAACGAACCGCCGGTCGCGAGCATCGGATCGAGCACGAGACAGTCCCGCCCTTCGAGATCATCGGGAACGGTGTTCACGTAGGCGTGTGGCAACAGTGTTTCCTCGTCGCGCTTGAGCCCGAGAAAGCCCACCCGCGCGTCGGGGAGAAGACGCAGTGCCGCGTCGAGCATTCCGAGACCGGCGCGCATGACCGGAATCACCAGCGGGAGCTCGGTGATGGTGACGCCGGTGGTCGGTTCGAGTGGAGTGTCGATGTCGATCATCGTCATCGACAGGGTTCGCAATGCCTCGTACACGACGAACTCCGACAGTTCGTCGACATTGCGGCGGAATTCAGGGCGCTGGGTCGACGTCATCCGCAGATGGGTGAGCCGTTCGGCAACGAGAGGATGGTCGACGACATGGGTTTCCATAGTGGGAACCTAGCTGCACGTCGATAGCCGGCCAGAAGCGGCCGCGTGGCGTTGGCCGGCTCGTGATTGTGTTGAGCGGACTTCGTCACCTAGGTTGTTATGGTGGCCGACCGATTCGGTCGGCTGACGAAAACCCTTGGAGGGGACCAATGAAGATCCGACTCTGGCGTCTACTAGGCGCGATATTTGTGGTGGCGTTACTTGCATCTGCCTGCGGAAGCGACAGTGATGACGCCAGTTCCGATACGGCACCTGCAACGACCGAAGCAGATTCCGACGCAGACGCAGACGCAGATTCCGACGCAGACGCAGACGCAGATTCCGACGCAGACGCAGACGCAGACGCAGATTCCGACGCAGACACCGACACCGTCGATGTCACACAGGGCAGTCTTCTCGACAGCGTGATCGCTGCCGATGTGCTTCGTTGCGGTACTCGCGATGCCCTTCCAGGATTTGCGTTCTTGAACGAAGACGGCAGCCATGAGGGGTTCGACAACGATTTCTGTCGTGCCATCGCCGCCGGAATTCTCGGCGACGCGTCGAAGGTCGAGTTCGTCGACCTCGAAACCGCCGACCGTTTCACCGCTCTCCAATCGGGCGAGATCGACGTTCTGGTGCGTAACACGACCTGGACGGCGGGACGTGACGGCGGCGAAGGCGCGACCTTCCTGCAGCCCAACTTCTATGACGGTCAGGGAATGATGGTCGCCACAGACAGTGGCTTCGGCTCGCTCGAAGACCTCGACGGTGGTGTGATCTGCAGTGCTGGTGGCACCACCAGTGAGGGCAATGTCGCGAATGAGTTCGCCCGCTTGGGGCTCACCGGCGATGTGCTCTCGTTCGATGACACCGATCTTCTTCAGGAGGCTTTCCAGGCTGGACGATGTGATGGGTGGACCTCCGATATAAGCCAGCTCGTATCGCTTCGCTCCAACTACCCAGATGGCCCTGACGCGCTCACAATCCTCGACACGGTCTTCTCGAAGGAGCCGCTGGCGCCTGCGGTGATCGACGGTGAGAACGAGATGGCCCAAGCGGTCAACTGGGCGGTCTTCGCGGTCATTCAGGCCGAGGAGTGGGGCATCACGTCGGCGAACATCGATGACTTCCTGAGCGATCCGAATCCAAATATCCTGAAGTTCTTGGGCGTCGAGGTGGATGGATCAACATTCAATCCAGGACTGGGCCTGTCCGACGACTTCAACTACCAGGTGGTCAGCCAGGTCGGGAACTACGCCGAGATCTACGATCAGCACATCACGCCGCTCGGCCTGCCCCGAGGGAACAACGAGATGTGGTACAACGGCGGCCAGCTCTACGCTCCGCCGTACCGCTAGGTCATAGCGATCGACGTGGAGTCGGGGCGCGTTCGCGCTCCGACTCCACGTTGTTCCGCTCAAAGGAACTATGGGGGACACGCTCAACGAGACACGCGGCGACGACACGCGGCCACCTTGGTGGCGAAACGTTCGCGTGCTCGGCTGGCTGTTCCAGTTGGCGATCGCGGGCTCGGCGCTCGCGTTCGTCGCCTGGCTGTTGCAGAATTTTCAGAAGAACAGTGAGACCTCTGGTATCCCGACTGGCTTCGACTACCTCGACCAGCCCGCAAACTTTCCCATAGCGGGGAGCTCGTTTCGACCGACGCAATCTGTCTGGGACGCAACGGTCGTCGGGCTTCGCAACACGATCTACGTGGTTGTGGTCGGAATCGTGCTTGCAACCGTGTTGGGGATTCTCGTCGGGATCGCACGTCTCTCACGTAACTGGCTCGTCTCGCGCGCTGCGACGATCTATGTCGAGACGTTGCGCAACGTCCCTTTGCTCGCGATCATCACGTTCGCGTACCTGGCGATGGTGCTTTCGGCATTTCCTCGCGTCGAGAACGCTTGGAGGGTCGGTGATATTGCCGTCTTCTCCAATCGTGCGGCAGCAGTGCCCTGGTTCGAGGGCAGCGCCTGGTGGGTGGCTGCCAGCCTGATCGCCGGGCTCGTCGCAGCATGGCTGATGGCGAAGTGGCGGCAGAGCGTATCGGATCGCAGCGGTGCCCCCTCGTTGTCTGCGGTGTGGGGGGTTGCTGCGTTCTTCATCGTGGCTGGGATCGTGTGGGCGGTCGGAGGCCTCGGGGTCACCACGCCTTCACTCGACGGCCGAAAGCTCACCGGCGGCATGGAGGTAGCACCCGAATACCTCGCGCTACTGATCGCGCTCACGATCTACACGGCGAGTCATATTGCTGAGATCGTTCGCGGGTCCATTCAGGCCGTCGACAGCGGCCAAAGCGAAGCGGCGAGCGCGCTTGCGCTCAGCGCAGGCCAACGCATGACATACATCGTTCTTCCGCAGGCGATGCGCATCGCCATCCCGCCGCTCGGAAATCAATACCTCAATCTGTTCAAGAACTCATCGCTTGGTGTCGTGATCAGCTATTTCGAGCTCACGAAAGTCACGACGACCGCCGTTGGGAACGGGCAGCCCGCAGTACCGGCGTTCGCGTTCCTCATGCTGATCTACTTGATCGGCTCGCTCATCATCTCGCGAATGGTCAACATCGGGAACAAACGACTGCAGTTGGTGGAGTGATGACGACCACCGCTCCAACGAAGGCTCGGGCCACCCCTCAGCAGTGGGTACGCAGTAATCTCTTCCGCACTCCGCTCGACGCCGTGGTCTCGGTCGTGGCAGCGATTG
>CAJQNJ010000241.1 GCA_905479685.1 uncultured Acidimicrobiales bacterium
GTCTCGATTTGCCCGGTTCCAGAAGGCGACTTCTGCGACCGCGGCCACCGGTTCGGGGCGCACAATCTGCACGAGAACCTTCCAGGTAGCTACCAGAGCCAACACCTCGTTTTCGTCAGCTACTTCAACGCCGGCCTTCGATCCTTCGACGTCTCCAACCCGGCCGATCCTGTCGAGGTCGCTCATTGGATTCCCGAATCGCCACCCGATCAGTCGGCCATCCAGATCAACGACCTGTACGTTTCGGCCGACCACACGGTGTTCGCCAGCGACCGACTCACCGGTGGCGTCTATGTGGTGCGCCCCGACGACGCGCTCTCGGCGAGAATGACGGCGGCATCGTCGGCTCGCTGACCCACTCGATCGTCATGTGTCGAGTCGCTGCGCCAGCGCCTCGCCGACCTCTATGGGTAGCGCTGGATCGGTGGGCGGCATGAAGCTGACGAGAAGGTGGGCAGCTCCAGCGCCACGGTAGGTGCCGATCTTGTCGATCGCCGCTTCGATGTCTCCGGGATATCTGATCTGGGCCGATATCTCGATCTCTCGCGGATCACGGCCGATGGCGTCACACGCTGCGTGCAACAACTCGATGCGGTCGATGAACGTGTTGACTGCGTCTGGTTCCCCGAAGTCGGGATAATTCCACTGATCGGCCCACTTTGCTGCCAGGGGAATTGTTCGCTTGGGCCCTGAACCGCCAACGACGAACGGGATTCTCGGCTTTTGGATCGGCTTGGGCATGAACTCGGCTTCGACAACGCGGTGATGCGGGCCTTCGTGAGAGAACGTGGACTGTCTCATCAGCCCGTCGAGAATCGTGAAGGTCTCGTCGAGACGATCGAATCGCTCTGTCAATGAGCGGAGCGGAATACCGAATGTTTCGTGTTCGGACTCGAGCCATCCGGCCCCGATGCCGAGTTCGAGACGACCAGCGGACATGTGATCGATCGTCACGGCCATCTTCGCGAGAACTGCAGGATGACGAAACGTGTTGGCGGTGACCATGACACCGAATCGCAATCGGTCGGTCGTCGCTGCGCATCCGGCGAGCAGTGCGTAGGGGTCGAACATCGGCAGATCGCGACTGGCTCGGGGCGGGTACAGGTGATCGTTGAGCCAAACCGCATCCCAGAAGTCACCGCGGTCGGCTTCCACCCACACCTGTTCGATGTCTGGCCACGTGGTCTGTTGGCCCCAGAACTTGAACGAATAACGCATCGGTCAGCCTTCGGTGCGTCCAATTGCGTCCAGGAACGGCGCTACCTCTACCTGTTTTCCGCCGAGGCGATTCGATTCGATGGCTGTATGAACGACTGCCAACGCGCGGATGGCCTCGTCGACACCAACTTCAATCTCCGCCTGACCGCGCGTCGCCAGGGCGAATTCTTCGAGCTGCTCCCGAAACATGTCGGTCGGCGGAAGGACGAGTGGTGTCCGGTCCTGCTGGCCATACTCCTGGCTCACGAGTGACGACCATTCGTCGGCTTCGTGGGCTTCGTCCCAGTGGGTGAAGTCGAGGTCGTACATCAGATTCTGTTTCGTGCCCTGCAGGCGGATCTGGTAGACGCCTGGTGACGCCCACCCACAGCCGAGGTAGCCGAGTGCTCCCGATTCGAATTCGAGAATTGTCATCGTGGCGTCGGGGACCTCGGCATTGGTGAACAACTTTCTTTGATAGCCACTGACTGCGGCGACCGGCCCGAGCAGGTACTGAAGGTTGTCGGCGTGGTGCACCCCAAGCTGGATGAGCGGACCGCCAGGCGTCTTGTCGAGGTACCAGCGCCAGGTGTCGGGGGTGAGTTCGAGGCCTCGCTCGTTGGAAAAGTTTGCTTCGGCGAGGGTGACGCCACCGAGCGTTTCATCTTCGATCCGTTGCTTCATCACCCGACTGCCAGAAAGTCGACGGGCACTGTGACCGACTGCGAACGGCAGACCCGCAGCGGTGACTGCAGTGCGAATGGCAAGCGCATCTTCGAGGGTTTGCGCGATTGGCTTGTCGGTATACACGGGCTTTCCGGCTTCGAGCGCGGCAACGATCAGTTCGCGATGTGTGTCGTTCGGCGTCGTGAGAATGAGGCCCTCGACATCGGGATCGCCCAGAAGCTCTTCGTAGCTCGACGCACACCGACGAATACCGAACTCATCCATGAATCGCGTGCGGTTCTCATCGGATCGTGAATAACAGGAGTACAGGTCGACCACGTCGCCGCGTTGGGCTCCGCGCGCCAGAACTCGTGCCCAGCGGCCCAAGCCCACCACCGCCAGCCGTACTTTGGCCGTCACCGAGCCGTCGGTCGCAGAGTGGTCGGTCGCAGAGTGGTCGGTCGCAGAGTGGTCGGTCATTGCACATCCTTCACGACGATGTCGGTTTCTTCGTAGTTGCTGGGCAGGTCGGCGTGCGGAAAGAAACAGTGGAGTTTGACCGGTTCGGAACACACCGTGGCATGCGCCAACCCAATCGGTACTGTCACCACGTCACCGGCAGCCACCTCGGTGAACTCGCCCTCGATCCACACCTTTCCCCGACCGCTGGCCACGACCATGATCTCCTCGGAGTGTGGATGTCGGTGCGCGTTCCGGTCAACGTTGGGTTCCAGCTCGACGATGCGGACACTCGACGCGGTGTCGGTGTCCTTCAGCGGATCCCCAGAGCGTCGACCGGGCAGTGACACCATCGATATGTCAGCCCCGCGGGTCACCGTCACGTTCGAAGCTCGAAGATCCGTAGAGAGTCCTTCGCGATTTCTCCACCGATTGTCGAGGCGAAGTCGCGGGCCGCATCCTCGGTTGCCCATGTCGGGTTTCCGTACCAGCCATCGGCATCGATTTCGGTCACGTCGGTGATGTAGCCGTGCAGTTCGGGGTTG
>CAJQNJ010000242.1 GCA_905479685.1 uncultured Acidimicrobiales bacterium
ACTGGTGCAGTCGCAACGTCGGGCCAACCACGATGACCGAACGCCCTGAATAGTCAACGCGCTTTCCGAGCAGGTTCTGACGGAACCGGCCTTGTTTACCCTTCAGCATGTCGCTCAGCGACTTGAGGGGACGATTACCAGGACCGGTGACTGGACGACCACGTCGACCATTGTCGAACAACGCATCAACGGCTTCTTGCAGCATGCGCTTTTCGTTGTTCACGATGATCTCAGGAGCCCCGAGGTCGAGCAAACGCTTCAGACGGTTGTTGCGGTTGATCACACGACGGTAGAGATCATTGAGATCCGAAGTCGCGAATCGGCCACCATCGAGCTGCACCATGGGTCGCAGTTCGGGCGGGATCACGGGTACAACATCGAGAATCATCGCTCGCGGATCGTTGACCCGGTTGCCACGCTCATCACGACGGTTGAAGGCTGCAACGATCTTCAGACGCTTGATCGCCTTCTGCTTACGCTGCGCGGAAAGTGGTTTCACGCCCTCGTCGGGATCGATCTGAGCACGAAGCTTGATCTCCTCGTCGTCGAAGTCGATGCGAGCGATCAAGGAGGCGAGCGCTCCTGCGCCCATGCCACCTTCGAAATAGTCCGCATATCGAATGTGCATCTCGCGCCAGAGCATCTCGTCTTCGATGATTTGGCGAGCGAACAGGCTCTTGAACTCGTCGAAGCTGCGAGTGAGGACGTCGATTTCCATCTCGTAGCGTTCACGAACGGACGCCAGATCCTTGTCGACCGCGCGCTGGCGGGCCTTGATCTCTGTGTCCTTCGCCTTGTCCTTCTCCATCTGAGCGACCTCGGCCTCGAGGTCCTCATGGACGCGAGCGAGCTCGAGTTCCATTTCCTTTTCGAGCTCGTCCTTCTCTGCCAACATCTCGGCTTCGAGGTTCGGGAGGTCTTCGTCGCGACGCTCCTCGTCGACCCAGGTCACGAGGTTCGCAGCGAAATAGATGACTTTCTCGAGCTGCTTTGCCTTGAGCTCTTCACGAGCCTCGGTGCCCATCAACAGGTACGCGAGCCACGAGCGGGTTCCACGCAGGTACCAGATGTGGACCACGGGAGCGGCCAGCTCGATGTGAGCCATACGCTCACGACGCACCTTCGAGCGCGTCACCTCGACGCCGCAGCGTTCGCAGATGATGCCCTTGAAACGCACGCGCTTGTACTTGCCGCAGTAGCACTCCCAGTCCTTGGTGGGACCGAAGATCTTCTCGCAGAACAGGCCATCCTTTTCAGGCTTCAGCGTGCGGTAGTTGATGGTCTCTGGCTTCTTGACCTCGCCGTTCGACCACATACGGATCGAGTCAGCGGTGGCCAGGCCAATGCGGATCTGATCAAAGTCGTTTACATCAAGCATGTGTTGTCCTTTTCTCAGTTCCGTTAGTTGCCGGCGAACCGGGCTGCACGCTCGGCCTCGCGGCGAGCATCTTCTTCATCTGACCCACGCTCTGGACGGCTCAGGTCGATACCAAGCTGTTCTGCTGTTCGGTAGATCTCGTCGTCAATCTCACGGAGCTCGACGTCAGCGCCCTGTTTGTCGAGTACCTCGACATTGAGACACAGAGCCTGCATCTCCTTGATGAGCACCTTGAAGCTCTCGGGGATTCCCGGCTCCGGGATGTTTTCGCCCTTGACGATCGCCTCGTAGACCTTGACTCGGCCGAGCACATCGTCGGACTTGATGGTGAGCAGCTCCTGCAAGCAGTACGCAGCTCCGTAGGCCTCGAGAGCCCACACTTCCATCTCGCCGAATCGCTGACCGCCGAACTGTGCCTTACCACCGAGCGGTTGCTGGGTGATCATCGAGTACGGACCGGTTGACCGTGCGTGGATCTTGTCATCGACCAGGTGGGCGAGCTTCAAGATGTACATGAACCCGACGGTGATCGGGTTGTCATAGATCTCGCCGGTACGGCCGTTGTACAGGATCTGCTTGCCGTCTTCTTGAACCAGGCGCTTACCTTCGGTGGTCTCGGGGTTCAGGTTTCGCAGAATCTGCTGAATCGTTGGGTGTTTACCAGCGAGCTCGACCTCGTCCCACTTCGCACCATCAAACGAGGGCGTGGCCACCAACGTCGACGGCCGTGTGGTTGGCCGAGTCTTGTACTCGGTGCCCATGATCGGATCGAGACCAACTTGTTGTCCGTCGATCTGCCAGCCCCAACGTGCGGCGTAACCAAGGTGCGTTTCGAGCACCTGGCCGACGTTCATTCGAGATGGAACACCGAGCGGGTTCAAGATGATGTCGACGGGAGTGCCGTCCGCGAGGTGCGGCATGTCCTCGACCGGAAGGATCCGGCTGATGACGCCCTTGTTGCCGTGGCGACCAGCGAGCTTGTCGCCGACGCTGATCTTGCGCTTCTGGCCCACATAGACGCGTACCAGTTGGTTGACACCTGGAGGGAGTTCATGATTGTCGTCCCGGCTGAACACCTTGACATCGATGACCTTGCCGGTCTCGCCATGTGGCACCTTCAGCGACGTGTCGCGAACCTCACGTGCCTTTTCACCGAAGATCGCACGAAGCAACCGTTCTTCTGGAGTGAGTTCGGTTTCGCCCTTCGGTGTGACCTTGCCGACCAGAACATCGCCCGGGTTGACGTCTGCGCCCACGCGGATGATGCCGCGTTCGTCGAGGTCGGCGAGGATGTCGTCGGACAGGTTCGGGATGTCCCGAGTGATCTCTTCTGGACCCAGCTTGGTGTCACGAGCATCGATTTCGTGTTCGTGGATGTGAATCGAAGTGAGCACATCGTCACGCACAAGGCGCTCGGACAGGATGATCGCATCCTCGAAGTTGTAGCCCTCCCACGTCATGAAGGCGACGAGCAGGTTCTTTCCGAGTGCGAGCTCACCATGGTCGGTCGACGGGCCGTCGGCAAGAATCTGGCCCTTCTTGACGGCCTCGCCCTCGGTGACCCTTGGCTTCTGGTTGATCGATGTGTCCTGATTCGAGCGTTCGAACTTCAACAGGCGATAGAAGACCTTGCCGAGCTTCTTGTACTCGACCGTCATCGAGCGTCCGTCGAGTTCGGTGACCACGCCGTCGTCCTCAGCAATGACCATGTTCGCTGCATCGCGGGCGGCGCGACCCTCGACGCCGGTGCCGATGTACGGCGCTTCAGCGGCGATGAGTGGAACTGCCTGACGCTGCATGTTCGCGCCCATGAGGGCACGGTTCGCATCGTCGTGTTCGACGAAGGGGATCAACGCCGTAGCGATCGAGATGATCTGCTTCGGAGACACGTCCATCATCTGGACTTCATCGGGAGCAACGGCAGAGATCTCCGTGGTTGCGCCGAAGAATACGTCTTGTTCGAGCTGGAGACGAAGGTCCTGGAGTGACGCGGCCTGGGGCGAACGACGAACGAGCACGCGATCATTGAGGAAACGACCGGTCTCATCGACCTTCGCGTTCGCCTGCGCAACGACGTACTCTTCTTCCTCGTCAGCGGCGAGATACACGATCTCGTCGGTGACGCGTCCGTCGATCACCTTGCGGTACGGCGACTCGATGAACCCAAAGGGATTGACGCGGCCATAGGTGGCAAGCGCCCCGATGAGGCCGATGTTCGGACCCTCGGGCGTCTCGATTGGGCACATACGGCCGTAATGGCTGAAGTGGACGTCTCGGACTTCGAAGCCTGCACGCTCACGGGAAAGTCCACCCGGGCCGAGCGCCGAAAGTCGACGACGGTGGGTGAGGCCCGAAAGCGGGTTGACCTGGTCCATGAACTGGCTGAGTTGCGACGTTCCGAAGAACTCCTTGATCGCAGCTACGACAGGTCGGATGTTGATGAGCGTTTGTGGGGTGATTGCCTCGACGTCCTGGGTCGTCATGCGCTCTCGCACGACGCGCTCCATACGACTGAGACCGATACGTACCTGGTTCTGGATCAGCTCACCCACCGAACGGATTCGACGGTTGGCGAAGTGGTCCTGATCGTCGAGGCGATACCCGGGCTCGCCCTTTGCAAGATGCAGGAGATACGAGCACGTGGCCAGAACCTCTGCCTGGGTCAGGACCGATTGGTCGATCTCGGGACGTTCGAGGTCGAGGCCGAACAGCTCTTCGAGACGATCCATCTCTGGACCGAGCTTGCGGTTCAACTTGTAGCGACCGACGCGACTCAGGTCGTAGCGGCGGTTCTCGAAGAACGCGTTGCGGAAGTAGTTCCGGGCCGATTCGGCTGATGGCGGCTCGCCGGGACGGGCTCGCTTGTAGATCTCGATGAGGGCTTCTTCTTGTGTCGGAGCGAGCTCACGATCCTTCTCCCACTGCCCTTCGAGGAAGTCGAAGTGATCGACGAACTTGTCGAGGAACCCAGGAGCGTTCTCCTCGTCATAGCCGAGCGCACGAAGCAGCACGAACAGGCTCAGGCGACGCTTACGCGCAACGCGGGTGCCGGCCGTGACATCCTTGCCAGGCTTTTGTTCAACATCGAACTCGATCCATTCGCCTCGATACGGGTGAATGGTTCCGGTGACGAGCTGGTGCTTGGCAAGGTTACGCAAGCGGTAGCGCTCACCTGGCTGGAAGATGACGCCGGGCGAACGCACGAGCTGCGATACGACGACACGCTCGGTGCCATTGATCACGAACGTGCCGCGGTCGGTCATCATGGGGAAGTCGCCCATGAAGACGGTCTGTTCCTTGATCTCGCCAGTGTTGGAGTTCATGAACCGGGCACGCACGAAGATCGGCGCGCTGTAGGTCATGTCCTTCTCTTTGCACTCCTCGACCGAGAACTTCGGAGGGGGACGCAGATCCTCATCATCGGGATCAAATTCGAGCTCGAGCTGAAGGGTCTCGGAAAAATCCTTGATCGGACTGATGTCACGGAAGGTCTCGGAAAGACCTTCGGCGAGCAGCCAAACAAAGGACTCCCGCTGAACGGCGATCAGATCGGGTAGTTCGAGCGTTTCTTCGATGTTTCCAAACGAATAGCGGTCGAGGGCAACAGAGCGTGAGGACACGAGTTCTCCTGGTGCGACGGAGGGCGACGTCGGGCAGCGCCGTCACGAAAAAGCGAAGGGGACCAGGCACGCCAAAAATGGGTACAACGGCCACCTACACCAAAAACGCCACGACAACTGAGCAGCCTAGCGGCACAGTCATACAAACGGCAAGCGCGCACGCAAGATCAGCACCCCCTTGTGGGGGGCGCTGGCCAAACGGTAACGAATTGCCAGCGGTCAGGTCAAGGGCAGAAACAGATCGATCCGACGGCAATGCGCCGCCGGATCGCTCCAACAGTGGGCTGATCAGTGATCGATCAGCCCAGGAATTACTTCAGTTCGACGGCGCCGCCGGCCTCTTCGATCGAGGCCTTGGCCTTCTCGGCATCTTCCTTCGAGGCCTTCTCGAGGACGGCCTTTGGAGCACCGTCGACGAGCTCCTTGGCATCTTTGAGGCCGAGACCGGTGATCTCTCGAACGACCTTGATGACAGCGATCTTCTTGTCACCAGCGGCGCTCAAGACGACGTCGAACTCGCTTTGTTCATCTTCGGCGGCTGCTTCTGCGCCACCACCAGCCGGCATCGCGCCCATCATCACTGGCGCAGCAGCGGTGACGTCGAAACGCTCCTTGAATTCGTCCAAGAGTTCCTTGAACTCAAGAACGGTCATGCTCTCGATGCTCTCGAGAATTTCTTCCTTGGTAGCCATTTCAGCTCTCCTCTTCTTCGGTCTTACAGACTTGTGGGTTGGGTACGAACGGGGTCTTACTCTTCTTCGCTGTTACTCGCAGCAGCTTCACCGCTGTCGACTGGTGCTTCGTCAGCGCTGTCCTCGACAGGCGCTGCGTCGGCTACAGGCGAAGCATCGGGGTTGCCAGCACCGCCGGGGCCGCCCTTTTCGACGAGGGCCTCCATGAGTCCAACAAACTCTTGAAGCTTGTTGTCGAGGAGTCCGGCGAAATCACCGAGCATGTGTTCCATCGCTCCTGCGAACTCAGCGAAGAGCACTTCGCGAGATGGCAGATCGGCAAGGGCCTTGATCTCATCAGCGCTGATGGCCTTGCCATCGAGGACGCCGCCCTTGATCACCAAGGCAACGTTGGTCTTGCTGTACTCCTTGAGCGCTTTGGCAACCGCCGCAGGGTCGCCCTTCGAACCGTCAGCCTTCTCGCCGACAAAGGCCAGCGCTGTCGGTCCAACCAGCAGCTCATCGAGTTCGATTCCAAGCTCGTTCGCCGCAAGCTTGACCAGCGTGTTCTTGTAGATCTTGTACTCGCCGCCGGCTGGCGTGAGGTTCGAACGCAGCTCCGCCATGGCGGGCACGTTCAGGCCGCGATATTCGGTGAGCAGGACGCCGTCGGCGGCTTCGAGCTTCTCCTTTACCTCGGCGACCACTGCGACCTTGTCTGCTCGTGGTTCTCCCATGTTCTGACTCCCAGTTGTTTCATCCGCAGCGGTGAAAACCGAAATGGACGCCCACCGAAGACACGGCGAACGTCCGAAACAGCCCATTCGGGCGTTTTGTCAGATCACCTACTCGGGATTTGCGCTGCAGGACTCTCTCGAATCCAGCTGCCACCTGAGGTCTTGGGCAAGTAGTGAATTGTGAAACCTTCGAAAGGCTAGCGGCGCACGACCAGACTCCCACTCGACACGCACTTCGAACGCGTGCGGTCAAACGAATCTGTGCAGCGTTGGGTGCCCCATTGGCACTAACCACTGCACAGAACTGGCTACATGCCGGAGACGTCGAGTTTGATGCTTGGTCCCATCGTGGATGAGATGCTGGCCTTCTTGACGTACTGACCCTTTGCGCCCGCTGGGCGCATCCGACGGAGCTCATCGATCACCGAGGTGATGTTGCTCGACAGATCCTCTGACGAGAAACTCACCTTGCCGACTGGCACGTGTACGTTGGCGAACTTGTCGGTGCGAAACTCGACCTTGCCACCTTTGAACTCTTCGACGGCCTTGGCCACGTCAGGTGTCACGGTTCCCGTTTTGGGGTTCGGCATGAGGCTACGTGGTCCCAGCACTCGGCCGAGCTTTCCGACGATGGGCATCATGTCGGGCGCCGCAATCGTCACGTCGAAATCCAACATGCCTCCCTCGACCTGCTCGGCGAGATCCTCGCCGCCAACGAACTCGGCTCCCGCATCACGAGCGGCCTGGGCCGCATCTCCTTGAGCAAACACTGCCACTCGGACCGCCTTGCCAGTTCCCGATGGCAACGAGACCGTGCCTCGAATCATCTCGTCTGCCTTGCGGGGGTCGACGCCGAGACGCACGACAAGATCTACGGTCTCCTCGAAGTTGCGTTTCGGAAAGGCTGCGACAATTCCAGCAGCCTCGTCGATGCTGTGCATACGTTCGCGGTCATATCCACGTGCAGCGTTCTGGTATTTTTTTCCATTCGCCATGATGGCTCCCTCATTGGTAGGTCCCGCACGTGAGGTGTTCATGCGGAGACGGTGGTACCCACGGCGCGCCGTGAGCGATGTGTTAGCTGACTTCGATACCCATCGATCGGGCCGTGCCTTCGACCTGAAGAATCGCTCCAGCGAGGTCGTTCGCGTTCAGATCGGGCATCTTGAGCTCGGCGATCTCTTTGACCTGTGCCGCGCTCACCGAGCCAGCAGTCTCGCGACCCGGCTCATGAGCTGCCTTGTCAAGGCCCGCAGCCTGACGAATCAAGAAGGCCGTCGGTGGAGTTTTGGTGATGAACGTGAAGCTTCGATCTTCATAGATCGTGATCTCGGCAGGAACGATCTGCCCACGCTTGTCTTCGGTCTGCGCGTTGTACGCCTTGCAGAAGTCCATGATTGCCACACCATGGGGACCGAGGGCGGTACCAACGGGTGGAGCAGGCGATGCCTGGCCCGCGGGAATCTGAATCTTTACAACTGCGGAGACTTGTTTCTTTGCCATGTGAGTTCCTGGAGTACGTGATCGGTTTCGAGAGGTGAATGACCGACGGACTATTCTGCCGGTGGTAGGTGCAGCGCGCAACACGCGGTGACGCGTATCGCAACGAGGGTGCCGGCGGCTACAAGCGGGCGATCTGCGAGAATTCGAGTTCGACTGGGGTCTCGCGTCCAAAGATGTTCACGAGCACTTTGACCTTGAGCTGGTCCTCGTTGATCTCCACGATTTCACCGCTGAAGTCGGCAAACGGACCTTCTTTGACACGAACCGTCTCGCCCATTTCATATTCGAGCCGAGCCTTTGTGCGCTTGGCTGGAGTCGCCTCGCTGCCTTCTTCCTTCTCTGCCAGGAAGTTCTCGACTTCCCGCCGGGGAAGCGGCGCCGGCTTTCCCCCAGATCCTACGAAGTTGACCACCGACGGCGTGTTGCGAACCACGTACCAGGCGTCGTCATCGAGCTCGGCACGAACGAGGAGGTAGCCCGGGAACATCTTCTTTTGTACGACGACCTTTTTGCCGTTCTTGAACTCGACCACGTCCTCCATGGGGATGACGCTCTCGTAGATGCGCTCTTCCATGTTCATCGATGCCGTACGGGCAGCGAGATTCTGCTGCGCCTTCTTCTCGTGGCCGCTCTGGGTGTGCACGACGTACCAACGACCAGGGCGATCGAATGGGCTGCGTGGACGCGGCGCCGGCTCCTCGACGAACAACTCGTCCTCGCCAACGACATCTGCCTCGACCTCAGCCTCAGCCTCTCCGACAGGGTCAGCCTCAACTGTGTTCTCTTCGGCAACCGATACCTCATCGATCACCACTTCTTCAGCGGCAGCCAGCTCTTCAGCTACTGGTGACTCATCTGGTGCAGGTGTTTCCACGGTCGATTCTCCGGCGTCATCGATCGATCCCGATGCAGATGCGGCTTCGGTCAGGTCGTCTGGGGTGATGTCGGTGTTGCTCATTGTCGCGGCTCGAAGAGTTCGAGGACGAATGAGGAGAACACCCAGTCCATTGCGCCGATGAACAGTGTCAGGACGATCACAGTGAATAACACGACCAATGAGTAGTTGATGACCTCTGTCCGATTCGGCCACGACACCTTGCGGAGCTCCGAGCGAACCTCTCGGCCGAACTGAATTGGACTGGTGCGTTCCTGAGTTGGAGCGGGCTCGCGCTTGCGCTTCGGTGTATCTCCGCCCTCGCCGCCCTTCGTCGTGACACGACCCCCGCTGCCTGCGCCGGCTGCACCCTCGGACTTGGTCTGGATGACCTGACCGTCCTCGGTGACTTCCTGGCCCTGCTTTTTCAGCATGCGCCGTTGTTCTCGGTTCATTGGTTGGGACACGGGTTTTCCTCAGCTGACAACACGCCAGCAGGTCGAATCGGGATTTTGGGCCTTATCGGCTGTTTGCAGGGCGTGAGGGACTTGAACCCGCAACCTTCGGTTTTGGAGACCGGTGCTCTACCAATTGAGCTAACGCCCTCTGTTACTGGAACATACAGACGATATCAGGCCTGCCGGGGACATCCGACTCGCGGCGATGTCTCCAGACGTCGAGACGTCCACCCAACATCCCAGACAACCGACATGGTCGCTCCGAGATTACCCTCGACACTTCCGGTCGAGATCCGTCGAACGGGACAAACCCACCAGCCCGAGAATCTGTGCAGCACTCGTTGTCACATAGGCACCCAGGCCTGCACAGAAACCCGATCGGGAGTCTGTGCAGCAGCAGAAGCCACCGAGGCACCCAGGCCTGCACAGAAATTCAGTAGCGACGGACAGACTTGAACTGTCGACCTCTCGATTATGAGTCGAGCGCTCTGACCAACTGAGCTACGTCGCCAAGCGCACCGGCAAGCGATGCAACTGAGCTCCCTGACAGAATTGAACTGTCGACCTTCTCCTTACCATGGAGACGCTCTACCGACTGAGCTAAGGGAGCATTCGGGTACGTGGCACCCGGCTGTAAAGCATGCCAGTTCGTTGGCCGCATGAAAACCTCGAAGTTTGTCTCAAATGACTTCGTCAACATGCCGACCAAGTCATTGTGTGGATCGACCGAATCATCAGCGACTCTCCTGAGGGCCGCAAGGGCATCGAACTCCATGAGAGACTGACGGTGATCAGCAGCACCGATTCCACTCGACGTCGGGATGCATTCGAACAGATTCTCCGAGCGATGTCCGCGCATCCGGGAAGCACCATCGAGGTTCACACCGAGTTCGGCGACAACATCACCGCGCACCGAGCAGCCGACGGGTCCACCTCGCTGTTCGACACGTTGAACACCTTCCCCGTCGATTCTGACGACCGCAGTCTTGGTGTTGTGTCCCAACTGAACTCCCCGCAGGACATGGCCACTCACCTCGAGCTCTTTCACGTCACAGCCGATCGACTACGCGCCCGAGTCGATCGAGACGCCGATGTCATTCGTTTGGCGCAGACCCCACTCGACCAGCTTCTTGAACTCGCTGCAAAGATCACGGCCGACGAGAAGAACCTCGACAAGACACACGACCGCCGCAGTGACCTGTCGAACTCGATGCGCGAACGAGAGGGCATGGAGGAATCCATGGACCTCCAGCTCGAAGAGAAGTTCGAGGAGCAACAAAAGGTGCGGTCCTTCGGGATTGCGTCCCTCGTCATCATCGTTGTGGGGATGACGGTTGCGATGACGACCAGCCTCATGTTCGGCGCATTGTTGTGCGCCGCTGCGCTGGGCCTGGCCGCCGTAGGCCACCTGCAAGGTAGGAACGTCGACACCGAGGGGGGCGAGATCATGGGTCAAGCGCTCGATATCCAGCTCGGTCGAGTCAGCGAGCTCTTCGACAATCACGACCTGAGCCGTCACCGCCGCGATGCAGAGCAACTCCTCGCTGACAGCCATGCGACGTGGCGCAGCATTGCTGGCAATTCCAGTCACTCTGTCCTTCTCTCCGACCGACCTCGGATCGAGGAACTCGCCAGTCACCTCCGCTTGATCGCCAACGAACCCGTGGAGGTCCAAGGCGATACAACTCTGCTCGTTGGCTTCTCATCGCTGCTCGCCGACCTCAACCGTCGCTATCCCGCAGAACGAGTTCCGCTTCTCATCGACGATCTCTTCGACTCTGTGCCCACTCAGTACCACGCAGTCATGCGAGAGCTGTTGCTGCGCGCTTCACATCGTCGGCAGGTCGTGCTGGAGACATCGGACATGACGGTCACCAAGTGGGCCGCCGTTGAGGCAGTCGGTGGCGATGCGCTCTTGATCACCGACCATGAGATCGATGTCGAACCGATCATAGAGCAGGCGGTAGCAAGCGACGCGAGCCCAACGGTGTAACGTCGACCAGCGTGCATGTACGTCCCGCGGAACTGGCCGATGCCGAAGGAATCGCGGCGATCTACAACGTCGAGGTCCTCGAATCGACGGCAACCTTCGACCTGACACCCCGGACACTCGAACAACAGCGGACCTGGCAAATCGAGCGATCTGGGGCACATGCGGTCCTCGTGGCCATCGATGACACCTCTGAGCTTGCAGGGTTCGCCTCACTGTCGCCGTTTCGCGCTCGACCGGCCTACAGCACAACCGTAGAATCTTCGGTGTACGTGAGCCGAGAACATCGTCGACGGGGCATTGCACGACTCCTCATGATCGAACTGATCGCCACCGCAAAGTCACATGGCTTTCACTCGGTCATCGCGAGAATCGCTGACAGCCAAGAGCCATCACTCGCACTACATGCGCAGATGGGCTTCGAGCTCGTCGGTGTGGAACGTGAGATCGGACGCAAGTTCGGCCGCTGGTTGGACGTATCGGTCATGCAGGTACTCCTCTGATGCGTGTCCTCATCGTCGGAGAAGGCAAGAGCGGAACGACGGCGCTGCTGAGAAGTGTGTCCAGCGCTATCGGTGAGCCGAACGAATTGTTCGAGCCCGTGAAGATGACCGAAGGCGACCTCGAACCACCGTCATTGGTGGTCAAGAAGTTGTTGCTCAACTGGAAGGCGAATGAGAACGACCTCCTCGGACGCTTCGACAAGCGGATCTTCATCGTGCGTGACCCGCGCGACCGATTCGTGTCGCATCTGCTGTACGACGCCTACAACAAGGCCGATCTCCTCAACCAGAGCCAACGCGAACACTGGCTCAGCGTCCTTGCTCGAAAGACTCGCAACCCTGCAGGCATGCCGTTCGTGAGGCTCATCAACGCGTGGTGGCGCCTGACCCGCAGCGATCTGATGTCGCACTACGTCCGCTCATTGGACCGTTCGACGGGGTTCAATCGACGCGTCGGAAGCGAGTTCTTCACCCTCTTGTACGAGGACTATGTCGAGGGAAACTTCGACGCCGTCAATCAGTATCTTGGTGTCGACCTTGCGCCCGGCGTCGTCAAGGACAGCGAAGCTCGAGTCTCCCGGAGCAACACGCACGGGGAATGGCGCCGTTGGTTCACCGACATCGACGTCGAGGTCTTCCGCCCGATGACGCACGAATGGCAGCGCCTCCACGGGTACGACCATCGAGACTGGGCACTGCTCGAGCCCGCTCCCCTGGACCCCGCCACAACCGTGGACTATGTGAGCAGCCTCTTTGCGCGACGGCCCGTCGAGTAGCGAGACTCGGGGAAACCTCAGTCGCGAAAGTTGTTGAACTGCAGTGGGATGCCGTGGTCCTGCGCCTTCAGCGCAGTAATGATCTCCTGAAGCGCGTCTCGCTTCTTCGCTGTTACGCGGAGTTGGTCCCCCTGCGTGGACGACTGGACGCCCTTCACCCCGAGGGCCTTGATCGCCTTGTTCAGCTCCTTCGCCTTCTCCGAAGAGATCCCCGAAATCAGCGCAGCACTTTGTCGCACCGTGTTTCCCGAGGCCTGCTCGACCGTCCCGTAGTCGAGCACCTTCATGGAGACTTTCCGCTTCGCCAATTTCTCCTCGACCACTTGCCGAAGGGCAGCGAGGCGGTCCTCGCTCGCCGATCCCATCTTGATCTCGTCCTCGCCGAGTTCGACCGAGGAGTTGGTGTTCTTGAAGTCGAACCTCTGAGCGATCTCCCTGGCCGCCTGATCGACGGCATTTCGAATCTCTTGCATGTCGACTTCTGACACAACGTCGAACGATGGCATGGCAAGTCCCTTCGAATGGTTGCTGGAGCTGCAGGCAGCCTCTGGGCAAAACGTAGTCGCCCCGGGGACTACCCCGGGGCGAATAACGTGCGTGGGCCGAGATGGATTTGAACCATCGTAGGCATAAGCCGACGGGTTTACAGCCCGTTCCCTT
This sequence comes from uncultured Acidimicrobiales bacterium, assembly GCA_905479685.1. GTDB lineage: Bacteria > Actinomycetota > Acidimicrobiia > Acidimicrobiales > SHLQ01 > SHLQ01. The sequence continues at coordinate 13,171 of CAJQNJ010000242.1, forward strand.
TGGCCGCTCGGGCACCGACCCTCGACCCGAAATGGTAGCCGAACTGTTGCAACTGTCCACCTCGGTTCATCGCTTCAGATCGTCAGGGCAAACACCAACATCAATAGAAGCAACAGCCCAAGGCCAAGAGCCAGGATTCGCATCATTCGAAGTCGGGTCGCCGACGTCGTGTACGGGACGTCCTCGGGATCGATATCCACTGCTAGCGCCACTCGTCAGATCGCAACGCAGCGATACGGGCCGCCGTTGGAGGATGTGTCGAGAACATCTTGCCAAACCCGCCAAGCCCCCCGATGTCGTTGCGGAGCTCTTCTTTGAGAGGGTTGATGATGTAGTTCGAGGCCTGGGCGGGGTTCACGTGCATGGCTGGAGCCAGATGATCGCCCGCTGCGATCTCGAGCCTCTCGAGTGCCTGCGCAAGTGGTTCGCCGCTCCCCAACAGTCGAGCGGCGGACGCGTCGGCCTGAAACTCGCGGCTTCGGCTGATGGCAGCTCGGATGAGCGACGCGGCGAGCGGAGCGAGAATGATGAGGGCCAGAGCAGCGATCGGGTTACCGTCACGGCTGCTCCGGCGGCCGCCGTACATGCCGCCCCACATAGCCATGCGGGCAAGGAATGTCAGCGCCATACCGATCGCCGAGGCGACAGATCCGATCAGAATGTCCCGATTGCGAACGTGGGCGAGTTCGTGAGCCAGGACCCCACGAACCTCGTCCCAAGTCATCTGCTGCAAAAGACCGTGGGTGACCGCGACCGCTGCATTGTTCGGGTTCCGACCAGTGGCGAACGCGTTCGGCTGCGGATTGGGCGAAATGTACAGCTTCGGCATCGGCATCTCAGCGCGAGTGGTGAGGTCCTCCATAATCTCCCAGTACTCGGGAAATTGTGCCCGGTCAGCCGGTACCGCTTTGGCCGACTTGATGGCAATCGTGTCGCTGAACCAGTAACTGCCGCCGACGATCACCAACCCGATGATCAGGCCGAACGTGGCGCCGCTCGTTCCAGCAACGGCCCCGCCCAGGACGATAAAAATCGCCCCCAGCAATGCCAAGAGGCCGAAGGTCTTGGTCGTGTTCTTGAATGCCGCTTCACTCACTACTTCGCTCCACACTTCCGGTGGAGATCCGCCCACAGCCGACATCGTCGCTCCGCACGCTTCGCTCCCCCACT
>CAJQNJ010000243.1 GCA_905479685.1 uncultured Acidimicrobiales bacterium
GTGACCGATGATCCGGCCGTCGTCGGTCTTGCTGACGGGGATCCCGCCACCGCCGCAGCAGATGACGGTGATGCCAAGGTTGCAGAGATGCTCGATCGTCGACAACTGCACGATGGTCAGCGGCTTCGGCGATGCCACAACTCGCCGGGCACCACGCTTCGGATCTTCCATCAGGCGCCAGCTGTGTTCGCGGGCGAGCGACCGGGCCTCTTCCAATGTGTAGAAGCGGCCGATGGGTTTGTCCGGCGCATCGAACGCAGGGTCGACTGGATCGACCTCGACCTCTGTGACGATCGTGACGACTTGGGAATCGTTGCCCCTTCGGCGCAACTCTGACCGAAGCGCCCGTTCGATCATGTAGCCCATTGCGCCTTGGCTGTCCGCAACCAGAGAGTCGAGCGGAACCTCTGGCAGCGTTTCGCGTGCCATCTCCGACCGCAGCTGCATGAACCCGACCTGCGGGCCGTTGCCATGCGTCAACACGATGTGTTCACCACGCTCGATGAGGTCGGCAACAGGCTTCATCGCTTCACTGGTGACGGCGAACTGGTTGGCCACAGTTGGTGGCAGTTCAGGTGCGAGCAGAGAGTGGCCACCGATCGCGATCACAGACGGTGCTGTCACCTCACTCATGCGCGCCCTGCCTCCAATCCATGCCCTCCAATCCCGGCGGACGTCAGTGTGCGCGGGCTGGTCTCATCCGATCTTGTCGAATCCTGCGAGCGGGTAGCAGGGCACTAAGTCCCGCCGCTATGGCTGGAGGCTGGGGTGCATCACTTCGAGGTCTTCTGCGGCGCGAGGAGGGGGAGGTGACGCCAGGGCCCAAAAGATGTTTCCAGCCAGCGCAAGCATCGCGATGATCGTGAACCCCAGTTTGTAGTTTCCGGTCGAGTCGGCGAGCACGCCAGCGAGCAGAGGCCCAATGACCACCCCGAGGGTGATGACGACCGTTGACCACCCCATGATCTGCGCGAAATGTGTGGTGCCGAAGTAGTCGGCACGAATGGCTTGCATCAGTGGACCCCGGGAACCCCACGCAAGGCCGTGCAGCACCACGAATGCTCCAATGGTGATGAAACTGTCGACCCAGGTCATCAACAGCAGACCGACCGCATGTGCGCACATTGCGATACCGATGATGATCCGCTTGTTCATACGATCGCCGAGATACCCGCCAAGGCCCGTCCCGAGGACCTGAAAGATAGGGATGGCGCCCGCAATGAACGCCGCCTGTTTTGCGGTGAAGCCTCGATCTTCGGTGAGATACAACGCAATGTGAGCAATCGATGCAGTGACAACGATGAGGGCCGAACCGTGACCCATCGAGATCATCCAGAAGGCTCGGGTGCGCATCGCATCTGGTGCGGTGTAGTGCAGATCGTTGACTCCCTCGGCTCGCGGCGACGTGTCAGCCAACTCGGTCGGAATCCCATCGACCGGTTCGTTCGATGCGGACCGATCCGAACCGATGATCGTCGAAGCCAACGTGATCGCCACACTCAGGAGCACGCCCGCTCCGACCATTGTCGGCCTCCAACCGAACCAGCCGAAGCCGACCACGAGGAGCGGTCCGGCGAACCCACCGATGGCGAGCCCCATCGACTGCAGCGACAACGCCCGCGCACGCTTGCGTTCGAACCACTGCACGACCGCAGAGGTGATCGTCAAGAAGCCAGAGAGGGCCATGCCGAATGCTGCGATCGACAACGCAACGAGGAATTGGATGCGCGTCTCGATCATCGAGAGACCGATGAACCCAATGAGCACGAAGACGGCGCCAGCCCGCATGATGTTCTTTGTGCCCCAGCGACCCAGCGCCGCTCCCTGCGCTGGACCGATCAAGGCGCTTCCGGTACGGGTTCCGACGAACGCAACCGAGAAGAGCGTCTTCGACCAACCGAACTGTGCTCGCAGCTGCACAGCGAGGTTGCCGAACCCCTGCATCCACAACATCGATTGCAGCGCCCACAACGCAGCACTCGCAGCGACGACCTTCCAGCCGGTATACATCGGAGTGCGAGTCAACGGGGTCGCGTGGATGGTCTGACGTGTTCGAGTCACTATGCATACCGTCCCACATCGCTTGCCCACCGACGCAACCTCAGATCGCCCAATTGGTCACACGTCAGGCAATAGCGAGTTCGTAGGTTCGTTGCCGGTGTCGCCTCGAAGGCGATGCCCGAATAGGGTCTCCTCGATCCCATCGTCAGTGACTCGTTCGTCGAGCACCCCGTCGTTTCACCCAAGGACATGGACATGACCGTCGCCACCGTACAAAACCCCCGCACCTTGTTGGACGTGATTCCACGTTCGGTCACGAGAGACGCGATCGCCGTTGTTGGATTCGCCCTGTTGACGGCAGCAGCGGCGCAGATCTCGATTCCCCTCGGCTTCACCCCCGTACCGCTCACCGGCCAGACGTTCGCGGTGCTGTTGGCTGGCGGTGTCCTCGGTGCGAATCGAGGTGCGCTGTCGCAACTGCTCTACGTTGCGCTCGGCGCGATCGGCCTTCCGTTCTACGCGGATGGGGCGAGTGGGATCACGACCGACGGAGCGCTCATTTCGACATTTGGCTTCCTCGTGGGCTTCATCGCGGCCGCGTGGGTGGTCGGGTTGATGGCCGAACGGGCCCAGGACCGCACGGTGCTGTCGGCGATTCCGGCGTTTCTTGCCGGGACTGCGATCATCTATGTGTTCGGAGCGACGTTCCTGGCGTGGCAGCTCGGCATTCCGATCGCAGCTGATCTTGGCGAGCCAAGCGCACTCAAGTTCGCCATCGCGCCGTTCATCATTGGTGATGTGCTCAAGGCAACCGCAGCAGGCCTGCTCCTCCCGGCAGGATGGCGTCTTCTCGATCGGTGATCATCAGCTGGTTCTGTGCAGTTCGGTGTGCCGATACGGCATCCGGCGCTGCATAGATTTCTACCGATCGATCTGTGCAGGCTGTGGCGTCGATTTGGTATCTGCAGCTGCACAGAACTGAGGGCGTCCGACGGCGCAGCCGGTGAAACTAGGCAGCGCGCAAGGCTTCGTTCTGGACCGCTGACATGACGATTTCGGTGACGTCGTCGGGATCGAGTCGGAGGCCAGCCCCCAACAGTTCGATGAATTGCGCATCCGATGGACTCACGCCCGTCCCAACCGAAGCAACGGCGGCCGCCAACCCGATCAGCGTTCGGCGAGCATCCTCGGCAAGGTATGCAACGATCGGCAGGCGAAGTCCGAGGTCTTGATTCAGAACCCACTGCACGTCGTCATCGAGATCATCGGCGACATAGCCCTCTCGGATGATCCGACGGATCTCACGCACGGCCAGTCGCCGCCTCGATGGGTTGTCGGGGTCGTTGGCAACGAGCCAAGCGGGTACCTCGCGTACCAACGCGAGTCGTTGATCCTGTAGCTCGACGTTCGTGTAGGGCACCTCGGGCGTCGTCACAGGTCTTTCCATCGTCTGCTCAAGAGCGGTTCACATGGGCCGATTGACCTGCATGCTCAAGAACGGCAGCCGACGCTGCAGCATCGCTGCCGCGGTGTGTGTCGTAGCCCTGGCGTCTGCCTGCTCGATCGAATCGCCGGTCACGGTCACCGACCGGCCGCTGGCCCAACGACTCGACGATCGAGATCACCGTGACGTCGTTGTCGACGAAGCAGGCCAGCCGATCAACAGCGTGGCGCCCGAGACGCTTGCATTCAGCGAGGCCATGGCATCGGGAGATTTCATCCGGTTGCGAGTGGCCGAAGGGGCGAACAGCGCTGGTCTTCGCTCCGGCCCAGGTCCTTCATACGACCTGATCGCCGAGGTTCCGAGTGGAGCCGAGGTATACGGGACCGGCAACCAGACCGGTGAGTGGGTGCACGTCCTGTACGCCGACTTCGACGGGTGGCTGAACGCTCAACGGATCGCCCTCGCCTCGACCACGCCGCAAGATCAGCTCATCGAGGCTGCCGAAGTCGAACAAACGCCAGTGACGTACGTGGTCGTCGGAGAGGCAATCGGAGTCAACATGCGCTCCGAACCCAATGCGGCAGCAGATCTGGTCAGCGGCGCCCCGGTCGGCACACACGTGGTCGGAACAGGCAACACCGAGGGGTCGTGGATCGAGGTCACCTTCGATGGTGTCACCGGATGGGCATCGGGTAACTACCTCGACCCGGTCGGCCTCGAGGCACCGTCTCCACAACCCGCGATTGTCAAACCGGCAGCTGCGCCGGCCGAGTAGGTTCAACCCAATGGCGACACCCACCTTGGTGCTCGAGTTGGACCGCAAGCGTTGGGTGGCGCTGGCCAACATCGCGATCAAGGTCGCACTCGTCGCCTCCTTCTTCGTCGCGATCGTGATCGTGCCGAGCACCGTCGAGGGAAAGGCGATGGGGTTTCGTGCGCCCGTCTTCCTGGCATCGGCAGTTCTGGTGCCCGTCATTGCGCGGACTCGCAACTGGGAGCCGTATCCGCACACTGCTGACGCCTTGCTCGCCTCACCATTTCTCATCGACACGCTCGGCAACCTGTTCGGGTTCTACAACGAGTACCCCGTCACCGACGATGTGCTGCACGCTCTGAATTGGGTCCTGCTCGTGATGGCCTTCGACGCCTTTCGATTTCGCAACGTACACGAGCGGCGAGACGCCATCCTCTTGGGTTACGGCGTCGGAGCGATCGCCATCGTGTGGTGGGAGACCATGGAGTGGTTGGTATCCGAGGATGGAATCGGCGGCGCGGGCCGCTTGCAGCTCACCTACGGTGACACCGTCGGCGACCTGTTCTTGTCGAGCACCGGTGGGTTGGTTGGCTCGGTCATGGGGCTGTATCTGCTCGGCCCAAGGCGCGATCAACCAACTCCATAGGGTGAACCGTCGGTACCCCTGCGCCTGCAAGATGCATCGAGCAGCCTGGGTTCGCGGATGCAACGATGTCGGGTGTGCTGCGTTCGATCGAGGCGACCTTCCGATCACGGATCTGACCGGCCAGGTCGGGTTGGAGGACCGAGTACGCACCGCCTGCTCCACAACACAGGCCTTCGTCATCGAGCTCGACCAACTCGCGTACATATGGTCGGAGCACCGTGCGGGTCGCGTCGTGCACACGCTGCACGTGGCGAAGGTGGCACGGATCTTGAATCGCGACCCGGAGATCCAAGGGCTCGGCTACGGGAAGGCGATCCATGTGACCCGCAAGCCATTCCTGGATGTCGAAGACACGCTCGCTGAACGCGAGCGCCTCAGGGGTTCCGAGAAGGTGGCCATAGTCCTTCATCGCTGCGCCGCAACCAGCCGAATCGACAAGGATCGGCCGCCCCGGCTCGAGGTTCGCCATCATCTTCTTCGCAAGGCTGCGGGTGTCTTCGGCCAGGCCAGCGTGTGCCTGCAGCGCCCCACAACACGGCGCGAGTTCGTTGGTCGGGGTCACTCCGAATCCTGCCGCCTCGACAACCCGTATGCCCGAGCGGTGCACGTCACGCTGCCACGCATCCATGACACAGCCGGTGAAGAAATACACATCGGTGCCCGACGCCTCCAGCGGCCGTCGTCGGATCGGAAGTTCGGTCGAGATCCCGAGGCGTTTCGGGACGAGATGTAGTCGTTGGGCGATGGCAAGCGCGGAGGAACCGGTCTGGAGCAGGGTTGGACTCGCAAGTGGTTTGAACGCCAACCGCTGCCAGAGCGGCGTGAGCGCACCAGCATCGGCAAGGGTCTCTCGGGTCTGCTCCATGAGATGTCCGTACGGAACCCCGGACGGACATGCAGGTTCACAACCGCGGCATTGGACACATGTTTCGAAAGACTCCATGACCTCGTCGGTGAGAGGCGCATCGTGGTCTTGAACCTCGCGCATCAGATGGATTCGTCCCCGAGGTGACATCGCCTCGTCTCCGGTGACCCTGAACGTCGGGCAGTGCGGGAGGCACAGCCCACATTGCACACATGCGTTGAGATCGTCAGCGTCGAGATGGAGGTCCACTAGCGCAGCCCAACGACGCGACCGGGGTTGAGCCGGCCAGGGGGGTCGAACTCGGCCTTCATCCGGTCGTGGATCACCCGCACGTCAGGAGCGAGCGGCGTGGGTGGCTGCGGATTTGATGCATGCACGATGCCGACCCCGATCTCGGCGACGAACGCTCCGACCGCAGCTACATCGAGGGTCTGTAGATCTCGGGGTGAGAGCGACCATCGATGGCCGGTTGCGTCAGGTGGAGGCTCACATTCGGTGAACGTCCCGAGGGTTCGTAGCATCATCACATCTTCGGTCACCGCGGGCGCATGTCCAAAGACCATGACGGTTGTCGTCGATCCATCGAACAAGATCGGGCCCGGCGCCAGTAACGAGCGATGTACGGCGAACGGATCGGCATCGTTGCTTGCGAACCAGCGAGTCTGCGCCGGCATCGGATTCGTTCGCAGGATCACCTCGGCGATACAACCCAGCGTGCCGAGTGACCCAGTCATGAGTCGGGGAATGTCGAACCCTGACACGTTCTTGACCGTTGGTCCTCCGCCGGTCACGATCTTGCCTTCCGCCGAGACATACCGGACCTGGAGCACGGCCGAGCGCGTCTCGCCCCGCATCGGTCGAAGAACACCGTTCTGGCCGACCGCAACCGCTCCGCCGACGGTGCCGCCCCGCTCGGGAAGTGCGGTCACCTGTCCGCGTTCGGCCAAGCTCGCGTGGAGTTCAGCGACCGAAGTACCGGCGCGTACTTTGACGATCATCTCCTCGGCGATGTACTCCACGATCCCAGACGGAGCTGCAATGGTTCGGGTGCCATCGACTAGTGCTCCTCCATTTTCCCATCGTGTTCTCCCGCCGACGATGGCGATCGGACCTGACTCACCGACCTCTTCAGCGAACGCAGCAAGTACAGGATCTGTCGAGAGCAGCGTGGCGGTCATCCCCACACCCCGGTCGGGACAGAGCGAAGTTGTTGAATATCTGCACAACTGTGTCCCATCGGCAGCACCTTGCCGGGGTTCGCCCGACATGTTGGGTCGAAGGCCCGACGGAGGCGGTTCTGATGATCCAGATCATCACTCGTGAACAGCTGATCCATGAACGGTTGTTTCTCGACCCCGATGCCGTGCTCGCCCGACAGAACCCCGCCCGCTGCGAGCGATGCGGTGATGATCTCTTCCCCGGCGGCTTGGATCCGTTCCATCACACCGTCTTCGCGCCCATCGAAGATCAGCAGTGGATGAAGGTTGCCATCTCCGGCGTGGAGCACATTCATGACCAGTACGTCATGCCGGTCGGCGATTTCGTAGATCTGGTCGAGCACGTCAGCGAGTTTCGAACGTGGCACCACGGTGTCGTGCAAGTAGTAGTCGGGGGCGATCTGGGCGATTGCGCCGAATGCTGTCTTTCGGCCTTTCCAGAGCAGTGCTCGCTCGGTCTCGTCTGCCGCGAGTCGGACCTCGGTTGCATTGTTGGCAATCCCGAGTTCGCGGATCCTGTCGGCATCGATGTCGACCCCGGCCTCGGCACCGTCGACTTCGGCGAGCAGAACTGCGCCCGCATCGATCGGGTAACCCGCGTGGACATAATGCTCGACGGCTCGGGTGATCTTTTGGTCCATCACCTCCATCGCCGCAGGGACGATGCCCGCAGCGATCACTGCAGAGACCGTGTTGGCCGCATCGCGAATCGTCGCGAATGACAAGAGCAAGGTGCGCACGCCCGGGCGGTTCTTCGTGAGTCGCACGGCGATCTTGGTCGTGATGCCGAGCGTTCCTTCGCTACCGACGAATACCCCGCGCAAGTCGTAGCCGTCCGGTTCGGCATCGAGGCCGCCGAGGAGCAACACCTCGCCAGTAGCCGTCACCACCTCGAGCGCTGCAATGTGGGGGTTTGTGACCCCATATGCCAGGCAGTGAGGGCCGCCAGAATTGTTTGCCACGTTGCCCCCGATCGTGCACACCTGTTGACTCGACGGGTCGGGCGCGTAGTGAAATCCTCGGGGTGTCAGGTGCCTTGTGAGGTCGAGGTTGATCACGCCTGGCTCGACCCAGGCGATCCCGTTCTCCTCGTCGATCTCGAGAATCGCATTCATCTTGGTCATCGCAACGACGACGGGAGCACCAAGTGGGATCGCGCCTCCGGCCAGGCCGGTGCCTGCTCCTCGCGGAACAATTGCCCGCCCATGACGTTCGGCGATCTTCGCGATCGCGACGACCTCGTCTGTCGACGTGGGGTAACAAATTGGGCCAGAAACGCCGCCTTCGAACATCGACGCGTCCTTGCCGAGCAACGATCGTTGTGCACTGTCCATCTTGACCCGCTCGGGAGTGAGCGCCGCCTGGAGTTCAACGAGCAGCGGGTCGACATCGTGGGCGGTACGGCCTCCGCGGAGACGATCGAGAATCGACATCGACGGTCAGCCGTGTTTCAGCGCGTGACGATGCGCATGCAGGATCGGCTCGGTGTACCCAGAGGGCTGTTCGACCCCCGAGAAGACGAGGTCACACGCAGCCCGGTACGCATGACCATCGAATTCGGGCGCCATCGCGACGTACTCGGGGTCCGCCGCGTTCTGTGCGTCGACCTTCGTAGCCATTCGTTCCATCGTCTGACGGACCTGTACTTCGTCCACTACACCGTGATGTAACCAATTCGCCATGTGCTGGGAGGAGATTCGACACGTCGCTCGGTCCTCCATCAGGCCGACGTCGTTGATGTCGGGAACCTTGGAACAGCCGACTCCCGCATCGACCCACCGCACGACGTAGCCGAGGATTCCTTGTGCGTTGTTGTCGAGCTCGGCCTGAATGTCTTCAGCGGACCATGACCTGTCCGCAGCGACGGGAATCGTCAGGATGTCCTCGAGTGATGCACGAGGAGCTCCGACGAGACTGTCCTGTACCGACAAGACGTCGACCTCGTGGTAGTGGGTGGCGTGAAGCGTCGCCGCAGTCGGGGAAGGGACCCACGCACACGTTGCGCCAGCGCGAGGGTGCGAAATCTTTTGTTCCATCATGTCTGCCATGAGATCTGGGGCGGCCCACATGCCCTTGCCAATCTGGGCGTGTCCCTTGAGGCCGCACGCAAGTCCGACGTCGACGTTCCAGTCCTCGTAGGCGGAAATCCAGGGTTGCGACTTCATATCGCTCTTGCGGACCATCGGTCCGGCCTGCATCGATGTGTGGATCTCGTCGCCTGTTCGGTCGAGAAAGCCGGTGTTGATGAAGGCCACGCGGGACTTTGCGGCGCGAATGCACTCGGCAAGGTTGACCGTCGTTCGCCGCTCTTCGTCCATGATGCCGAGCTTCACCGTGTTGGCAGGGAGGCCCAGCACACCTTCGACGAACGCGAACACCTCGTCGGCAAATGCCACTTCAGCGGGTCCGTGCATTTTGGGCTTCACGACGTAGACCGAGTTGGTCAACGAATTGGTTGCTCCATTGGGGTTCCGAAGATCATGGAGCGCTGCGAGTGTGGTGATCATGGCATCGAGCAGGCCCTCGGGAACCTCGTTCCCCGACGAGTCGAGCACCGCGGGTGTCGTCATCAGGTGCCCAACGTTGCGGACGAACATCAGTGCAGTGCCGGGCAGTTCGAGCGCCGAGCCGTCGGGCGCGGTATAGGTCCGATTGGGTTCGAGCGACCTCGTGAACGTGCGATCGCCTTTGGTGACCTCTTCGGTCAGGGTTCCCGCCATCAGGCCGAGCCAATTTCGATAGGCAAGTGCCTTGTCCTCCGCGTCGACCGCCGCCACGGAGTCTTCGCAGTCCATGATCACCGTAATCGCGGACTCCAAGACGATGTCGCTGATGCCAGCCGTGTCGGTCGAACCGATCCGATCGCTGGGATCGAAACGAACGTCGAGTCCGAGTCCGTTCTTGGTGAAGAGGATCGCTGTGGGCGTATCAGGACTGCCGTCATAGCCAGCGAACTGGGATGGGTCGGCGAGCGGTGACGTCGCTCCGTCAGCGGTTGTCACGACGACGGCGCCGTCGACGATCTGGTACGCAGCGCTCCGGTGGTGCGAGCCGTGGGCGAGCGGAACGTGGTTGTCGAGGTGTGTGCGGGCCCACCCGATGACGCGTGCTCCACGTGCGGGGTCATATGGGCCTGGCTCGGGAAGGTCGCCCAGCACATCGGTGCCATACAAGGCGTCGTAGAGACTGCCCCAGCGTGCGTTTGCAGCATTGATGGCATAGCGGGCGTTCATGACGGGTACGACGAGTTGCGGACCGGGACGAAGTGCGATCTCGGCATCGACGTCGTCGGTGTCCACGGTGAACGGTTCGCCCTCGGGTACGAGATAGCCGAGTTCTTCGAGGAAGGTGAGATAACTCGACGCATCGTGCGGTTGTCCAGCGCGCATGCGATGCCATTCGTCGATCGTCGCCTGCATCTCTTGGCGCACCGACAACAGCTCGGCGTTTCGCGGACCGAACTCGTGGATGAGCCTCGAGAGGCCCTGGAAGAAGACGTCTCGATCGACACCGCTTCCTGGGAGCGCTTCGTCGACGAGGAATGTGTGGAGCGAAGCGCCGATCGTGAGTTCGGCCTCGGTAATGACGTCAGACAACGTGTGATCCTTGTTTCAGGTGGTTTTGGGTCTCGGGAGGTTCTGGTGGTACCAGTTAATCGTCTCACGCACCTCCCGTCTCGCCGAGATGTGATGGTAGGTCGAGTGAAGATCGCCGGTCACGCGACCAGCGGACCTTCGACGTATCAGCTGGTCGCCGTTCCGCGAAGCCCACGCCAGGCCAGCGACGAGAGCAGCGCGGCGAGTTCGTCAGCAGAATGGGTGTGCTCGGATTCGAGCCAATGGCGAACCGCCGACTCGAGGAGCCCGGCGATCGCCTGGGCCGCAGTGAGGCGAGACTCTCGATCCAACCCTTCGATATCGATGTGTTCGGCGGTGAAGGTACCGAATGAGGACTGAATCGCCCGTAGCTCCCGGAGGAAGGTGGGGTCGGACCTCACGCCCTCTCCGTAGATGATTCGGAAGTTGTGTGGATCGCTCGTGAAGAAGTCGATGTATGCGGCGAAACCGGCTTCTACCTTTTCCCGGCCGGAACTCGCACTCGAGACGGCATGGTCGATCCTGTCGATGAGTTGACTCGACGTGTCCGTCAGCAGCTCCAGGAACAGATGGTGTTTGGACTCGAAATGTTGATACAGGACCGGCTTGGTGACCCCGGCGGTGAGCGCGACGTCGTTCATCGAGGTCGCTGAGAACCCGTGCGTTCCAAAGGTCACCCGCGCAGCGGCGAGGAGTTGCGTTCGACGCTCATTGGCACCAAGTCGAAGGCCGCTGTTATCGGGAATCACCGTCGGCACGGTATCGCACTCTGGCTACTGGGCCCTAGCGGCGTCTGCGCTGAGCGATCGAATCTTCTTCATGGCGTTCTGCGCCGCGGATGGCGTAGCCGACTTGAATCGCAACGGCGAGTACGACGCTACCGACGATCATCAAGACGATGATCACGGTCAGAATAGGACCCGAAAGCGACGTCGCCAGTCCGATGAAGAAGCCCAAGGTCGCGAGTGCGTACATGGCGTACCCTGCGCGTTGCGCCGTGTTCGCTTGCCTGCGGATACGTTCTCGCTGGGCGAGGACAGGGTCGTCAGGCTCGGGCGTCACACCCTCAGCCTGCCCGATTAGTTGATCGTTTCAGCAAACTCGGTCGATGTTGTCGTCCGCTGGCGTCGGAGTCCACGCCGACCGCGACGATGTCCGGGGGATGGCGGAGCGAGTTCGTCGAGCTGTGCGTCAGCTGTGTCTCGCCGCCGCAGGAACTCACAGAGTTGATCATCGGTTGGCGAGGTTGTCAGGTCGATGATCGGGCGCCGATCGGAGTTCTCGGTCAAATCGATTGTGCTCGGATCCGCCGGCGCTTGGATGGGGATGACGGCGATCTCGAGCTCCTCTACAGGTACACCGGCCGGTGGCGCAGGTTGGGCGATGTACGCGTCGCTGCCCTCGAGCACGATCACAGGCTCGGAAGATTCGGTCGCATGTGCCGGTGCGTGGGTGGAATGGCTGGCGGGGCGCAGGCGGGGCCGGCGATGCGCGGCATGTGCCGGGCGACTCGTGAAGGCTCGACTCAACGGCGAGAGAACAGGAATCCGTGAGGGTTGGGAGGTGGGTGCGCTGCGATTCTCGTCAGCAAATGTGACGCCAACCGCATCGAGTTCGTCCGACGCATCCAGTTCGCGAGACCGGGCGCGCAGCATGAGGTTCGCCGCGATATCGGCCAGTGCGACGAGCATGACGAGATCGCCGAGCGAAACGACGACGTTCACGAATGGGACCGGTACGACATCTCCAAGGGCCGACAGCGATGAGGCGGTGTCGCTCGATTCCCGTACGCCGTCGATGTTGGGGGTGCCGGCTTGGTCGACGTCGCCGACAGACACGAGTGCCAGTTCAGAAACTGGTACGGCTCCGTTGACCACTGCTGGGGCGACGTTCATCAGCAGACCGATCAGCAGCACGATCATGCCGGTGATCTGGAGATTCTTGATTCCGAACACGAAGAAGCAGCCGTAGCCGACAAGGAGCCAACCAATGGCGAACGCGGGGCTGATGAGCGTGAGCACGAGAACGGTCGAGATGCCGATCACGAGCGCCCCCTTCGCGTGGAGACGCGTCCCGGAGATCCCGGGCCATCGACCACCACGGAGACGACCGACCACACAACCGACAACGAAGGCACATATCGAGAGCAGCACGTCGGCAAGGCTAGTGCGCGTCGCGCGATGGGTGGGGACACTCGCGCGCAACGCGCGATTCAGCGGAGATTTGACGAGAGGCCCGGAGGTGGATCGTCGTGTCGACTCGCGGAGTTCAAACGGCGGTCTGACGCGCCGAACCGATCAGATCCTCGTCGTCGATGTGGTGCAGCACACACGCGACCCGGCGGTGTCTGCCGACCGGATGCTCGAAGGTGTCGCGGGTGGGTGTGATGAAGCCGATCCCATACACCGAACGTTCGTATTCGAGTCCGACGAAGTCGGCGAACACCGAGTAGCAGAGATCCGTACTCCATTCGGTCATCAGCGTTTCGCCTGGAAATGGCGCACCGCTCGGCGCTGGAAACTCCGCCTCGTGGAACACTTCCTTCTTGTGCGGTTGCGCGCAGTCCACCGCGGCCGTGATGTTGATCCGACGATCGAACTGTTCGTCGAACCACGACCATTCGCTGAAGCACTGACCGGAGCGAAGGTCGAACGGGTTGAGTTGTTCGCCGGTCCAATCGGGCTCGCCGCTGGTCTCTTCAGCAGTTTCAAACGAGCCCGACCGAGCCGACTCGGCAGCGTTGAGACTCCCGCCCGCCTCTTCTCCCGTGGACGAACACCCCGCGCCGAGAAGCACGACGGCGACCACGAGTGAAGGAATGATGGTGCGCACCACGTCACGGTAGCGAGTAGTTGCCACGTCGGGAAGTCGGCAGCCGAAGCTACCCAGCGGGCAGATACCGATCGATCTTCTCGAACGACAGGCTCATCAACACAACGACCGGGATGAGCCCCATGGCAATGGCTGGCCATCGGCGCCACCGTCGACCGAGCTCCTTGAACCCGAGGTATGCGGCAACCGCGGCGAGTCCCCAGAGGATTGCTGGACGGAGCGCCGACTTGTCCCCGTTGAGCCCCTCGTCCAGGCTCGCTTCGTCGTTCACAACCGCAGCGACTTCGTCGCGCTCTTGATCTTCTGCCGCGTCGGCGGGGTCTGACACCGTCTTGGCATCAGGAGCGTCTTGCCCGCCACCGCCATCGAGCGGTGCGCCGGTGAGATCTTCCTCAGTGAGGTCGATCGCATCCGATGTTGCGTACTCTTCGGGAGCAAGAGGCGTGTCGACCGCAGGGGTCACCAACTCGGCGGTGACGATGATTCGTTGTCGTGCCGAGTACTTCGGATGGCAGGCGGTGAGAGTGATCCGGTCATCGCCGAAATCGGCAAGAACCCACGTCGCTTCCGGGCCAACGATGATGTGGCCGAGGTCTTCATCCCCATCGGGCACCTCGAAGTCGGTGAGCGCACCAATCGCATCGGAGGAGTAGGCCTCTCCGGCGGGCAGGACCCGGTACTCGTGGATGCCCTGGACGGTTTGGACACGGATATCGTCGCCGGGAGTCAGCTCGTCGATTCGGTTGAAGGGCGCTCCATAGGTCGTGCGATGACCTGCGATGCCAGAGTTTCCCATCTGGCCTGGGAACACGGTGGAACGATAGTGACCAGGGCCGTTCCGCAGGTCCTCGACCTGGACACCTTGAACGACGACCTTCGTGACACCAATCTTTGGGATGTTGATCCGGGCGATCGCCGCACCCCCTTCGAGGTACAACTTCTCCGCGAGCTCGGTCTCATACACCGGGATCGTGCCACCCGCAGGCGGCAACGTGGTCGTCGGAGCGCTCGTGGTCGATACATCGGTGGCTGCAGTGGTCGTGGTCGTCGGGACGACTGTCGTGGTGGACGTCTCGTCGACGGACAGCAGTAGTTCGTCGAAGTCCGATGCGAGATCTCCCTGGGCTGCTGCTTCTTGGAGGCCGGTTCCCCACAGCTGGTAGGCGACAAACAGCAAGATGACGACGCCGGAGGTGATGAAGAACCGGCCAAATGCGCCAAGGATCCGCGAGGTCATGATGTGGAACGTATCGGAGTCAAGGACCCTGCATTGATGCACCCAAGCCAAGAATTGGCTAAGTACCCGAAAGAATTGTTGAAGAACCGTCATCTAGAGCGATTTGGATCGGGGGCCATCTCACCAGGACCGGTAGCGTTCCACCGTGTCTGTCGTCGAACTCGATGATGTCGTGGTGTTGCTCGGGAGGTTCCCCGCGCTGGCTGGCGCATCTCTACGAGTGGACGCCGGCGAGGCGGTGCTGCTGCACGGTCCAAACGGCGCCGGAAAGTCGACGCTGTTACGTCTGTGTGCCGGTTTGCTGCGGCCCGAGAGCGGGAGCGCGAGAGTGCTCGACACCGACCTGGGCAGAGATCGCCGTTCGGTCCGGCCGCGGGTCGGTTACGTCGGGCATCAATCGATGTTGTACGACGACCTCACGGTCGCGGAGAACATTCGATTCTGGGGACGTGCCGCCGGTGTCTCCACCGAACAGCAGGAAGCGAGCGCACGAAGAATGCGGATCGAGGAGCGCTTGTTCGACGTGCCTGTGAGTCGCCTGTCGGCCGGCCAGCGACGGCGAACCTCCATTGCCGTCGCTGCAGCGAGACGCCCCGAACTCTGGCTGCTCGATGAGCCCCATGCCGGACTCGATCAAAGCGGGCGTGACATCGTCGACGCACTGATCACCGATGCCGCAGCCTCGGGCGGAGCTGTGCTGGTTGCCTCGCACGAACTCGATCGGGTCGAGCCAGTCGTGCATCGGCGAGTCACCATCATCGGTGGTACGGCCGTCGAGAGTGAAGGGACGACACGTGTTCGCTGAAGTGATGCTTGTCGCGCAGAAGGACCTCCGCATCGAGCTTCGGTCGAAGGTGGCCCTGAACCAGGTTGTCCCCTTCGCGCTCCTTGTTCTGGTGCTGTTCGGCTTCGCCCTTGACGCCGACCGGGCGTCGTTGACCAATTTCACCCCTGGGCTCTACTGGGTCGCGATCCTGCTGGCATCGGTGCTGGCCGTGCACAGATCTGTTGGACTCGAAGCCGGAGAGGGCGCACGTGAAGGCCTGCTCTTGAGCGGCATGAGACCTGAGTCGGTGTATCTCGGAAAGACCCTGGCCCTGATCGCGCAGATTCTCGTGGTTGCGCTGATGATGTTGGGTGGCGTCGTGATTCTCTACGAAGCTCCGGTCGACGACGGACTTCTGCTCGTCGCTGCTTTGTTCGGCGCGGTTCTGGGAGTGGGTGCGGCCGGTACGCTGTATGGAGCTCTTCTCGGGGGCCAGCGAGCCCGCGAGACCGTTCTCCCGATCCTGTTGTTGCCCGTGCTGTCTCCAGTGCTCATCGCCGCCACCCGTGCGTTCGGTGATGCGATGGGGACGGTCGCCACCGACGGTTGGCAGTGGACGGGACTGTTGTTCGGTTTTGGTGCGATCTATCTGGCGCTCGGTGTCGTCAGCCATGGTGTGTTGATGGAGGAGAACTGATGTCTGCAACGGGCAGCCGAACGACGAGAGTGCTGGGTGTGGCCGTGCTGATCGGCGCCGCGCTCCTCGTGTACCTCGCGTTTGTGGCCACGGATCCCGATGTTCGAATCGATGCCACCAGCGGCGAGGAGATCGGCCAGTTCGATGCGGTGCGCCTCATCTACGTCCACGTGCCTGCCGCGATCATCGCCTACCTGGCCTTCTTCGTCACTGCAGTCGGAAGTGCGGTCGTTCTGAAGAATCGCTCGGTGTGGTGGGATCTCGTCGCCGGGGCGTCTGCGGAGATAGGAAGCCTCGCCGCAGCTCTGGCACTCATCACCGGTTCGATCTGGGGACGCCCGATCTGGAACACCTGGTGGGAGTGGGGCGATGTTCGTCTGCTCACAACGCTCGTCCTCTTCATGTTGTCGCTCGGGTATCTCGCTGTGCGGCGGCTCGAAGGCACCGCGGAGATGCGAGCCAAACGATCCGCCGTCGTGGGCCTCCTCCTCATCGTCAACGTGATCATCGTGAACCGATCTGTGGAGTGGTGGGAGAACCAGACGTTGCACCAACAGTCGACGATCGCCGACGCAACGATCGAGGATCTCACGCTGTTCACCCTGTTCTTCTCCATGTTCTTGGGTCTCGCCGCCTACGTGTGGATGCTGATTCATCGCTTCCGCCTCGCGTGGCTCGAGCGGCAGGATGAACGATTTGGCCTCGACGAGGCGATCGAACGCCGCCGAGCCGAAGCTGAGGGAGTTTCAACATGACGCACGTGGGATATTTGATCGCTGGCTGGGGTGTGGTCTTCGTGGGCTGCGGAGGATACGCGTGGTCGGTCCTGCGCCGAGCTCGCCGCGTTGCTGCTCGAGTTCCTGACGAACGCGCCCGGTGGATGACCTCCAGGGATGCCGAGCGGATCGGTGAGAGCTGATGACTGAGGATCTCGAACTGAGTCCGAAACCGCGCGATGAGATCCGTCGAGGGTCCAAACGTGGTCCGACGATCATGCTCGTGATCGTGCTCGTCGTCATCGGGTTCGTCCTGTTCCAAGGACTCTCCGGCGCCACGTTGTTTCTGCGCGAGGCCGACGTTGCGGTCGAGGAGCGAGAAGAACTCGGTGACCGCAGATTCCGGCTGTTGGGATCACCGATATCGATCACGGACGACCAGTTCGAGTTCAACGGCGAGACCACGGTGCGGTTCTCGATTGCCTGCGACGGGAGTGCGGTCGACATCGTGCACCGTGGAAATGTTGCCGAGGCCTTTCAGATGGGTGTCCCAGTAGTCCTCGAAGGACGTTGGCTCGATTCCTCTGCCGTTGGCGAACCATGGGTCGATGGCGCCAACGACGGGTATTACTTCGAGAGTGATCGAATGCTCGTGAAACACGACAACGAATATCGGACCGACCGTGTCGAAGAAGCGGCGGCATGTGGCGACATGACCGTCGACGCGCCGGAGACCTGACCGCGATGCACGTGTTGATCGGCTACGCGGCTGTGTCCCTCGGGTTTGCGGGAGCGTTGCTCGGGGTCGGGACCTCGGCATATTCATTGGTGACGAAACAACCGGCGCTCATGCGCGCGGTTCGTCTGCACGTTGCTCTGATCCTTGTTGCCGTGGTCGTCGCCGTCGGAACGATGGAGTCGGCGTTGCTCACGCACGACTTCAGCGTCAAGTACGTCGCCGAACATGGCCGAATCGATACGCCGGTCTTGTTCACCATTGCGACGCTGTGGGGTGCGTTGGAGGGCTCGATCCTGTTGTGGGCATTGATCCTCGTTGGGTACCTCGTCGTGGTGACGTGGAGGTTCCGAACCCGGACCGACGATCCCATGGTCGGCTGGGCGCTGCTCACCATGCTGGTGGTGACACTCTTCTTCTTCGGACTGATGCTCGGACCGGCCAATCCGTTCATAGAGGTCGCGAACCCACCCGCCGATGGCCCCGGTCTGAATCCGCTCCTCCAGAACAACGCCTTCATGGCGTTCCACCCGCCGATGCTCTATCTCGGATACGTCGGATTCACGGTCCCGTTTGCTTTTGCGATCGCCGCGCTCGTGACCGGCCGCGTCGGGGAGGGCTGGCTCGTCGAGACCCGCCGGTGGACCGTCTTCGCCTGGGGATTCCTGACCTTCGGGATCGTCCTCGGAGCCTGGTGGAGTTACGAAACGTTGGGCTGGGGTGGCTATTGGGCGTGGGATCCCGTGGAGAATGCCTCACTGCTGCCATGGCTCACGGGCACCGCGTTCATCCATTCGGTGATGGTCCAGGAACGTCGGGGAATGCTCCGAGTGTGGAACCTCTCCCTCATCTGTGCGACGTTCGCGCTCACGATTCTCGGCACGTTCCTCACCCGTTCTGGGGTGATCGCATCGGTGCACGCCTTCTCCGAGTCGGGTATCGGCCCTCTTCTGCTCGGCTTCTTCGCAGTCATCGTCCTCGTCACCGTCGGGCTCGTGGCTTGGCGAGGGGACGAACTGCGCTCGGTTGGAAAGATCGACTCACCGTTGTCCCGGGAAGGTGCGTTCCTGGCCAACAACGTGGTCTTCGCTGCCTTTGCATTCGTCGTCCTGCTCGGCACCGTCTGGCCATTGATCATCGAGGCGATCAACGGCGACCGCATCGCGGTCGGCAACCCCTTCTTCGACCGAATGACCATGCCGATCGGATTCGTCCTGCTCTTTCTCATGGCGATCGCTCCGGTGTTGCCATGGCGCAAGGCGTCGGGCGAACTCCTCAGCGACCGACTGATGTGGCCGGCGGTCGCTGGTGTCGTGGCCATGGTTCTTTCCATGGTCCTGGGTGCTGCGGGTCTGGCACCCGTCTTGGCTTTTGGTTTGGCCGGCGTGGCTGGCGGTTCTGCCGTGCGTCAACTCGTCATCGCAACAAAGCGGCAGGGGTGGCGCGGTCTGGTCGGTCGAACCAACGGTGGAATGATCGTGCACATCGGCGTGATTCTCATCGCCGTTGCCTTCGCAGGAAGCAACGCCTATCTCCGGCAGGCGGAGTTTCGATTCGATGAGGTTGGGCAAACGGCTGAGCTGGCGGGACATGAGTTCGTGTACCGAGGTACCGATCAAATCGTCGCTCCCGACGGGCGCGTCGACAACCAGGTATTGATCGAGGTGGACGGCCGTATCGAACGTCCTGCACTCACGCTCTTCCCGTTCGCGGGCCGCACGATCGGAACTCCCCAGACGCGCGGCTCGCTGATCGACGACGTGCAGCTCTCTGTTGTTCCCACCGAGGACGCGAGCGATCTCGTCGTCGTGCGCGTCACCGTGCAGCCACTCGTGCAGTGGCTGTGGATCGGCGGAATGTTGATGGCCGTCGGCACCGGGCTTGCCCTGGTGCCCGGGCGCAGACGGCGTCCGACGGCGCCGACGTCTGCGCTGCCGGTCCAGCGAGATCCTGACCCCGATCCTGAGCCGGTGCCGGTCTGATGGCTGCATCGCAACCGACCGACAGTCCCGATGCTTCTGCCGTCGAGGTCGAGCTGCCGACCGGTCCGTCGCGCCCCGCGTTCTTCATGGCGGTTGCCGCAGGCATCATCCTTGTCGTGTTCATCGCGATCCTGGCGACGAGCGACGGCGAAGCAGGCTTCGCGCGCAGCCCGCTCATCTCCAAACCTGCACCGCTGATTCTCGGGGACTCCATCGATGGCAGCACATTCGATCTCGACGCCGAGCGAGGTCGCTGGGTGGTGGTCAACTTCTTCAGCACGACATGCGTGCCGTGTATCGAGGAGCACCCAGAACTGGTTGCCTTCGACGAGGAATACTCGGCGAGTGGAGACGCGTCCGTCGTCAGCATCGCATTCAGCGACACATCCACGAACGTTCGCGACTTCTTCGCGACCAACGGGGGCGACTGGGCTGTCCTCGCCGAGGACACCGGGCGCTACGCGATCAGTTACGGCGTGGCCGCAGTGCCCGAGACCTACCTCGTTGCCCCCTCGGGCATCGTCACCTCGAAGTTCATCGGCGGCGTGACCAAAGTCGACATCGAGAGTGAGATCGCACGGTTGACCGGATCGGCCGCAGCGTCGTGATGTTCTCTCGAAAGACAGTCATCTGGCTGTGTCTGCTTGCTGCGGCGCTGTCGGCGCTGGTGGTCTCGACGCAACTCGAGGGGCCACCGCGGACCAATGAGGATCGCGTCCGGTCGTTGTCCGAGGACTTCGCGTGCCCGACGTGCGATGGGCAGTCAGTCGCAGAGTCGAATGCCGTGGTCGCACAAGAGATCCGCCGGGAAATTCGTCGACAGGTCGACGATGGTCGGACCGACGAACAGATCACCGATGCGCTGGTCGCCAGCTACAACGAGTCGATCGATCTCCGGCCGCGATCAGGGGGTGTCGTTGGACTGGTGTGGACACTTCCGGTCATCGTGATGGTCTTCGGTTTCGCGGCGTTGTGGTCGGTGTTTCGTCGATGGCGAGCCGCAGACCCTCGATCGGCCACTGATGCCGATGTCGAACTCGTCGCTGCGTTGCGTCAGGAGCGGGCTTCGGGCCTGTCTGATGCGTCCGACGAATGGTCGGAGGATGCGGGGCGGTGAGTACCGACACGCTCAGCCAGACCGAACTCGGGCGTCTGCGAGAAGAACGCGAGCATCTGCTCACCTCCCTCGATGACCTCGACGCAGAGCGCGCCGCTGGTGACATCGACGACCTGGACTACGAGACATTGCGTGACGACTACACGGCACGAGCGGCACAACTGACGCGAGTGCTCGATGGAGCAGCCGTGCGCCGCGCGCCAAAGAAGTCCAACCCCCGGTCATCGCAGATCAAATGGATCGCAACCGTGCTCGTGATCGCAGCAGCCGCGTCATGGGCAATGGTCGAATTCTCGGGTGCCCGGGGAACTGGGGAAACGGCCAGCGGCGAGATTCGTCAGGGAACCACAACACTGCTCGCCGATGCCGCCCAGGCGTTCGGCGGCGGTGACCCGGAGCGAGCAATCGAGCTCTACGGCGAGGTGCTCGACCTCCAACCAACGAACGTCGAAGCGCTCACCTATCGCGGCTGGATCAGCTACCAAACCGGCGATGTCGACGGGGCCAGGGCCGATTTCGACGAGGCGGTCGCGTTCGACGCCGAATATGGCGACGTGCGCGTGTTTCGCGCCATCGTTGCCCTCGACGAAGAACGCTTCGGTGACGCATCGGATGAGCTGGCAGCCTTTGACCAGTCGAACCCAACGGCGATCGCTCGTGACCTCGTCGCGCAACGGCAAGTGCGCGAACGGATCGGTGTGGCGCGCATGGCTGAACTACTCGACGAGACCGATGGGCTTCCGGATCTCGAAGCGAACAATGTGGGGATCGCAGAGGCGCAGCTCGCCGGTGAGTTGTTCGTGCAGCTGGAAGACCCCCAGAGAGCGCTGCGGTCGTTCGATGCTGTCCTCGAGCTCGAACCGGACAATGCCGATGCCTTGGCCTGGCACGGATGGACACTTGCGCTGCTTGCCGAGTCCGGCGCCGAAGAGTTGTTCGTCGACGCAGAGGAGTGGCTTGGGCGTTCGGTCGAGGCAGACCCGTCCAACCCTGACGCACGAGTCTTTCTCGCCTTCATCTTCAATCGCCTTGACCGCTCCGACGAGGCGAGAGCCGAGCTCGAAGCCTTCGACACCATCGAAAACCCACCGGCCGACATGGTGGCGTTGATCGACCAGTTCGGCCTGCGCGACGCCCTCGGGTAGCCCCGAACGCGCCAGTGTCCGTTCGGTAGCAGGGTTCAGGCTCAGTGGTCAGAAGGCGACAACCTAGAGTTCGGGTATGGATTCGATGGGGCTCGAGTCGGTGGTGCAGGCCGCCGGATTGGTGGCATCGACCTCGGCGCGCAACGAGAAGGTCAAGGCCTTGGCCGACCTGCTGGCTCAGGTCGACCCCGCCGAGGCCCCTATCGTCGTCGCGCTACTGACCGGCGAAGTTCGTCAAGGGCGGATCGGTGTGGGGTGGGCGGCGGTCCGAGACCTCGAGGTGGAGCCGTCGACGTATCCCACCTTGTCGGTCGCCGATGTCGATGTCGCCATGACCGAACTCGGTGAGGTTGCGGGCACCGGCTCGAAGAGTCGTCGCGCTGAGCTGCTGGAACAATTGCTTGGCCGAGCAACACATGGCGAAGCCGACTTCATCGGCATGGTGTTGACGGGTGGGCTGCGCCAAGGTGCTATCGATGGAGTGATGATGACCGCGATCGCG
>CAJQNJ010000244.1 GCA_905479685.1 uncultured Acidimicrobiales bacterium
AATGAGATGACAGAAACAATTCAAGTCAACATTGCCGAAGCGATCGCGCTGATCGACTCAGGGCTCGGTGTCACGATGTCACGTGAGCTCATGTCCGCTGGAGAGGTCACAGACCTGCTCCTCGATGTGCGAACCATTCTCGCGGCTGCGCCGGTGCGCGACCTGGTTCCCGAAGATGTCATTCCGGAGCCGATCGCGTAACCCACTCTGGTTTCGCTCGCCGCAGCCGATGCATGGCTGGCCGAAATCCCGGTTAGTCGAACACCCGCTCCAAGACAGGCCGAAGCGCCTTGGCGAGCACCCAACCTGTAGCCGCGCCAGCGGCCACGTCGGTCGCGTGGTGAATCTGTACATGGATCCGACTGGTTGACACAATGCCGGCGAGCACGCGCACGGCGACTCGACCCGTCCGAGGCATACCGGGCGTGATGAACGAAGCTGCGACCACGGCTGCGCTCGCATGGCCGGACGGGAAGCTCGATGTCTTGGGCTGGCGCAGCTTGATCGGTCGACCGGTCACGATTGGTCGTTCTCGTTCGAAGACCGACTTGATCGGTCCATTGACCAGAGCCGCCTCGATACCGAGCGCTGCGCTGGTCATCAGCGCTCGTTTGGGATCTCGGAGAGCGATGGCCTGAACAAGGCTCAGTCCGTGCCAGATCCGCGAGAAGTTGGCGGCTTCAGATGCCCCGTAGAAGATTCGGTCCGCGAGGCGGTTTCCCCGGAGCACGTCCCACGCGGCGTCGACAGCTTCGTCGACCGAATGGAACGTGTCGGGAACTTGAATTGGCGTCTTCACGAGTCGCTCAGGTTACTCGTCCGACGTGTCCGAATCGTCGGCGGACCGTGTCATCGGCTCTCCTGCAGATGGTGGCGGTGGTGTGTTCGCACGCTTCTCAGCAAGATCGGCCGCATAACGCTCGGCAGCGCGGGTGGAGCGGGCCCGATTGGCTCGTCGGAACAGGAACCACGCCAGCCACAGGAATGGCACCAGTACCAGGAGAGGAAGCATGAAGCCGGCCAGGACTCGAACGATGATCCAGAGCTGCTCGAGAACGTTGGTCGCAGCGTCGAAACCGTCGCTGAACCCGGGGTCGACGGCATCCTCGTCGACTCTGATGACCGGCGTTCCTTGCGTTCGAACGACGGGACCAGATGGTTCGGAGCTCACGCCATCGGTGGGTGTTGCGGTGACGCTCAGACGAAGTGATCGATCGCGCTCTGCTTCGAGTTCGTACGCCTGGATGACCGCCTGGCCTGGCTGGAGCCCGTCGGTCTCGCCGAACACCGTGATCAGGTCATCGGTTCCGTTGATCTCGAGCACGGTCTCGGTGACCGTGATGTCGCTCAACGGCTGATCGCCCGTGTTGCGGCTCTCGAAGCACAAGGTGAGTTCGTCGCCAGGTTCGAACGTGACCTCGTTGCTCGGTAGGCCAGGACATGCGACGCCGCTGTCGTGTCCTTCGTAGATCGTGAAGAACAGCGCAACCGAGTTGGTGACCCTGTCCTGCTCGAGTGTGAGGGTGATCGTGGCCAGATCGATGCGGTCGCGAAGCGTGCGAAGCTGTCCCCGCATGACCTCGAGATCGCTCTCTCGGCTGAGGAGAAGCTGCTCGAGCTCGGCGAAGTCGGTGAGCGTCGTGGTGTTCTCCATGGCTTCGCGTAGACGCTGGACACCGAGCTCAGCCACTTCGATACGGCTCTCGAGGTCAACGACACGTTCCGTCACATCGTCTGTGGTGACGGTCTGGTTGCGGAGCTCACCGATACCGCCCAGGCGCTCCAGGGCCTCGGAGAAGTCCTCTGGGCGAACCTTGAACGTGATGGTCGAGCGGGGTTCGGCTCCGCCCTGGGTGTTCTGGCCGAAGACGAATCCACCGATGTCGGTGATGATGTCGGTGGCTTCTTTTCCAGCGGCCGACACGTCGTCGACACCCACAGTGATGGTTGCGGTGAAGATGATCTCGCGTCCCAACTGTGCCGTGTTCAAAGGTGGGGGAGTGCCCCCGCCCGATCCGATGACATTCTCTTCGGCGTCACCTGCATCGGCCTCGTCGGCGGGTGCTTCCTGGGGCTCCTCGGTGTCGTTGAGCGCATCGAAATCGGCGCTGGCTCCGCTGTCACCGCTGTCATCAGTTTCGACCTCACCTCGGGCCATGGACTCGTCGGAGACGCTCTCTGCCGCTGAATCCGACGTCGTTGCGTCGTCATCGGAGCCACAGGCGGCAAGGACCAATCCAAAAACGGCTAGAAGTGCCAACAGGAGTAGGTGAATCTGCCCTGGTCTGCCTGCTGCGTGGAGGGATTTCTGTGTGATTTCCGAGTCCGCCATGGGAGGATCTCCTCATCTCAGGGGCAGGAGGGTGCCGTTTGGGGTTCACTCCTTCTACGCCCATCGGCTCGACTTGGTTCCCGATGAATCCCAGCCAGGCAGTGAGCTGTGACCCCTATCTGTGGCGTATGCCGAGGGCGATGACCTCAACACCGTTACCGTTGTGTGGTGCAACGCCGCGAAGATCTTCGAAACATCGCCATGATCGCCCACGTCGATCATGGAAAGACCACCCTTGTAGACGCCCTGCTCAGGCAGGCAGGTGTGTTCAGCGACCACGGCGAAGTCGTCGAGCGTGTCATGGACAACACCGACCTCGAGAAGGAAAAGGGCATCACGATCCTCGCGAACAACGCGGCCGTGACGTGGGGCGATACCAAGATAAACATCGTCGACACACCCGGCCACGCGGACTTCGGTGGCGAGGTCGAGCGAGCACTCACCATGGTCGACGGCGTCGTACTACTCGTCGATTCGAGCGAAGGACCACTTCCCCAGACCCGGTTCGTCCTTGGCAAAGCGATGAGCCTGGGCCTTCCCGTGGTTCTGGTGATCAACAAGATCGACCGTGCCGATGCCCGGATCGATCAGGTCGTCGATGAGGTCTACGACCTGTTCATCGACATCGGTGCTGACGAGGACCAGATCGATTTTCCAATCGTGTACACCGCGGCTCGCCTCGGATATGCCCAGCTGAGCATGGATGGCGAGAAGGGCACCGACATGGCGCCCCTCTTCGAGACGCTCATCGACGCGATCCCTCCCGCCGAATTCGAAGAAGACCACCCCACCCAGGTCTGGGTCACGAACCTCGACGCATCGCCCTACCTCGGTCGAATCGCTATCTGTCGCGTGATGCAGGGCACGATCCGCAAGGGGCAACAAGTTGCCTGGTGCAAGACCGACGGGACCATCGGGCAGGCCAAGGTCGTCACGCTCACCGTCACCGACGGCATCACCAGCGTTGACGTCGATGAAGCCGGCCCGGGGGAGATCGTCCAGATCTCTGGAATTGAAGAGATCATGATCGGCGAAACCTTGGCCGACCTCGAGGATCCGCGACCGCTTCCGGTCATCACGGTCGACGAACCAACCTTGTCGATGACCATCGGAACGAATTCGTCGCCACTCGCCGGAAAAGATGGCCGCAAGCTGACCGCTCGCCAGATCAAGGATCGTCTCGACAAGGAGCTTGTCGGCAACGTATCGATCCGCGTCATCGATACCGAGCGCCCCGACACGTGGGAAGTTCAAGGTCGTGGCGAGCTACAGCTCGCCGTCCTCGTCGAGACGATGCGGCGCGAGGGATTCGAGCTCACGGTTGGCAAGCCCGCGGTGCTCACCAAAGAGATCGACGGCACGCTCAACGAGCCGACCGAACGGCTTAGGATCGATGTGCCCGAAGAATACGTCGGCGCCGTCACCCAGATGTTGGGTGAGCGCAAGGCGAAGATGGAGAACATGGCCAATCATGGCGATGGTTGGGTTCTTCTCGAGTACATCGTGCCGGCACGGGCGCTCATTGGCTTTCGCACGATATTCATGACCGAGACGCGAGGAACGGGCCTCGCCAACCATGTGTTCGAGGGCTGGATCCCATGGGTTGGTCAGATCCGTACCCGGGTGACCGGCTCGATCGTCGCGGATCGAACAGGGTCGACAACCACACATGCCATCGAACTGATTCAGGAGCGGGCGGCGCTCTACATCGGCCCTGGTGTCGAGGTGTACGAAGGCATGATCATCGGTGAGAACCCACGTTCTGAAGACATGGACGTCAACATTTGCCGTGAGAAGAAGCTCAACAACATTCGAACACAGTCCTCCGACGACACGATTCGGCTCGTGCCACCTCGCATCCTGTCGCTCGAGGGAGCGCTCGAGACGATTGCTGACGACGAGTGTGTCGAGGTGACCCCCGGGTTCGTGCGACTTCGCAAGGTGAGCCTCGACGCTGGCATTCGAGCTCGTGAGCTCAAGCGGCTCAAGGCCTCTCGCGAAGCGGCCAACGCATAGTCGGGCGTCAACGCGACCTTCTATTCCCTGGTACAACGAGATCGATGGACGACGACGAGACGCCACAGAACCCAGCGCAGGATGTCTCAGACGCGAATCTGTTGTACTACAACGCGTTCGAACGGCAGGACCTCGAGTTGATGTCGCAGGTGTGGGAACACAGCGAACGTGCAACGTGTACCCATCCGGGCTGGCCGACGATTCACGGAAGCCACACGATTCTCGAGTCGTATGCATCGATCTTTCGAGGTCCACAGAGTCTCCAGGTGATCCTCACGAACGAGCACATCATGGTGGAAGGCGACTTCGCGTATGTCTCGGTTGACGAGAACCTGGTGGACCAGGACGGCAACGCGTCCGCTACCGCCGGTCTGAACGTCTTCGTACTGGGCG
>CAJQNJ010000245.1 GCA_905479685.1 uncultured Acidimicrobiales bacterium
CAGACTATAAAACTCGCGTCAAGGTGGTCGATGAGCGAATCGATGCGATGTTCGAGGCTGCCGACACGTCACCCCTGCGCGAGAGCGCCAACTCATTTCTGGGCGGACTCCAGGCGGGTCGCACTGATGATGTAGCAGGAATCGTCAACAATGCTCTAGGTGCAACTCCAGCAGATCAGACCGGCCGGCTCACGCTGAACAACGTGGGAAGGGGCGGTGGTGTGCCTGCGGTGCTCGCTGCCGTCAATGAATCGCGTCCCAGCGGGGTGTTGTCGACGAGCGTGGTCTTCCGGCGATTCGGCAGGTTGTATGAGGACTACCGTCCATCGAGGGCCATTTTCGCCATGACCGGTGTGCTGATCCTGCTCGGTTCGTTGATGGTACGAGGATCGCATCGACCGACAAGTCTCGCCGCCCTTGGACTGATCGGTTCGGTGTCTGCGGCCCTCGGTAGCGCCTACATCGACAACGCGCGCTACCTACTCGGCCCCACCACCATCGTGCTCGTCATGGCGACCGTCGCAGTACGGTCGATAGTCACCATGGTCAGAAGTCTTCCTAGATGAAGAGCATTCGACTTCTGTTTGTTCATTCCCTCGTACATCGCGAAACGACACCTTGAGTGGGTTATCGATCGGATCCAGAGCGCGACCTGGACGATGAATGCAATGTCGAGGTTGCCGTATTCGATGAAGCTTCGTCGGATTGCTGGAACGACTGTGTCCGCCACAGGAGCACAGCGGTTGCTCCGATGGTGCCGACGCTGATCGCGCACGCCCGAAAGGTAATCCAGTTGTGAATCTGGGTGTGGTTGCTCATCATCTCGTACCAAATCGCTGGAATGGCGACCGGACTCAGGAGAATCAAAGGGCTGATGATGTCTCCGGTTCTGAGAAGATATCGACCAACCGAAACAACGGCGAGGGCCCCACTCCCGACGACCAAAGGCCAAGCGAAGGGTTGACCAAGAAAGAAATTGAGGTTGTCCCGCGTCGCCGCAAGGAGGTCGGTGGAGACAAGTTCATGCTCGCCGGTCAACCGGAAGGAAACCTGGCCCGTGATGTCTTTGCGGACCTCGTCGTAACCTACGACGAGCGCGGCGAGAATCCATTTTGCCACCCACATCGTGACATACCCGATGCTCCAACCCACCCCGAGCGAAACCCCGCGGCTAAGTAAGATCCAGTTCCGGTGGCCCTCATCGAATGAAGAGATCAGCACGATCGTGATCAGGAGCGTCGTCGCCACGATGGGAGTCGTCAGCAGGTCAATGAACGATGTGGCTGAGCCAGCGATCGCACCGATGCTCAGTAGTTGAAGTGTTCGACGCCCTTGTGCGAGATGTGCGACGAACGCAGCACCCGCAAGCGTCACAGCAAGAGCCAGCGACTGGTGAGCGGTGTCGGCGAGCGTCGCGAAGTCGGTGGCGAGTGCCAGCGGAGCGAGGAGCGCAGCTGCGAGCACCCAACCGTAACGGCGAGCGATGGTTACGCCGACAGCGATGAATGCAGCGATCATGATGCCCCAAGCGCCTGTACGCATCCCCGTCACACCTAATGCGGCGAGGGCGGGCCGGGTGTAGCTGGTGTGCCCGTGCCAGTAGCGGAAGTATGGCGCCGCCACGAGGTCTCCATTCTCCGCGTAGGCGAGGAGCATCGGGACTGCGATAGTGCACTTCCCACCGGACGCACTTGTGAGCGCTGTTTCAATCGGCGTCGACCCCTCCGGATCGTCGAAACCGATCGTCAGGGCAATGCACTCGGAGAAGTTGTCCGATCGATGTCCAAGACGGCTAATTGAGTAGTTTTCTTCCTCGAATGAGCCATCGCGAACCCCTTCCACCAGAGCATCGGCAACGAGTTTGTCTGGAACCAGCTCGCCGCCGAGGGAAAGAAAGAAGCCGACCACAGGTCCAGCGAGTACGACAAGCATGAGGGTGCTGAGGTCGTACCGCACGCGGGGCGAAGCATTCTCGTCGGTGTCTGCAGAGAAGCGATCCGAGACCCACAGGATGAACGACTTTGCACGATCCACTTGGTGGACTGTAGTCGTTCATGGTTCGGGTCCCGACCGCATGTTCTGGGTATGGATGCGACGGTTCCGGTCTCGCTCGTTGGAGACCGGGCGCTCCGACTTCTTGGCGTCGCCACCGGGCCTGCGTCGCTCGGTCAGTTCCTGATCCTTCTCTTCTCCTTGGAGTTCGGGTGGCGTCGGCTGCTTGCGAGTGAAGTTGCTGTGATTGCCGCTGTCATAGTCGGGTTCATGTTGAGCGTTCGATTCGTTTGTGGGCTGAGGCTCACGGATCGACGCGGATGATCGAGACAACGACGTACTTGCCAATCGGCCCATACCGGCAACGGTCGGGGTACGGTCGGACGTTGCTCAACGAAGGAACGGAATCGATGGAACGTAAACGTCTGCTCGTGTTTATTGTGTCGTACATGGCCGCGCGCCACATCGAATGGGTCATTGATCGGATTCCTCGTGATCTCGGCGACGAGTTTGATGTCGAGGTGGCGGTTTTCGACGACGCCTCTTCTGATCGAACCTCAGAGGTGGCGATTCGTGCCTTCGACAAGAGCGATCTGCCCTATGCCTGCCGCGTGCTCACCAATCCTCGCAACCAGGGGTACGGCGGTAATCAGAAGCTCGGGTACCAATACGCTGTGACCGGTGGTTTCGATGTGGTCGTCATGGTTCACGGCGATGGCCAATATCCACCGGAGGAGATTCGGAGCATTGCGAACTGCGCGCTTCAGCACGGTGCGGCTTTCGGATCGCGCTTCGCAACCGATGGTGGCGCGATCGCAGGCGGGATGCCGAAGTACAAGTTTCTCGGCAACCGGACTCTCACGAGGGTGCAGAACGGTTTGCTTGGAACCGAACTGACCGAGTTTCACAGCGGATTCCGGGCTTACACAACTGTGGCGTTGCGCGCGATTCCCTTCTCGCTCAACTCGGACGACTTTCATTTCGACACCGAGATCTTCATCCAACTCACCCGTGCTGGCTTCGACATTGGCGAGATTGACATCCCGACGCATTATGGCGACGAAGAGTGCCGGGTCAATGGCCTGGAATATGCCCGCAATGTGGTGTCGCAGAGTCTCCGATCCAAACTTCATGACTTTGGGTTGTTCTACGAGCGCAAGTACGACATGCAGAGTCGCGATGGGCTCTATGAATCGAAGATCGACTTCATGAGCCCGGCCTACATTGCGCTCAGCAAGATCCCGCCGAAGTCGACGGTGCTTGATCTCGGTAGCTCCGATGGCCACCTGGCTCGGGGTCTGCTTGAAAAGGGATGCCGCGTAATCGGCGTTGACCTCGAAATGCCCGGTGACGAACGCTCCTTCTCAAAGTTCATTCAGTACAACCTCGATGACGGACTACCCGAGATCGACGAGGACATCGATGTAGTCGTGATGCTCGATGTAATCGAACACCTGCGGTCACCGGAGAATTTCGCCGAGGAACTTGGCGAATTCTGCCGTACGCACAAGGTCTTGCGCTTGCATGTGTCTTCGGGGAATGTCGCTTTCGCCGCACAGCGCCTGATGCTTCTCCTAGGACAGTTCAACTATGGTCCACGCGGCATCCTCGACATGACGCATACCCGCCTCTTCACGGGTCGAACCCTTCGTAGGCTGTTTTCTCAATCTGGCTTTGGAGTTGCTGGTATCAAGGGTGTGCCGGCTCCGTTTCCCCTAGCGATTGGAGACGGGCCGAAGGCACGTTGGCTGCTACGCCTAAACCAGGCGGCTATCTCGGTTCTCCCTGGGGTCTTCAGCTTTCAGTTCTTTGTCGATCTGGACTCACCTGCCGACCTTGACCAACTTCTCCACCAGTCTCACATTCACGCAGGTGTAACGACCGAGAAGGATCAGCGTCCGCTGTCCGTGGTTATCGATCGAGCCTCGGCCCGCTCGTAGTCATCAAATCGTGGGTCTTCACGGGACCAAGTGTGGATCGCCGACGCAGTGCTAGGTGCTGCTCAGGGTGGCGTCCTAGTGACCACCATCGATCCAGTTGCGGAGTTCGGCGACTCGAACCACAGGGAAGTCACGTGAGGGAACGATGACTGTCTTGAGCTGGTAGTAGGCAGCCGGGCCCTCAAGGCTTCGGTACCCGTCTGACTCTTTGATGAAGGCGTGGAGGTCGAATTCGATTGCGTCAGCGGCTGCTACCGAACATGCTGCGATACAACAGGTAGGCCCCGCCGATCATCGCGCCCAGACCAACGATGAACGAGATGGGGGACAAGAGGCCACCGACGAGCCAGATCTTTCCGACGATTGGGCGGACGAGAAAGAAGAGCACGAGTCCGGCTAGGAGTAGTGATGCTCCAGGGCGTTTCAGCATTGTCATGACTTCATCGTACCGAGGCTCGAGTGGTCGGTATGGGTCCGCTGAATCTGTGAGTGTGCAATCGTATTCGTGTGCGCGCACTCTCGGCTCTGCTTGTTGTGCTTGCTGCGGCGGTGGCGTGTGCAGACTCGGGCGTCGGTGATTCGGTCGACGTCTCCAGTTCGGCGAAGGAGGTTGTAGAGCCGAGTTCCACCACCACGCCTGTGCCACCTTCTACGACGACAACAACAACCACTCTGGCGCCACCGCTGGACACCGACGGCGTGCCTCGAGTGGTGCGGACGACGACGGACATCGTCATGCCCGTTCTCGAAGTACTGGACACCGGCAGCTTGGTTCGCACGCCGTGCCAGAACCTCGCCGTCGTTCGCAACGCGTCGACGATCGATCGAACTCATGTCGTCCTCGACCCAGGACACGGTGGCATCGAATCTGGTTCTGTCACCGCGGATGGCCTCGCAGAAAAGGATGTGAATCTGGACGTCGCGATGATCGCTGAGGAACTGCTCAGCGAGCAGGGCTTCGTCGTGACGCTCACTCGGTATACAGACGTTCGTATTCCTATCGTCAGCCGCGTCGAAATTGCTGACTCGCTGAACGCCCTGCTGCTTGTCTCGATCCACCATCAGGGCACCGACCCAGATGTGCCGAGGTCGGACGCACCAGGTACAGAGGTCTACTACCAGCAGAACTCCGAAGAATCGAAGCGGTTCGCGGGACTCCTTCACGAGGAGTCGGTCGTCAAGCTCGGACAGTTCGACATCGAATCATGGTTCGCCGGCCCAGATGCTGGCGCTACGTATCGACAGAATCGGAATACCGGCGAGGATTTCTACGGCATGGTGCGCAGGCCAGCAGCCCCAGCCGTTCTTGCCGAAATGTCGTTCCTCGGGAACCCCGAAGAGGTCGAACTGCTCCGATCTCCAGAGTTCCTGCGCGCCGAAGCGGAGGCGATCTCGGACGCGGTGATCCGTTGGTTCACGACCGACGATGCGGGTTCTGGCTTCGTCGAGCCAAGCTTCACGCTCCTGTCGTCGGGCGGTGGAGGTGGGCTGGGCGGCTGTGTCGACCCGGATCTCGGTGAGACGGCCGACATACCCGCTGCGCTGCTAGAAGCCTTCGGTGAGAGCTGAGGGCAACCCGACTCGGGCCACGCGTAAGTCGGGTACGCAACGAGTCTGGGGCTGATGCCCAGCGACAACCGGACTTCGGTCTAGGTTGACCTCCATGAGCCCATCGCCGCCCGTTGTGCATCGCCGCCCGGTACGCGGATCCACCGGAACGTTCGGAGAGTTCGGAGGCCGCGGGCCTGCGCAGCGCCCAGATCGCGGCTCCATGGAGAGGCACCGAAAACTGGCGGTCTATCTCGCGCAGTTCACGGTTGTCTTCACCACGAACGAACCAATGCGGGCTGCGATTCTCGATGTCCGGGGTCGAATGAGCCTCACGAGCAACGAAGGACCGACCTCCGACTTCGGCCAGTACAATTACGAACTCAGTTACACGGCTGGCGAAGAAGGCATCCTCTGGATGCGCGGGATCAAGATCTAGCAATGAGCGAACCACACGCCCTCAGCGCCGAAGATGGCGCACCGCTGTCATCGTTCTGGCGTTCCGTCGCACGGGTGGATGGGCGAGAGGTAATCGTCGATGGAGCACATCCAGACCTCAATCCTGAGAACGCGTTTGCCAACTCTGCGCAGCTCGATCTCTACGACCGAGTGCTCGTTAGCGACGTACAACTGACGAAGGCCCACGCCGTTGTATTGGCGCTCGCGGCAGCGACCAATGCCTCCCTGTTGATCGAATCAGAAGATGAGGCCAATCAGGCCACGGCAACGCTGTCGTTGCCGGGCAAAGCGGCCGTGCCCGACCCGCTCTCCGATCCTGCTCGTCCAGATCGGATGTCGGCCGACCTACCCGTCGATCCTCCAACGAGCGCTGGAAATGACTACTCAGCTCTGATCGCGGGAGCCCGGGCGAACGAGATGCCAACTGCTCCAGTTTCGGTTGTGATTCCGGTCTACAACCGAAGACTCATGCTTGCGCGTACGCTCGCATGCCTTACGCATCAGACGTATCCACTCGAGCTGATTGAGATCGTCATCGCGGACGATGGCAGCAGCGATCGGCCCGACGAACTCGTTGATACGTTCGCACCGTATTTCGGCAGCGTTCGTTTTGTCAGCCAAGCTGATGATGGCTACCGACTCGCTGAGGTCCGCAATCTCGGGTTGAATGCAGCAGCCAACGAAATCATGATCTTGCTGGACTGCGACATGGCGCCAGTGCCGCGTCTCGTAGAGCTGTTTGCTCGTCACATCGAAGTTGAGCCGAATGCGGTCTATTGCGGACATCGCCGGTATGTCGATGCAAACAGCATCTCGGTGGATACAGCTCTCCAATCCATCGAATCGTTGCTCTCGCTTGCCGACATTCGGCCCGACAACCAGCAAGTCACGGTAGATGAGGAGGAAGGCCCCACGGTCGATTGGCGCTTGCCGATCTATCAGGAGACTGCGCAGCTTCGCTACGAGAAGCATCCGTTCCGCGCTGTTTGCGGTGGCAATATCGGCTTCACGAAGACCGTCTTTGCACGAACAGGACCATTTGACGAATCGTTTAGAGCATGGGGCGGCGAGGACGCCGAATGGGGATATCGCGCATGGAATAGGGGTGTGTACATCATCCCACTTCTCGATGCGTGCGGATTGCATCAGGAGCCGCCCGGCGGGCGCAACGAGACCGATCGAGAGGTCGGTCGTGAAGAGACACTCCTGCTCCTCGCCGAGCGATGTCCGGTGCGCTTCCGCAGCTCAAACGAGCAAACGCGACACTCGATCCCACTGGTCTCGATCTATATCCCCGCATATAACGCTGAACACACCATCGTCCAAGCGATTCGGAGCGCCCTGAATCAGTCGATAAGGGATCTCGAGGTCTGCGTCGTCGACGATGGGTCGACGGATGGAACTGTCGAGGTGATTGGTCAACACTTCGGCGAGAACCCCCGCGTCCGGCTGCAATCACAGCCCAATGGAGGGATCGGTGCCGCCTCGAATGCAGCGGTGCAAATGTGCAGAGCACCATTCATCGGTCAGCTCGACGCCGACGATCTCCTGAAGAAGAACGCTGTACGGAGAATGCTTGGCGTGCTCCGTTCGGACCCTCGAATTGGTGTTGCGTACAGCTCGAGCGAGCTCATCAACAGCAAGGGCGTACGAGTCGCAGACTCCTACGAGTTTCCGTACTACAGCAGATACGACCTGATGTACGGAATGATTGTTCATCACTTCCGCCTGTTCCGAGCTCGCGATTGGTACCGGACGAGCGGGTTTGCAACCGACATCGTCAACGCAGTCGACTACGACATGTATCTGAAGCTCGCCGAAGTGACTGAAATGGTTCACCTCCCGGTGCAGCTCTATCGATATCGCAAGCATTCGACGAGCACGTCTCAGTCGAAGCGTGGAACTCAGCGTGCCAACCATCGCCTTGTCATCGGGCGCGCGATGAACCGTCGCGGCCTCTCCGACCGCTGGGCGCTTGCTCAGCTGAATCCTGAGGATGTGCGCAAGTACGAGTTTGTTCCTCGTGAGACGGAGCCATCGCACTACGGGCCATCGATCGATCGAGTTCGGTTGTTGATCGATGTGGGGCGTGACCACCAGATAGCGATGGCGACACTCGGTGACATCTTCCCCTCGTGGGTCCTCCGCAAGCGGCACGGTGGTGGACGCCCGAAGATTGTGACACCAGACCTTTCTCATGCGCGCGCCGTACGTTGTCACGAGCGAATTCAACGCGAATTCCCCGAGGCGAAGATCAAGGTGGTGTATCTATGAGCGTGATGCTCTCCAAGATCGCTCGAACGGCGGCGCGATTCGCTGCGTGGTACCGCACCCCCTCTGGGATGCTAAGCCTGCTCTTCATCGCTGGCGCTATCGCACTCAGCGCCGCGCAGCAGACAGCCTGGGCACTCGTCGTGCTGACTGGCTGGCTCGCGTTCATGTTGCCCCACAAGCTGACGCGGGAGCGGCGCGACTGGGAAGACGCAGTCCATGCACTCGGCAACGATGGCGACCAAAAAGTACGAGCAGTGAGCAGCGAACTCGAGGCGGTGAACGCTGAGGTGCGGCGGATGTTCGCCGATCTCTCAACGATTCCGACGACTGAAGAGATTCAGTCCTGGCAGTTGTCTGTCGAGTCCTCCCAACAACGCACCAATCAAAGTTTCCGGTCGGATCTGGACGCTGTTGTCGAATCGCATACGGATCTCGAGGCACTCGTCACACGAATCGCAGACGATGTGGAAGCATTGTCGAAGCAGGTGACGGATGGCAGAGACACCGTCGATTGGACCATCTCGAGGCTCAACACCCGGATGGACAAGCGAATCTTGAACGAAGTGCAATCGGTGAGTGCTCTCTATTCATTGCTCGAGCCAGCGCTTCCTTTGCCTCCCCTCGGTGGATGGGCACTGTCAGCGGAGGCATCGATGGTCTTGGCACGACTCACCCTTCGGAATCAGCCCGAACTCATTGTGGAGACCGGTAGCGGTTCGTCCACCGTGATCACAGCGCTCGCTCTGGCGAAAAACGGCAGGGGCCGAGTTGTCGCCCTGGAGCATGATCTCGGTTACGCGACCGCGACCCGCCAGATGCTGCGGGACCGGGGGCTCGAGAAGTTTGCAACGGTAGTCGACGCCCCGTTGAAGGACTATCGAATTGGTGGAACCGAGTACCGGTGGTACGACATCCCCGACGGTGAGATCGATGAGCCCATCGATGTCTTGCTGGTCGACGGGCCGCCTGGAACGACTGGGCCGATGGCTCGCTATCCGGCTGTGCCGGTCTTACTGGACAGGCTCTCGACCTTGGCAACCGTACTGGTCGATGATGCCAACCGCGACGACGAGGTGGAGATGACGTCGCTATGGCAATCACAGTTCAACCTCTTTCGAGTCGACAGCACTGACGATGCGCTCCTGGCCACCTTGCGGTTTGCGTCGGAGCCGAACGTCTAACTTCAGCTGCATCGCTCATGCAGCACCGAGCCGGGAGCACCGCCCACACCTGGCGTTACGTAGACTGTCGATTGAATGATCCACCATTTGAAACGAATCGTGCTCTTCTACGCGGGCTGGCGTCTCCCGCTCGTCGCGATAGCGGTGACCCTTGCGTACATAGGCCTTGCGACGGATCGATGGTGGTCCGCGTTGGTGGGCGTTCTCGGCGTCGTGCCGCTCTTGGCACTCCATGCCTTCACAGCTTCGCGAACGGCCGAAGTCGGTCAGAAGGTCGCCGAGCACGGACACCGCATATCCGCGTCAGAGACACGTCTTGGCCACGGGGAAGATCGGGACCAATCCTTTGAGAATCAATTCGCTGCGCTCGACAAGAAACTGACAAGACTCGCCGGTGCGACGGCTAGGGCGCCGCAGCAACCAGCGACGGGCTCGAAACGCCATCAAGCGATAAAGAACCAGAATGTCATCACGGGCCAGGTCATGCTGTTGCATCGCCTCGTCACAGGCGCCGACGTCGGCCCTGGGACTCCGCTCGTGACGGTCGTCGTTCCGTGCTTCAACGAATCACGGTTCATCTCCGATGCCATCGAGTCGCTGCAGGGGCAAACGTTCGCGAACTTCGTGGTCGTGATCGTCGATGACGCATCGACCGATGGCACGGTGGCGGCTGCGGCGACTGCAATCGACGGAGACAATCGGTTCCACATCGTGCGACACACCGAAAACGCCGGCCTCAGTGCTGCGCGAAATACGGGTCTTCGCCTGGCCGAGACCGAGTATGTCTGTTTTCTGGATGGCGACGATTTCTTCCATATCGATAATCTTGAAGAGCGAGTTCGCCATCTCATTGGGTTTCACGACCAAGGAGAGGTCGTTGGCGTCTTTTCTGGCATCGAGCAGGTCGCTGAACATGTACGTTTCGGCGACGCAGGCCCATCCAGACCGGCCGGACATCGATCGCTCTACCAGGACTACGTCTCTGCGGGCGGGTCATGCCCCTTCAACTGCCACGCGCCGCTACTGCGGACTGATGTCCTGAGGCGATTTGGCGGTTTCGATGAATCGATGCTCGAGGGCGCCGAGGACTGGGAGTGCTGGCAGCGGCTCCTTCGCCATGGATACGTTTTCTGGTCGACTCCGAGCATCCTCGCCGTGTATCGCCAGAAGGCCTCGAGCATGGTTCGTTCCATGCCCGGCCAGCATCTCGCCGAGGCCGATCGGTTACTCAAAAGTGTCCACCAGGAAATAGACGCCGACAGTGTCCTGAGCGGAACTCCCTTTGTGTATGACGACTCATTCGGGACCTATCAGCACAAGCTGAACATGGCCGAACGTGTGCTTCAGTTCATGGGCTTGGCGTACCTCACTGAGGACGATGCCCAGCTCGATGCGGCAGTGAGCCAGCTCGATCCAGAATTCTGGCCCATCGCTGAACGCAACCTGAACGTATCGGCGCTGCTTGATGTCGGTATTCGGCGTGGCTATGCGCTTGATGCCGAGGGCTTCCGGCACTTTGAAGGCAAGATCGCTCCTATACGCAACGTGCTACTCGAGCGTTTGTCTGATCAGGGTTCGGAGGTCGACGACGGCTTGCCGATTGACCCGCTCGTGTCAGGGCCAGACGTGTTGTTCGTGCCGGAGAACGCAGCTCAAGCTGACTACATGGCCCTGCTGGCTGCGAACATCGATACGTCCCTGCAAACAGCGATGCTTGATCTGACGATGCACGGCGGATCAACTGGTGTCAGGAACATGCTCGACTCCCGATGGGAGGGCATGACACACGGCCTGAATGATTGGGCTTTGTCGGCACAGACTGCCCGAGTCGTCGTCCTTCAATGGCCCGTGAGCGCGATCTCTTTCGACTTCGCGCGAACCGCGAAGTTGGCGGGTTCGCGTGTTGTCGAAGTGAGACCTGATCCACCAGTGGTCGCCCAACTCGACGAGAGTCGGCCGCTGGATGCAGATCACACGATCGCGACCGTCGACGAGCTGAGTGATCTCCTGTCTGAGGTCGACTCCGAGGAGCGAACTCCTTCGCGATGGGGGGGATCCCCAAGGGCCGCCGGCCTCGTCGTTGCAGAAGAGTTTCCGGATTTGCCGGTTGACTCGACCGACTTGGTTCCATTCAGGAACCGCCACATCGGCGAGCGCTGTGTGATCATCGGCAACGGACCATCGCTGAACTTGCTCGATCTGACGCGACTCCGAAATGAGAACACCATTGGGGTGAACGGCATCTTCTACGCCGAGACCCTCGATTTTCCGCTCACGTATTACGTGGTCGAGGACACGTCGGTCATGGAAGAGAACCTTGACTCGATCACGAGCTTCGCTGCCGGACACAAGTTCTTTCCGGCGTTGTACAGGGAGATGTATCACAACGCGCTCGCTGGAGGGGTCGTAGGAGAGGAGAATGTCATCTACTTCACGATGAACCGTGGCTTTTATGCCAAGGGCTCGCCGAATTACTGCGTTCCTCGATTCTCAACCGACGCGAGTCAGCGGCTGTATTGCGGTCAATCGGTGACGACGATCAACCTTCAGCTGGCGTATTACATGGGATTCAGCGAGGTCTATCTCATCGGAATGGACTTCAGCTACACGATTCCGGAGTCCGCAGAGATCGACGAAGACCTCATCACCTCGACCGAAGATGATCCGAACCACTTCCACAAGGACTACTTCGGCAAAGGAAAGACGTGGAAGGATCCGAAGCTCGACAGGGTCATGAACAACTACCAATTGGCCAAGGCGATGTTCGAGGCAGACGGACGGACGATCTACAACGCCACGGCTGGTGGGAAGCTTGAGATCTTCCCCCGAGCGGACTTTCATGAGGTCTTCGCCCGATAGGTGTCGCATCATTCTGCACGCTGTCGTTTGCGCATCCGTGTACAGCCAGTACGTTCACTATTGTGAAGATCGCCGTGCTTGTATCTGGCAGCGGAACCCTGCTCGAGGCGATGATCGAAGCGGAGCTTCCCATTGCGCTCGTCGTATCGGATCGACCTTGCAGAGGGCTTGTTCTCGCTGATGAGAACGGGATCCCCGCTCTGCTTCACGAACGGACCGATTTCGGACCCGGATTCGACAGAGACGCCTATGCGAGCGAGCTGTCAGAGGAACTGCTGGCTCATGAGATCGATGTCGTTGCGATGGCGGGTTTCGGCACCATCCTCGGCACGTCGATCTTCGATGCTCTTCGGGGTCGAATCGTCAACACCCACCCGTCGCTCCTGCCATCGTTTCCGGGTTGGCACGCCGTGCGAGATGCGCTCGACTTCGGCGTTCGGGTCACGGGTTGCACCATCCATGTGGCGACGCCAAAGGTCGACCATGGACCGATCCTGGCTCAAGAAGCTGTGATCGTTCGAGAGGACGACGACGAGGCCTCGTTGCACGAACGCA
Source organism: uncultured Acidimicrobiales bacterium (assembly GCA_905479685.1). Classification (GTDB taxonomy): domain Bacteria; phylum Actinomycetota; class Acidimicrobiia; order Acidimicrobiales; family SHLQ01; genus SHLQ01. Next base: position 12,809 of record CAJQNJ010000245.1, read on the forward strand.
TCAAGACGGTCGAGCGAAGGCTCTACGTCGAAACGTTGCGCAATATCCACGCTCGGGGCCATGTCCTCGACCCCATGCTCGAGGAGCTCTCATGACCAAACTGGCGCTGTTGTCCGTGTACGACAAGACGGGAATCACCGACTTTGCCGCGCAACTCGTCGGCGCTGGTTGGACGCTCCTGTCCAGCGGTGGCACCGCCACTGCGATCGCGGCCGCGGGGCTACCAGTGACCGATGTAGCCGACCACACTGGGTCGCCGATCATGTTGGGCCACCGAGTCGTAACCCTGCACCCGAAAGTGCACGGTGGAATCCTGGCTGACCGGAACAATCCTCAACATCAGGCCGATCTGGAGACCCACGCGATCGATCCGATCGACCTGGTCGTTGTGAATCTTTACCCATTCAATGCCGAGCCAGGAATCGAGATGATCGACATCGGCGGTCCGACGATGGTGCGAGCAGCGGCCAAGAACCACGAGTTCGTCGGCGTGGTCGTCGACCCGAACGACTATCCAGAAGTGGGTGCGGAGATCGGTGATGGCGACCTTTCTGCCGAGACAAGGCGCCGCTTGGCTCGCAAGGCGTTTGCCCATACCGCTGCATACGACGCCTCGATCGTGTCTTGGCTCGACGACACCGACGATCTCACTGATGCGGATGATCCGTTGCCTGATTCGATCCACCTTGCTGCCGATCGGGTCCAGAACCTTCGCTATGGAGAGAACCCGCATCAGGTTGGCGCGCGTTTCCGCTTTGCGGGACAACAGAGTTGGTGGGACGACGCGGTACAGCACAACGGTAAAGCCTTGAGCTACCTGAACGTGCTCGACACCGAGGCTGCATGGCAGTTGGTGTACTCACTCGGAGCGGAGCCGACTGCGGTGGTCATCAAACATGCGAACCCATGTGGCGCTGCAGTAGCTGACGACATCGTGACGGCGTACGCGCGGGCACACGCCTGCGACCCCGTCTCGGCGTTCGGCGGGATCGTTGCGCTCAACCGAGAAGTATCGGCTGAGGTTGCTGAGCAACTCATCGAAGTCTTCACCGAAGTTGTAGTCGCCCCAGGATTTGCGTCGGGGGCCAAGGAGCTTCTGAGCACCAAGAAGAATCTGCGAGTCATCGAGGCAATGCCCCCATCATCCTCACTCCTCACGATGCGGTCGATCGACGGCGGCCTGCTCGTACAGACCACCGATCGCTTGCTGTCGGAGCCGAAGGATTGGACCGTGGCGACGACTCGTGCCCCTTCGCCGGAAGAGATGGGGGATCTTGCGTTCGCCTGGTCGGTCGCGGCTCGCGTCACCTCGAACACGATCGTGCTGGTCAAAGATCGGCAGGCGGTCGGAATCGGTGCCGGTCAGCAGAACCGTCGAGATGCTGGACGCATCGCAGCAGAAAAGGCTGACGGTCGCGCCGTTGGCGGCGCGTGTGCGTCAGATGCGTTCTTTCCGTTCAAAGACGGCCTGGAAGCAGCCATCGAGGCTGGCTGCACCGCGGTTGTTCAGCCAGGTGGATCGGTTCGAGATGATGAAGTGATCGAGGCGGCGAATGCCGCTGGCCTCGCCATGGTCTTCACCGGCGAGCGACACTTCACGCATTAAGTCAGCGCGAGCGGCGCTGACCTGTACCCGAACGGCTTTGTGATCGGCCGCCGCTGGAGCGACTGCCGCCACCGCCGCCCGGACTCGAGCGCTTGCGCCCTGTGTTCTTCTTCTGGCCGTTGCCGTTCCTGCGATTCTGAC
>CAJQNJ010000246.1 GCA_905479685.1 uncultured Acidimicrobiales bacterium
CGTCAAGCGGTGTGGGATCGCGTCGCCAAGACGATCGTCATCGACAGCTGAAATCGGTCGGAACAACACTCCGAAATCGTTGGGAACATCTGTTCTGACGGGTCCGTAGTTTGCACCCTGAAATCCGCATCTCTACGACACCCCTCGGGTACACTGGGACACTTCGCGAAAAGGTCTCGGAGCCGGCCTGACCTGCCTGGCTGAACCGCCTGATCGCCTCAGAAATCATGGCGATTCGTCGCCATGTCCGACGATCGAGAACATCGAGGTACGAGTGTCCAACGACACCGCTGAAACAGTCGCTGACCCGGCTCCAGAGCAGCCGGCCCAAGCAGCCACCCCGAACAAGGCCGAGGCCAAGAAGTCGAACAAGCCCGGCAGCTATGGCGCCGCCCAGATCCAGGTCCTCGAAGGCCTCGATCCGGTCCGCAAGCGCCCCGGTATGTACATCGGCTCCACAGGTCTGCAGGGTCTGCACCACCTGATCTGGGAAGTCGTCGATAACTCCGTCGACGAAGCGATGGCCGGTGTGTGTGACCGCATCGTCGTCACGCTGTTGGCCGACGGAGGTTGCCGGGTCGACGACAACGGTCGCGGCATTCCCGTCGACCCGTATCCGTCTGGCGAACACAAGGGCAAGAGCGCGGCCGAGGTCGTCCTCACCGTGCTGCACGCCGGCGGCAAGTTCGGCGGCGACGAGAGCGGCTACAAAATCTCTGGCGGCCTGCACGGCGTCGGCGTGTCGGTGGTCAACGCGCTGTCCACCCGACTCGATATCCAGGTTGACAAGGGTGGCACCCGCTACGAACAGACCTACCTCGATGGCGGCCGGCCCGACGCCCCGATGAAGTCTGTCGGCGATACACCGGCCGGCGATCGCGACACCGGGACATCCATCACGTTCTACCCGGACCCCGGCATCTTCCAGGCCGAGGGCGTCGAGTTCGTCGCGCGCACAGTGCTCGACCGCTTGCAGATCATGGCGTTCCTGAACAAGGGCCTTGCGATCATCTTCAGAGACGAGCGGGCCGAGCGCGAGCAAGAGATCACGTTCCAGTACAAGGGCGGCCTCGTCGATTTCGTCAAGCACCTCAACGCCTCGAAGGAGCCATTGTTCTCCAAGGTCTGCCAGTTCGAAGACGAAGACGTCGATGAGGGCATGGAGCTCGACATCGCCATGCAGTGGAACACCGGGTACCACGAGGGCATCCACGGTTACGCCAACGGGATCTCGACCACCGAAGGCGGCATGCACGTCGAGGGCTTCAAGACCGCACTCACATCGGTCGTCAACAAATACGGCCGAGACAAGAACGTCATCAAGGAAAAAGATCCAAACCTCACCGGCGACGATGTACGTGAAGGCATCACCGCCATCGTCACGGTCAAGGTGCGCGAGCCGCAGTTCGAAGGCCAGACCAAAGCGAAGCTCGGCAACGTGCCAGCCCGCTCGTTCGTGCAGAAGGCCACCTATGCCCGTCTCACCGAGTGGATGGACGAGAACCCCGCCGAGGCCAACAAGCTGGTCAAAAAGGGCCTCTCCGCCGCGCAGGCACGCGCCGCTGCCAAGAACGCGCGTAACGCCATCCGTCGTAAGACAGCGCTGTCCGGCGCTGGTATGCCAGACAAGCTGAAGGACTGTTCATCGAAGAACGCTGACGAGAGCGAGATCCTCATCGTCGAGGGCGACTCCGCTGGCGGTACCGCCGTCGACGCTCGGGACCCGCGCACGCAGGCCATCCTTCCGATTCGCGGCAAGATCTTGAACGTTGAACGGGCTCGCATCGACAAGATGCTGAAGAACAACGAGATCCAGGCGTTGATCACCGCGATCGGAGCCGGTGTCGGCGACGAGTTCGAGGTCGAGAAGTGCCGCTATCACAAGGTGATCTGCCTGGCGGACGCCGATGTCGACGGCAGCCATATCCGCACGTTGCTGCTCACCTTCTTCTTCCGTCAGATGCGCGAGATGGTCGAGGCCGGCTACTGCTACATCGCTCAGCCGCCGCTGTACTCCACCGAAATCGGCAAAGAAAAGATCTATCTCAAAGACGACGTCGCGAAGGACGCGTTCATGGCCGAACGCCCGAACCACAAGAAGCAGTTCGCCCGCCTGAAGGGACTTGGCGAGATGGACTGGGAAGAATTGCGCGCCACGACCATGGACGCCGCCACCCGCACGTTGCTGCAGGTCACCGTCGAAGAGGCCGCCAAGGCCGACGAGATCACGTCGGTCCTCATGGGCGACGACGTGGCCAGCCGCCGCGACTTCATCGTCACCAATGCCCGCGACGTTCAGAACCTCGACTTCTGATCCGGCCCGTTCCTGCTTGCTTCTTGACCAAGGACTCCAATGACTGACACCACTGACGAAACACCCGGCGATTCGATCCAGCCGATTTCTCTCCATGACGAGATGGAGAGCTCGTTCCTCGAGTACGCGATGTCGGTCATCATGTCGCGCGCTCTGCCCGACGTGCGCGACGGCCTCAAGCCGGTCCACCGCCGGATCATCTGGGACATGGAAGAACAGGGTTTCCGCCCCGACCGTGGCCATGTCAAGTGCGCCCGCGTCGCCGGCGACACCATGGCTCGTTTCCACCCCCATGGCGACTCCGCCATCTACGCCGCCCTCGTGCGTATGGCCCAGCCGTTCTCGCTGCGCCATCCACTGATCGACTTCCACGGCAACTACGGCTCACCCGACTTCGGACCGGCCGCCTCGCGTTACACCGAGTGTCGTCTCCACCCGTTGGCGATGGAGCTGCTGGCCGACATCGACGAAGACACCGTCGACATGATCCCGAACTACGACGGGAC